>NZ_JBEZYN010000024.1:0-119249 GCF_040638605.1 Streptomyces sp. NPDC026092
TGCGGATGCACGCCCTGCGTCTTCGCCCATTCCGTCAGATTCACACTCTGACAACGACACCCACTCATACATGGTTACGCTCACTTACTCGACCTCAAGGGCCAGCAGGTGAAGACCCCCCGGCCTGGTCGCGTCGGCCTCGATGTAAGCGGTGGCGGTGCCCGGTGTCGGGGCTGCCCGGGGCGGGTATGTCCCGCCCCGGCGACAGCCGGCAGCGGGCGGGGGGAGCTAGGGGGCTGCGATGAGGCGCGGGAGTGTGGACAAAGGCTGTCTGGCCCTCGGGCTGGTCTTCCTGCCCTTCGGACTCGGGCTCGCGTATGTGCTGGTGGTGGCGGCCTGGCGGCTCGGACGCTTCCTCTGGACCACAGGCGGGCCACGGCTCGCGGAAGGCGACCCGACAGCGTGGACCGGCCTCGGCATGGTCCTCTTCATCGGCGCGGTGATCGCCCTCATCCACTGGCACGCCGGCCGCGATGGCGGACCCAACCCCGTTCCCGGCCGCGCCGTCCACCGAGGGGAAGATTGGTACTGGGAACCCGATCCGATCGAAGACCCACCCAAACGAAAGCCGACCCCACCCATGTGAGAACCCGACGCACCAGCTCACGGGGCGTCGGCCCCCGTGCGACGCTTCTACAGCGGCGAGACCAACCCCTCGCCCCTCCCTGCCCCCGCCGGCTTCTGATTCCGTGATCCGCGCATGGTCGGGACGGAACGTGGGTCTCAGCTGTAGACCATGGGGCAGCCACGTCGGATCGAGTGCTGGGCGGCGCGCAGGAAGAGTGCGACGTAGAAGGCCGCGTCCAGGTCCTCGCTCCACGGTCCAGGCCGAGTAGTGGCCAGTTCCTTTGCTTGGTGCCCGAACCACGTGCTCAGGCCGAGGTTGTCGCATGTTGCCGGGGTTTCGAGTGGCAGATCGATGGCTGTCGCCAGCCTCTCGGCCAGCGCTAGTACCTGAGGGGCGCCGGCGACCATGGAGTCGAAGTCGCTGGATTCGATGGGCGACCAGATCACCTCGTCGAGCGAGAAGGGTACGAGTACGGTCCAGCCAAGGAGGGTCTCCGATTCCTCTCGTGACAGGTGCGTCTCGCACAAGGCGACCAACCCGGTCATGGAGGGGGCCAGCTTCTCCTCGAACGCTTGCCCTGAACCCCGCGCGAAGTCCGTCTCCGGGGGTACGTCCTCGTAGGGCGGCAGGCCCCGCCGCCTGAGTTCAGCGTTGAGGGCTGAAGCGACCTCGCCCCACCCGTCCTCCTCGTCGCCGAACCATTCCTCCGCGCCAACGCTCACCAGGTACAGACCCATGCGGGGAAGCTATCGCGCGCATCTGACATCGATCAGTGCGAGCGAAGTCGGCCCGGCGCCCAGCCCCTGCACCGACGCGACGGAGGAGCGCCCTTGAGGCGCCGCCTCCATCCGCCACACTCGGAGAAGAGGGCGGCCACGCCAGAAGCCCACGAGGGTGGGCCAGGACAATTTCCGAAATAGCCCGTCACACATGTGCGGTGCGCTCCGTCAGTGGGGTGTGCGAGCGAGAAGCGCTCGCGCATGACCGACCGACCGACCGACCCAGGAGCCCGCCATGACCACCACCCACATCGTCGTCACCGCCGTCGCCGCGTTCATGGTCGGCTTCTCGGCGCTCTCGGTCTTCATCAAGGCCCCGTGGGTCACCCAGCCCCTCACCGAGTACGGCGTCCCCACCACCTGGTGGCCCTGGCTCGGGCTCGCCAAGGCCGCCGGCGCCGCGGGCCTCGTCGTCGGCCTCTGGGTCCCCGCGATCGGCCTCGCGGCCGGCATCGGCGTGATCCTCTACTTCACCGGCGCCGTCATCACCGTCATCCGCGCCCGCCAGTACCCGCACGTCGCCTGGCCCCTCATGTACGCGGCCCCGGCGGTCGCCGCGCTGTTCCTCGCCTGAGGCGCTGCGTTACGGCTCGATCCAGCGACGCAGCGCGTCGATCGTGGTCTCCGGCGAGGAGTTGAAGCTGAGCCGGATGCCGGGCGCGTGCTCCAGGAGGACGTTCACCACCCGCTCGAACACAAGGGTGTTCTCGGGAATCATCCGTACACCCCCGCCGATCATCGCCAGCCCGATCTCGTGACCGCCGAGCGCCTCCGCGACCGCCGCCCCGGCCGTCTCGGGGTCGGGGTCGACCAGGCACGTGACGATGTCGAACCCGGCCTTCTGGAGGGCGGAGTTCGCCGCCTCGATGCGCGCGGTGAGCGACTCCTTGGTGACGCCCTCGGGCATCGTGCGGTAGTCGAGCGACCGGGGGTGCAGCCCGATGGACAGCACCTTGGTGCCCTTGGGCAGCATCCCGCTCACAGCGCCCTCACGAACGAGCCCCACGCCCGGCTCCCGAAGACGAGCGCGGGCCCCTCGGGCGCCTTGCTGTCACGCACGGGGACGAGGCCGGGGAATCCGGGGGCGACTTCGAGGCAGTTGCCGCCGTTGTCCCCGCTGTAGCTGCTTTTGATCCACGTCGCGGGCTGCAGATCGTGCCTCTCCATGACGCCCGTACCCTTCGATCAAGTCGCTTATCAGCGCGGCGGTTTGGCGGGCCGACAGTGCATCCGCCCTCAGCCCATCATAGGTCTGGGTGTGCCGTAACAAGACGGACGGATCGTCGCTGAAATGCCCGCTGTCGAGCGACTCCGAGTAGACCCACCCGTGCCCGTCGGGCAGCCTGATCAGCGACAACGACGTGTTCGGACGGTGCAGGCCGTGGTCTTGCGAAGGTGCGATCTGCACGAAGACGTTGGGGAGTTCGCTCACCTCCAGCAGGTGGGCGCACTGGGCGCGCATGATGCTCGGGCCCCCGATGACGGTGTGCAGGCAGCTCTCGTCCAGGACGACCGTGTAGAGCGGTCCGTCCCCTGACAGGAAGCGCTGCTGGCGGCTCAACCTGGCGCGAACCCTCTCCTCCAGTTCCGCCCCACTCGTCGCCCGGGAGAACAGGGCGCGTGCGTACTCCGGCGTCTGCAACAGGCCCGGCACCACGCCCACCTGGTACTCGTGCAGGATCAACGCCTCCGCATCCATCTCCGCCCGGCGCTCGAACCAGTCCGGATGCTCCACCTGGGGATACCAGTCGATCCGGCCCCACAACCGCACCAGCACCCCACCCGTCCCCAGCGCCTCGTCGCACGCTCTCCCGAAGGTGTCCGTCGGGACCCGCTTGGCCGCCTCCACGCGGGCCACCTGGGAGCGGTCGCAGTGGACGAGGCGGGCCAGGGCGTCCTGGGTGAGGCCTGCTGCCTCGCGGTAGTGGCGCAGCAGCTCGCCGAAGACCTCCGCCGTCGTCGCGGCCTCCGTGCCCGCCGCCCTCGCGTTTCGCTGGGTCACACCCAACCCCCTTGTGACAGTGGCCCTTGGCACGCGTCGAGCGTTGTGGCCGCTTCTTCCATTGAGCAACGCTGAGAGCACGCAGAGTAGTCGCCCGATCGGGTGAGGGCCTGAGGAGCTGAGGCATGGCAGGGCAGAGCGAGTGCGGTGGGTTCGTCTACGACCCCGAGGCGCGCAGGGTCGGGGAGTACCGGGGCGAGGCGGGGCCGTACGCCATGCTGCGGCCCGTCGGGGGCGGGCGGGAGTGGCAGGCCGATCCGGCGCGTGTACGGCCCGCCACGCCCGCCGAGCGGCTCAGCGCGGGGGTGCGGGCCGCCAACGAGCGGGCGGGCGTGGAGTACGAGATGAGCCGGCCGCCCGCGCCCGAGCCCGGGTGCGCGGAGTGCGGGGTGCTGGCGGCGCGCAGGGCGGAGGCGCGCGGACGGTACGACTGGAGCGGCGAGACCGACGCCAACGTGTTGCTCCGGAGGCACCGGAGCGAGTGTCACCCGCCGGTCACTTCCACGTCGCCGTGACCTTCTGGGTGTCGACGCGCATGCCGAGCGGGACGCGCCAGGAGTCCACGCAGACCGTGTACGTGTGGGTCCGCGCCGTTCCGGGGGCGATCGGTGCCGGCAGGGGCTGGGCCGACTCGATGGTCGCCCAGTCGACGCCCAGGGCGCCGATGATGTGCGTCGCGAAGGTGACCGTTCCCGAAGTGGCCGCCGTGCCGCCGGTGTTGCGGAAGGTCATCGTGACCTGCTCGCACCAGCGCTTGTCGGCGTCCGTGAGTACCGGTGCCGAGAGCGTCAGGGTGGCAGGCGTCGCCGGCGGGGCGGGGGTGGTCGGTGGGGGTGAGGTGGTCGTGCCCGGGGGTGGGGCGGTCGCCGTGTTCGGCGGGCGTGTGGGGTGGCCGGGGGCGGAGGTGGTTCCTGGGGCCGGGCCCGTCGCCGTACCCGAGTCCGATTCCGTACCCGTACGCGCGTTTCCCGGAGCCGTGCCGCCAGGTGCCGGTGTCGTGCCCGGGGTCCGGGGTGACGGGGACGTCGTGCTCGATGTCGTCCCGCTCGTGGAGGGGGACGGGGACGGGCTGCCGTCGAGGGGGATCAGGGTGACCGATCCCGAGGGGGCGATCGGGCCCTTGGGTGAGGAGCCCGCGCCGACGGCCGCGTAGCCCTCGTCGTCGCTGCCGCTGCCGCACGCGGTCAGCGCTCCGCCCAGGCAGAGCGCGACCACTGTCAGGAGTGACCTCTGTCGCCGCATGGCGGCAGTCTTGCTGACTAAGTGTCAGTTGGGAATGGGGTGGGCGAATTCGCCCCGGGCAGGGGTCAGTCGGCGATCAGGCCCTGGCGGAGCTGCGCCAGCGTCCGTGTCAGGAGGCGTGAGACGTGCATCTGGGAGATGCCGACCTCCTCGCCGATCTGCGACTGGGTCATGTTGGCGAAGAACCGCAGCATGATGATCTGCCGTTCGCGGGGCGGGAGTTTGGCGAGGAGGGGCTTCAGGGACTCGCGGTACTCGACGCCCTCCAGGGCCGTGTCCTCGTAGCCGAGGCGGTCCGCGAGGGAGCCCTCGCCGCCGTCGTCCTCCGGGGACGGGGAGTCGAGCGAGGAGGCGGTGTACGCGTTGCCGACCGCGAGGCCGTCGACGACGTCCTCCTCGGACACGCCCAGGACGGCGGCGAGTTCGGGGACGGTCGGGGAGCGGTCGAGCTTCTGGGCGAGCTCGTCGCTGGCCTTGGTGAGGGCGAGGCGCAGCTCCTGGAGCCGGCGCGGAACGCGGACCGACCAGGAGGTGTCGCGGAAGAAGCGCTTGATCTCGCCGACGACGGTCGGCATCGCGAACGTCGGGAACTCCACGCCGCGTTCGCAGTCGAAGCGGTCGATCGCCTTGATCAGGCCGATGGTGCCGACCTGGACGATGTCCTCCATCGGCTCGTTGCGGGAGCGGAAGCGGGCCGCCGCGTACCGGACGAGGGGGAGGTTGAGCTCGATCAGGGTGTCGCGGACGTACGTCCGCTCGGGGCTGTCCGCCGCCGCGCCGTCGTCGTCGAGGGCGCGCAGCCGGAGGAAGAGGGAGCGGGAGAGCGTGCGGGTGTCGATGGCTTCCGGCGTGACGACGATCGGCGCGGGGGCCTCGACGGTCTCCGCCGACGGCTGGACGGGCATCGAGACCGCCATCGAGTCGGGCATCGAGATGGCCATCGAGCCGGGCATCGAGACGGCCACCGAGACGGCCACCGAGCCGGGCATCGAGTCGGGCATCGACTCGGACATCGTCTCCGGCGTCGCCGCGGGCGTGAGCGTGAGCACCTTCGAGCTGCCCTGTTCTGCGGACATGCCACCCCCTTGAGGTCGCGGACGGTCGCGGCGGCCACGACCATCGGAGGAACGCAGCCTCCACCTGAATACCGGAGGCGGGGCTGCGGCAAACGCGGTTCCAGCAGAATGTCACATGTCGGCAACACGCTGTAGTGACTTGTCGACATGGCGTGGGTGAATATCCGCAGGAAACAAGGGGTGTACGGCATTTGGGGTGCCGTAGAACTGCTCCGAACCGGTCTACCCGTTCCAGCTACGCTTCGATCCTGTTTGCGGATCTCAAACGGGCGAAGCTCCGGGCGAGGAGCCTTGACACATGCATCTGTGAGACGCCGAGTTCCTGACTGATCTGGGACTGCGTCAGGTTGCTGTAGTAGCGCAGCATCAGGATGCGCTGCTCGCGCTCGGGCAGCTGGACGAGCAGATGCCGTACGAGGTCGCGGTGTTCGACGCCGGCGAGGGCCGGGTCCTCGTAGCCGAGCCGGTCGAGGAGGCCGGGCAGTCCGTCGCCCTCCTGGGCCGCCTCCAGGGAGGTGGCGTGGTACGAGCGGCCGGCCTCGATGCAGGCCAGCACCTCGTCCTCGCCGATCTTCAGGCGCTCGGCGATCTCCGCGGTGGTGGGGGAGCGGCCGTGGGCGGTGGTGAGGTCCTCGGTGGCGCCGTTGACCTGGACCCAGAGTTCGTGGAGCCGGCGCGGTACGTGCACGGTGCGGACGTTGTCGCGGAAGTACCGCTTGATCTCGCCGACGACGGTGGGCATCGCGAAGGTCGGGAACTGCACGCCGCGGTCCGGGTCGAAGCGGTCGATGGCGTTGATGAGCCCGATGGTGCCGACCTGGACGACGTCCTCCATCGGCTCGTTGCGGGAGCGGAAGCGGGCGGCCGCGTACCGGACGAGCGGGAGGTTGGCCTCGATCAGCGCCCCGCGTACGCGGTCGTGTTCGGGGGTGCCCGGCTCAAGCTCCTTGAGCTGCCCGAAGAGCACCTGGGTCAGGGCGCGGGTGTCGGCGCCGCGGGTGCTCGGGGGGCGGGTGCTCTGGGGGCGGTGGGGTTGGGGTTGGTGGGGCTTGGGGCTCTGTGGCTGCTGGGTCTCCGGCTGCCGGCTCTCTGGCCCTTGGTTCGCCGGCCGCTGGGATTCTGGCCGCTGGTTCTCCGGCCGCTGGTTCTCTGGCCGGGGGCGCGCGGTGTCCGGGCCGCCGGCCTCGTTCTGGGGCGGGACCTGAGGCGCTGTACTGGCCGGCACGTTCACGCCACCCCTTTTGCTGGTCAACTACGGTCAACTCATCCGTCAAAAGCGGTCATAGCATCACAAGACATGTCCACTGTGTGCAAGCACCGTATAACCACGTGTTGACGGCGTCGCGGCAGATGCCAACAGCCGGAAGGCCCCCCGCCGTGACGGCGGGGGGCCTTCCGGGAACCGGGCCGGAGCGGACCGAGGCGCGCGCTCTAGTACGTGTAGTCCGCGATCACCCACGTGGCGATCTCACGCCACAGGGCGACGCCCGCCTGGTGGGCGGGGTGCTCCAGGTAGCGCTGGAGCGCATCGGGGTCCTCGACGGCCGAGTTGATGGCGAAGTCGTACGCGATCGGGCGCCCGCTGATGTTCCAGCCGCACTCCCAGAACGCCAGCTCCGGGATCTCCTTCTCCAGCCCGTCGAACGCCTCGGCGGCGGCCAGGGCGCGCGGGTCGTCCTTCGCGATGCCCTCGTTGAGCTTGAACAGGACCAGATGGCGGATCACAGCAGGACTCCTCGTCGGTGGTTCTAGTTGACGAGTTCGGTCATGAACTCGCCGACGCCCTGTGCGGCGGACGATATGCCCTCGAACCCTACCTGGACGAGATCGGCGGCCCTGTCCGGGGAATTGATGATCGTGTAGAGCACGAAGACCACCACCGCGTACAGCGCGACCTTCTTCGCTTGCGCCATCTGCCGCGCCCTCCCCTGTCTGCGACCCCTGCGTGGAGGCGTGAGTCTAACGGAGCCACTTCAGCCACTTCACCGCGCCTTTATGGACCAAGGGCCCGGGAATCGGGGCCTTTTGCCGCCCCCCGGAAGGGTGACGGCGGAGCAGTATGGATGTCGAGCCCGGAGGATCTGGCAGGAATCCGACGGGCCGAGGAACCGGCCCTCACTGCGGGGTCCGCGCCGCGAGCTTCCCCCCTGACTGCGGCGCTGGACTTGCAGGACCGGTTCTCATCGGGGGGAGCGGCTTGTCCCCCCGATGCCGCTCCCCCCGTCCGACGAAGAAGGCCCCGACCACGCGCACACACGTGGTCGGGGCCTTCTGTCGTACGGCGGCGTGCTGCGGCAGCGCATGGAGCGCAGGGTGGGCGGATACGCCGAAGGGCCCGGTGCGATGCACCGGGCCCTTCGATCGAAGCGGTAGCGGAGGGATTTGAACCCTCGGTGACTTGCGCCACACTCGCTTTCGAGGCGAGCTCCTTCGGCCGCTCGGACACGCTACCGAGAGAGAGCTTAGCCCAAACATGCCGCTGCGATGAAATCCGTATCGATCCGCAGGTCAGCGGTCCGTTCGGCAGTCCTGTCGGCAGCGCTGTCAGCGGGTTCGGAAGAAGGTCGTGAGCTGGGCGGAGCACTCCTCGGCGAGGACGCCCTGGATCACCTCGGGACGGTGGTTGAGACGGCGGTCCCGGACCAGGTCCCAGAGTGAACCGGTCGCGCCCGCCTTCTCGTCGAGCGCGCCGAACACCAGCCGGTCGACCCTGGACTGCACGAGTGCGCCGGCGCACATCACGCAGGGCTCCAGGGTCACGACGAGCGTGCAGCCGGTCAGCCGCCACTCGCCGGTCGCCGCCGCGGCCCGGCGCAGGGCCAGGACCTCGGCGTGGGCGGTCGGGTCGCCCGTCGCCTCGCGCTCGTTGTGGCCGACGGCGAGGACCGTGCCGTCCGGGGACAGCACGACCGCGCCGACCGGTACGTCACCGGCCAGCGCGGCCCGGTCGGCCTCGGCGAGCGCGCGCCGCATGGGCTCCCGCCAGCGATCCCGTACGGGATCGGCGGGGGCGGGGGTCGGGGTGGGTACGGGGTCGGGGGCGGGTACCGGGTCGGGTACTGCTTCGGTCACTAGCGGACGGTCTCCAGCACGTCCGAGGCGCCCAGCGCGTCCGCGATCTCGCCGAGCGCGTCGCTGTCGAGCTCCTGGAGCTGGCTCTCGGACATGCCGAGGTCCGCGAGGAGCAGCCGGTCGCCGACCGGCTCGGCGGGTACGGCGTCGGCGGACGCACCGGCCTCCTCGTCCTCGTCGTCGCGGTCGAGCGGCTCGCCGTCTTCCGTACCGTCGAGGTTCAGGTCGTCCAGGGTGTCGGCGTCGTCCAGGTCGTCCCCGAGGATCTCCTTGGTCAGGATCTCCCCGTACGAGGAGCGGGCGGCGGCCGCCCCGTCCGAGACGTAGATGCGAGGGTCGTCCTCGCCCTCGATCCTGAGCACGCCGAACCAGGCGTCCTCCTGCTCGATGAAGACGATCACCGTGTCGTCGTCGACCGAGGCCTCGCGGGCCATGTCGACCAGATCGGACAGGGTCTCCACATCGTCGAGCTCTGTGTCGCTCGCTTTCCACCCGTCTTCGGTGCGCGCGAGCAGTGCGGCGAAGTACACCGTGACTCTCCCACTGATCAGAGGATTGACGATCCGGCGGTGCGCTCCTGAGTGCCCCGCCCAATCGGCATCGTGGCAGAAACAGCGGCTTCAGGAGAGGTCTTCGGCTCTTGCGTCGTGCATCAGTCTGAACGACACGCCGACGGTGGGCGTGCGAACCCGGCGCACTTTCCCGGCGCACGGCCCCGGCGCACGGGCGGCGCGCGCGTGATGCCGGGCGCCCTTGCCGTCACCAGCGGAAGGTCCTCATCCGCATCTGCTGACGCATCCGGGCCGCCCGCGCGCGCCGGGGCTGCACGCGGTCGCGCAGCGCCTTCGCCTCGTGCAGCTCGCGCAGGAACTGGGCGCGGCGCCTGCGGCGCTCCGCGTCCGTCTCGGGCGGCGTCTCACCGCTCCGTGCGTTCGCCGGGTCTTCCGGATCTGGCATGGGCCACCACCCCACGACTGGGTCCTTGCCCCCACCTTCCCTCCACGGCGTGGGTTGATGCCAGTGCGGGCTACTGTTGGAGTCATGCGTCTCCACGTCGTCGATCACCCGCTGGTCGCCCACAAGCTCACCACGCTGCGCGACAAGCGCACGGACTCCCCGACCTTCCGCCGGCTCGCCGACGAGCTGGTCACCCTGCTCGCCTACGAGGCCACCAGGGACGTGCGCACGGAGCAGGTCGACATCGAGACCCCCGTCACGCCGACGACCGGTGTGAAGCTGTCGTACCCGCGGCCGCTGGTGGTCCCGATCCTCCGCGCCGGTCTCGGCATGCTCGACGGGATGGTCCGGCTCCTCCCGACCGCCGAGGTCGGCTTCCTCGGCATGATCCGCAACGAGGAGACGCTGGAGGCGTCGACCTACGCGACGCGGATGCCGGAGGACCTCTCGGGCCGCCAGGTGTACGTCCTCGACCCGATGCTGGCGACCGGCGGCACGCTCGTCGCGGCGATCCGCGAGCTGATCAAGCGCGGCGCCGACGACGTCACCGCCGTCGTGCTGCTCGCCGCCCCGGAGGGCGTCGAGATCATGGAGCGCGAGCTGGCGGGCACGCCGGTGACCGTCGTGACGGCCTCGGTCGACGAGCGCCTCAACGAGCACGGCTACATCGTCCCGGGCCTCGGCGACGCGGGCGACCGCATGTACGGAACCGCCGACTAGGGTCGGCGGGTACTCAGCACTTCGCGGCGGGCGCGGGCTTGGGCTTGTTCAGAGCCATCAGGGCCGCGTCCGCCGTTGCTTTCGGGTCCAGGGACTTGAAGGCCGTGCCGATGATCAGGTCCACGTCCGCCGTCGCGCGGGGGTCCGTCTTCGTCGTGGCGCCCTTGAGTTGGGTGCCGAGGACGGGGAACGCGCCCTTGGCCGCGCCCGGGCCGCCGAGCAGTATCCCGGCGCCGGGGACCTTCTTGTCGTACGCGGCCGGGGCGTTGCCGACCTTGCCGATGACGAAGCCGCGTTTCTTCAGCTCGTCGGCGGTCGACTTCGCGAGGCCGCTGCGCGGGGTCGCGTTGTAGACGTTCACGGTGATCTGCGCGGGCTTGGGGAAGGCGGCCACGGGCGTGCCCGTCGCCTTCGGGACAGCCGGCTTGCAGTCGGCGGCTCGGCCGGCGGTCGTCCTGGTCTCGTCCGCACTGCCGCCCGAGAACACGTCGACGAGCTGCAGCGTTCCCCACCCGGCGGCGCCGAGCACGACCACTGCGGCTCCGGCCGCCAGGACGATCCTGCGCCGGTGGCGGGGGCGGCGCATGCGCGGGTACTTGTCCCCCGTGATGCGGTACTTTCCGCCCATTCCTGGGGGAGTGAGCATGCTCATGGACGCAGCGTAATGCCGGTGCCCAGGGTTGGATACCGGAAGATCATGTGATCGCGTCCGGATGGGCGGGTCGAGCCCCCGATTGGATCAGCCGGGCGCTGCGGGGAGCCCATGGCGTCCGCTGTAGGGACCCCATGGCGTCCGCTGGAGGGACGCCCTTGGCGTCAGTCCATCTCCAGGACGCGGGCGTGCAGCACCTGTCGCTGCTGGAGCGCCGCGCGCACGGCGCGGTGCAGCCCGTCCTCGAGGTAGAGGTCGCCCCGCCACTTCACGACGTGCGCGAAGAGGTCGCCGTAGAAGGTCGAGTCCTCGGCGAGCAGCGTCTCCAGGTCCAGCTGGCCCTTGGTGGTGACCAGCTGATCGAGGCGGACCGGGCGCGGGGCGACGTCCGCCCACTGCCGGGTGCTTTCCCGGCCGTGGTCGGGGTACGGCCGGCCGTTTCCGATGCGCTTGAAGATCACACGGAAAGCCTACCGGGCGAGCGGCTCCCGGCGCAGCCACGCGGAGCCGGTGGGATGCTGGGGCAATCCGTGACAATTCGGGAACTAGAGGTCCTGTCATGAGCGTCAGCGAGCAGTCTCCGACCGGCGAGATCGCGGCGGGGTACGCCTTCTCGGGACCCGCGCTGGAACTGGGCGCGCTGCTGTGGGACGGGGAATGTCACCCGGACGCGCGTATCCGCATCCCGCTGCCGATGCTCAACCGGCACGGTCTGGTCGCCGGCGCGACCGGCACCGGCAAGACGAAGACGCTCCAGCTCATCGCCGAGCAGCTGTCCGCGAACGGGGTGCCGGTCTTCCTCGCCGACATCAAGGGCGACGTCTCGGGGATCTCGGCGCCGGGCGCCGACGGCGAGAAGGTCCGGGAACGCGCGGGCCAGGTGGGGCAGGAGTGGGTGGCGACCGGCTTCCCGTGCGAGTTCTACGGGCTCGGCGGGGTCGGTCCGGGGATCCCCGTACGGGCCACGGTGACCAGTTTCGGGCCCGTCCTGCTGTCGAAGGTGCTCCAGCTCAACCAGACGCAGGAGCAGTCGCTCGGGCTGATCTTCCACTACGCGGACCAGAAGGGTCTGGAGCTGGTGGACCTGAAGGACCTGCGGGCGGTGGTCGCCTTCCTCGTGTCGGACGTGGGCAAGCCCGAGCTGAAGGGGATCGGCGGTCTCTCGACCGTGACGGCCGGCGTGATCCTGCGGGCGATCACCGCGTTCGAGCAGGCGGGCGCCGGGGGGTTCTTCGGGGAGCCGGAGTTCGACACAGCTGAGTTCCTGCGGACCGCCGCGGACGGGCGCGGGACGGTCTCCGTACTGGAACTGCCGGCCGTGCAGGACAAGCCGCAGCTCTTCTCGACGTTCCTGATGTGGATGCTGGCCGACCTGTACGGCGACCTGCCGGAGGTCGGCGACCTGGACAAGCCCAAGCTCGTCTTCTTCTTCGACGAGGCGCATCTGCTCTTCAAGGGGGCGTCGAAGGCGTTCCTGGAGTCGATCACGCAGACGGTACGGCTCATCCGCTCCAAGGGCGTCGGGGTCTTCTTCGTGACGCAGACCCCGAAGGACGTGCCGGGGGACGTGCTCGCGCAGCTCGGCAACCGGGTGCAGCACGCGCTGCGGGCGTTCACCCCGGACGACGCGAAGGCGCTGAAGGCGACGGTACGGACGTTCCCGAACTCCCCCTACGACCTGGAGGAGGTCCTGACCGGCCTTGGGACGGGCGAGGCCGTGATCACCGTGCTCAGTGAGACCGGTGCGCCGACGCCGGTCGCGGCCACGCGGCTGCGGGCGCCGGAGTCCCTGATGGGGCCGATCGACGCGGCCGCGCTCGAGGCGGCGGTCAAGGGGTCGCTGCTCTGGGGGCGGTACGCGGAGGCGGTCGACAGGGAGTCGGCGTACGAGAAGCTGACGGCGGAGCAGCGGGCGGCGGAGGCGGAAGCGGTACGGGCCGCGGAGGAGGCGGAGGCGGCCAAGGCGGAGAAGGCGACGCCTGCCCCTTCGAGGAAGAAGGAGGACGCGTCGCTCGCGGAGCAGGTGGTGGGGAGCGGGATCTTCAAGTCGCTGGCGCGGTCGATCGGGACGCAGCTGGGGCGGGAGATCAGCCGGTCGATCTTCGGGACCGCGCGCCGGAAGCGGTAGGCGTACCGGTTGCGGAAGCCCGAAGGCCCGGCCCCCGTGAGGGGACCGGGCCCTTATGGCCGTACGTGCTACTCCGTCACCTCGTGGTCGTGGCCGTCGTGGAGGCCGCCGCCGCTGCCGGCGTCGCCCTCCGTCGGGACCGTGGTGACCGGGCGCTTGAGGGAGCTGATGTCGTGGGCGTAGGTGCCCACGGCGTTGGCGATGACGTCGATGTTGGCGTCGAAGGCCTTCATGTTGATGTTCGACAGGTTGTCACCGGCCGCGTGGTAGTTCACGTCGTACGCGACTCCGGCCGTACCGCCGAACTTCGCCGCCTGCGCGGCCGTCTTGACGCCCTCGGCGCCGGTGAACGTGCCGCCGGAGGGGATGCCGATCTCGATGAACGGGCCGTAGTCCGAGCGGCCCGTGAAGTCGGTGCCCTCGTGCGGGAGGCCGCGCTTGTCCATGAAGTCGGTGATGTCCCGCTCCAGTTGGGCGGAGCCCTCCGGGCCCGCGCCCGCGCCGACGCCGTCGGAGTTGTCGCCGTCGTAGACGAACAGGCCGTAGTTCGGCGAGGCGATCATGTCGAAGTTGAGGTAGAGCTTGACTTCCTTCTTGTCCAGCTCGCTCATGTTCGCGACGTAGTGCTCGGAGCCGAGCAGCCCGTTCTCCTCCGCCGACCACCAGGCGAAGCGGACCTTGTTGCGGACCTTGTCCTTCGACTCGGCGAGCTCCAGGGCGGCCTGGAGGAGGCCGGCGGAGCCGGAGCCGTTGTCGTTGATGCCGGGTCCGGCGGTCACCGAGTCGAGGTGTGCGCCGAGCATCACGGTGTTGGCGGCGTTGCCGCCCTTGGTCTCCGCGATGACGTTGTTGGTGGTGCGGTTCTCCTGGAGCTGGCGGATCTCGAAGGAGAGGTTCACCGGGCCCTTCGCCAGGTCGGCGACGAGCTTCTCGCCCTCGGCCTGGGTGATGCCGCCGGTCGGGATCTTGCCGGCGGCCGGGTCGCCGAGGGTGCCGGAGAGCGCGCCTTCGGTGTTGTTGTAGATGATCGCGCCCACGGCGCCGGCCGCGGCCGCGTTCTCCTGCTTGGCGGCGAAGGTGCAGCCGCCGCGCTTGATCAGCGCGAGCTTGCCGGTGAAGGCACCGGACGCGAAGTCGCCCGGCTCGCAGCCGTTCGTGCCGTCCGCGTCGACGGGGGCGGCCACGAGGTCGGCCTTGATGCCGCCGACCGGCGTCGACTTCGTGTACGTCATGGCCGAGATGGTGACGTCACGCGGCGCCGGGGAGATCACGGAGGCCTTCTCGGCCAGCGTCTGCGTGTAGAGGAACGTGAACTTCTGGTACGAGACGTTGTAGCCGGCCTTCTTCAGCTGCTGGTAGACGTACGCCGCCGAGGCGTCGTGCCCGAGCGAGCCGGCCGCGCGGTGACCGCCGGCCGAGTCGGCTATGGCCTGGAACTTCTGCAGGTGCTTGTAGGCGCCCTGTGCGGAGGTCTCGCGGACGAGCTCCTTGGCCAGCTTCGCTGCGTCCCGTGCGGGCTTGGCCGCGGGGTCGTGCTTGGCGGTGGCGGGGGAAGCGGCGGCCAGCAGGAGCGGGGTGGCGAGTGCGGCTGCGGCCAGGGTGGCCGCGGCTCTGCGAGAGGATGCGTTCACAGAGGTCCTTCCCGGTGCGAACGAGGTTGAAGGGAAGTTAGCGATCTCCGACGCCTTCTGTGAACAGGTTCGGCACAATTCATGTCTGATTTAGCAGGATTGACATCCGGAACGATCAATTCCCCGATGATTTGGGATCATTCGCCGCTTTGGCCGCCTTCGCCGCGCGCTTGGCCTCCTGCTTGAAGGCCCGTACCTTCGCCAGCGACTCGGGCCCCGTGATGTCGGCCGCCGAACGGTACGAGCCCTGGTCGCCGTACGCCCCCGCCGCCTCGCGCCAGCCCGTGGGCCGTACGCCGTACTGCTTGCCGAGCAGCGCCAGGAAGATCTGTGCCTTCTGCACCCCGAAACCGGGCAGCGCCTTCAGCCGGGCGAGCAGCTCCTTGCCGCTCTTCGCGTCCGCCCAGACGGCCTCGGCGTCACCGCCGTACTCGTCGACGAGGAACTGGCACAGCTGCTGGATCCGCTTGGCCATCGACCCCGGGTAGCGGTGCACGGCGGGCTTCTCGGAGAGCAGCGCGCCGAAGGCCTCGGGGTCGTACGCGGCGATCTGCCCGGCGTCGAGATCGTCCGCGCCGAGCCGCTGCGCGATCGTGTACGGCCCGGAGAACGCCCACTCCATGGGGACCTGCTGGTCGAGCAGCATCCCGACGAGCGCGGCGAGCGGGGAACGGCCGAGGAGTTCGTCGGCCTCGGGCTGCTGGGCGAGGTGGATCTCGGTGGTCATGCCCCGATGATCTCGCCGAGGACCGGGCGCCGCACGACCGGTGAGCCGTACGGTCGCCGTCGCGTGCGGTCACGGGTTTCGGTCGGCGGCGCGGGAGAGCGTCCAGACGTAGTACCAGGAGTTCTCGCGGAGCGTCCGCGGGCTGTTGTCGGCCCCCGCCTGGAACGCGCCCCACAGCCCGCCGGCCGCCCCGCCGACGACGGCGGTGAGCGCCGACTGGAGGGCGGGGCCGTAGACGGCGACGAGGCTGGCGGTGACCGTACCGACGACCGCGCCGGTCACGGACACGGCCCGCTTGCGGCGGACCTGGTTCATCTGGGCCTGCATGCCCCGGACTCCGTCCGCCATCCGGAGGCCGATCTTCATCACCTCCACCGCGCGCTGTTCGGCGTCGAGCGCGCCGTCGAGGTTGGCCAGCTCCATGCGCAGCCAGCCGCGATTGGCCCGGTAGGAGTCGAACTCGCCGACGGTGATCTCGCTGAAGGTCTCCAAGGAGATGCCGTCGATGAACGGCAGCTCCAGTTCCTCGATGACCGGGATCACCAGCCGGCTGACCGCCGCGGGGGTGTGGCTCTGGGCGACGACCCTGCGTCCGGTGGCCGCGAAGTCGAGGAGGCCGGGGATGTCCGAGTGGGTGACCGGGCCGTCGTGCGACTCGTAGACGGGGTCGATCGGCTCACCCCCGTACCCGTGGCTCGTGGTGAGCCGGGAGACCGAGTACGTGGGCAGGTACCAGGCGCATCCCGCGCGCAGCAGCGGCTCGGTCTGCAGCAGCCAGCTGCCCAGGCGGTCCAGGTCCGGGCAGAGCATGCGCAGGTCTTCCGTCGTGCTGTGCCCGCTGGGCAGGATGCCCATGCGGTCCTCCTCCTCGGTCCGGGGAATGTACGAGCCCCGGTTCGAGAGCTGCCTCACGTGGTGGCTGCGGCCCGCCCCGTTGTGGGAGAGCAGGAGCGTGTCCGTGACGAGGACGGCCCGCTTGGTCAGGTGGGCGAAGTCGTCGGCGCCGACGCCGATGCCGACGTGGAAACGGGAGGCCGCGAAGCGCTTCTCGTCCACGAGCGTGCGCCGCCGCCGGTGGAAGAGGTGCTCGCCGTACGCCTGGGCCACCAGCCGGGGATTCTTCCTGGTCTCGGCCGACAGCCCCTTGAAGAAGCTGCGCATCTGCCCGGCGACGACGGCGTTCTCGACTGCTGCTGCCCTGCGGAGCCACCTCATGGCTCGCCACTCTAGGAGGAGGCGGGGGCGGCCAGGAGGGGGCCGGGAGCTGTTCCCCCGGGTGGGTGACGGGTCACTTCTCCGCGAAGCGCGCCAGGGCGGAGAGGATGAGGGCGCGGGTCTCCTCGCCGCCGAGGTGGCCGGCACGTTCGACCACGTGCAGATCCGCGTCCGGCCAGGCGCGGGCCAGTTCCCAGGCCGTGGTCAGCGGTCCGCCCATGTCCCGGCGGCCGTGGATCAGGACGCCCGGGATGCCCGCGAGGCGGTGCGCGTCGCGGATCAGGGCGCCCTCCTCCAGCCAGGCGCCGTGGGCGAAGTAGTGGGCGCAGATCCGGACGAAGGCGAGCCGGGCGTCGTCGACCCGGTCGGTGTACGGGGTGCCCATGCCCTCCATGGAGAGCACCGCGTCCTCCCAGGCGCACCAGTCCGCCGCCGCCTTCTCCCGTACGGAACGGTCCGGGTCCTCCATGAGGCGGGCGTACGCGGGGACGAGTTCGGCCGCCCCGTCGGTCGCCGCCCCGCCGGCCCCGGCGCGGAACCGCTCGTGCGCCTCGGGGAAGAACGCCCCGGCGCCCTCGTAGAGCCAGGCGATCTCCGAGCGGCGGGTCGTCGTGACGGAGACGATCACGATCTCCGAGACGCGCTCGGGGTGGGCCTCGGCGTACGCCAGGATCAGGGCGGAGCCCCAGGAGCCGCCGTACAGGAGCCAGCGGTCGATGCCGAGGTGCTCGCGCAGCCGCTCCATGTCCGCGACGAGGTGCGCGGTGGTGTTCACGGACATGTCGGCGGCCGGGTCGCTCGCGTGCGGGAACGAGCGGCCGCAGCCGCGCTGGTCGAAGAGGACGGTCCGGTACTTCTCCGGGTCGAAGACGCGCCGGGCGCTCGGGCGGGCCCCGGTGCCGGGGCCGCCGTGGACGTACAGGGCGGGCTTCCCGGCCGGGTTGCCCCCGACCGAGTAGTGGACGCGGTTGCCGTCACCGACGTCGAGCAGGCCCTCTTCGTGTGCTTCGGTCTCCGGGAACATCCGGCCGACCCTACCGGGGCACGAGCCTCGTCCTCGGGGTCTCGCACCACTGGAGGAGCGAGGGCCACTCCCCGTACCCCGAGTCCGGAGTCAGGTGCGCGCCGCCCGGGACGACGTCCATGTCGAGGCCGAGCGGGATGCCGTAGGGGACGTCCGCGCCCTCGGGGCAGTACGGGTCCGCGGCCGCGTAGACGAGCCGGGCCGGCGCCTTG
The DNA here is from genome assembly GCF_040638605.1 of Streptomyces sp. NPDC026092. Classification (NCBI taxonomy): domain Bacteria; kingdom Bacillati; phylum Actinomycetota; class Actinomycetes; order Kitasatosporales; family Streptomycetaceae; genus Streptomyces; species Streptomyces sp. NPDC026092. Next base: position 18,006 of record NZ_JBEZYN010000024.1, read on the forward strand.
AGCCGTACGGAGCCGAGGTCGAGCCCCTCCGCGAAGGCGGCGATCTCCGGGATCGACGCCGTCACGGCGGGCGACGGCGGGGCGACGAGCAGGACCCGGTCGACGTCGAGCCCCTCCGGGTCGAGGGCGGCGGCCCGCAACCAGAGGACCACGGACAGGCTGTGGGCGACGACGACGAACTCGCCGCCGTCGCCCGGGCGGTGCAGGTTCTCCCGTAGGGCGTCCAGCCACTCCGCCAGGACCGGCGCGTCCGGCTCCGGCAGCTGCGGGTACCGCACCTCGTGCCCGCGCTCGGCGAGCCGCCCCGCGAGCCAGTGGTGCCAGTGGCCCGGGAGACGGTGGTTCTGGAAGCCGTGGAGGAGAAGGAAGGTCGCCATGGGGCGATGGTGCGGGGTGGGAGCGGGGGCGGTCCAGACGGTTCCATGGGGTGGACGGTGGTCGACACCCGCCTGCCGGACCAGGCCCCTGCGGCCCACTGACCGCTTACCCGCCCACGTACTCCCGCAAGTGCCGAGCCGTCAGCGTCTCGCCCTTCTCCACCAGCTCCGACGGCGTGCCCTCGAAGACGATCCGGCCGCCGTCGTGGCCCGCGCCCGGGCCGAGGTCGACGAGCCAGTCGGCGTGGGCCATGACCGCCTGGTGGTGCTCGATGACGACGACCGTGTTGCCGGCCTCGACCAGGCGGTCGAGGAGGGCGAGGAGCTGGTCGACGTCGGCGAGGTGGAGGCCGGTGGTCGGCTCGTCGAGGACGTAGATCGCGCCCTTCTCGGCCATGTGGATCGCCAGCTTCAGCCGCTGCCGCTCGCCGCCCGAGAGGGTGTTGAGGGGCTGGCCGAGGCGGAGGTAGCCGAGGCCGACGTCCTTCAGGCGGCCGAGGATCGTCCGCGCCTGGCCCTTGGCGGTGAAGAAGTCGTACGCCTCCTCGATCGACATCGACAGGACCTCGTGGATGTTCTTGCCGTCGAGCGTGTAGGAGAGCACCTCGCTCGTGAACCGCTTCCCCTCGCACTCCTCGCAGACCGAGGCGACGCCCGCCATCATCGCCAGGTCGGTGTAGACGAGGCCGAGGCCGTTGCACTTCGGGCAGGCGCCCTCCGAATTGGCGCTGAACAGCGCCGCCTTGACGCCGTTGGCCTTGGCGAAGGCGGTACGGATGGGGTTCAGGAGGCCCGTGTACGTGGCCGGGTTCGAGCGGCGCGAGCCGCGGATCGGGGACTGGTCGGCGACGACCACGCCCTCGCGGCCGGGCAGGTTGCCGTGGATGAGGGACGACTTGCCGGAGCCGGCGACGCCCGTGACGACGGTCAGGACGCCGGTCGGGATCTCGACGCTCACGTTCCGGAGGTTGTGCTGCGTCGCGTCCGTGATGGAGAGCGCGCCGGTGCGGGGCCGTACCTCGGGGCGGAGCTTCGCCCGGTGGGAGAGGTGCTCGCCGGTCAGCGTCCCGGAGGTGCGCAGGCCCGGCACGTCGCCGGAGTAGCAGATCTCGCCGCCGTTCGAACCGGCGCGCGGGCCGAGGTCGACCACGTGGTCGGCGATCTCGATGACCTCCGGCTTGTGCTCCACGACGAGGACGGTGTTGCCCTTGTCGCGCAGCCGCAGCAGCAGGTCGTTCATGCGGGCGATGTCGTGCGGGTGCAGCCCGATGGTCGGTTCGTCGAAGACGTACGTGACGTCGGTGAGGGAGGAGCCGAGGTGGCGCACCATCTTCACGCGCTGCGCCTCGCCGCCGGAGAGCGTGCCGGAGGCCCGGTCGAGGCTCAGATAGCCGAGGCCGATCTCGACGAGCGAGTCGAGCAGTTCGCGCAGGCCGGCGAGGAGCGGGGCGACGGAAGGGTCCTCGATCCGGCGGACGAAGCCGGCCAGGTCGCTGATCTGCATCGCCGAGCACTCGGCGATGTTGACCCCGTCGATACGGGAGGACAGCGCGGCCTTGGTGAGGCGGCTGCCCTCGCACTCGGGGCAGGTGCGGAAGACGACGGCCCGGTCCACGAAGGCGCGGATGTGGGCCTGCATGGCGTCCCGGTCCTTGACGAGGACGGTCCGCTGGAGCTTCACCACGAGGCCCTCGTAGGTGAAGTTGTTGCTGCCGACCTTCACCTTGCAGGACGGCTTGTGGAGGAAGTCCTCCCACTCCTGCTCGGTGAAGTCCGCGAGCTTCTTGTCGGGGTCGTAGAAACCGGAGTGGGCCATGACCTGCCACATCCAGGAGTCGACGGCGTAGCCGGGGACGGTGATCGCGCCCTCGTTGAGGGACTTGGTGCGGTCGACGAGTTCGTCGACGTCGATGTCGGAGACCTGGCCCGCGCCCTCGCAGCGCGGGCACATGCCCTCGGGCAGGTTGAAGCTGAACGCGCCGGAGGTGCCGATGTGCGGGGTGCCGAGGCGGCTGAAGACGATCCGGAGCATCGTGTACGCGTCGGTCGCCGTGCCCACCGTGGAGCGGGAGTTGGCGCCCATCCGCTCCTGGTCGACGACGATCGCGGCGCTGAGGTTGTGCAGTCCGTCGACGTCCGGGCGGCCGAGGGCCGGCATGAAGGACTGGAGGAAGGCGCTGTAGGTCTCGTTGATCAGGCGCTGGGACTCGGCGGCGATGGTGCCGAAGACGAGCGAGGACTTTCCGGAGCCGGAGACGCCGGTGAAGACGGTGAGGCGGCGCTTGGGGAGGTCGACGTCGACGTTCCGCAGGTTGTTCTCGCGGGCTCCGCGGACCTGGATGACGTGGTGGTTGTCCGCTGCGGCGGGGGTGGTCATGGGATGCGCCCTCCGATAGTGGTCCCGTACCCCTGACACGTTACTCTATACAGCGTACAAAGTAATGGGATTATTGAGGGACACCCTCCTGACCTGCGAGAATGGGTGCCATGGCGAAGGAACGGAGCAGCGGGGCGGGGGATCCGGCGCGGACGCTCGAGCTGCTGTGGCGGGACACTGTGAGCGTCCCGGCGGGCCGCCGCGGGCCGCGTCAGGGGCTGACGGTGGACGCCGTCGTCGACGCGGCCGTCGCCCTCGCCGACGAGGGCGGCCTCGACGCGCTCTCCATGCGGGCGGTGGCGCAGCGCCTCGGGGTGACCCCGATGACGCTGTACACGTACGTCCCCGGCAAGGCCGAGCTGCTCGACCTGATGCTGGACCAGGTCTTCCTGGCGATGGAGCGGGCCCCCTTCGCGGCGGAGGTGCCGTGGCGGGAGCGGGTGACGGCGGTCGCCGACGCGAACCGCGCGCTCTACCTCGGCCACCCCTGGCTCGCGGAGCTGCGCGTCCACCGGCCGCCGCTCGGGCCCGGGGTGATGGCGAAGTACGAGCACGAGCTGGGCGCGTTCGAGGGCCTTGGGCTCGACGACGTGACGCGGGACTCGGCCCTGACGCACCTGCTCGGCTTCGTCCAGTCCGCCGCCCGTACGGAGCTGGACGCGCGGGCGGTGGACCGGGAGAGCGCGATGTCCGACCACGAGTGGTGGGACGCGCACGCGCCGCTGCTTGAGCGGATGTTCGACGCGGAACGGTTCCCGCTGGCGGCGCGGGTGGGGGAGGCGGCGGCGGTGGCGTACGAGGGGATGTACAGCCCTGAGTACGCGTACGGGTTCGGGCTTGCGCGGGTACTGGACGGGTTGGCGGCGCTGGTGACCCGTACGAGCCCTAAGGGCCCTACGGGGTCTCCGGGTTCCCCAGGTTGAGGAGGGCGTCGACCCCGGACTTGAGCTGGTCGGCGGTGAGTTCGCGCTCGGCGGTGAGGTGGTTCATGAGGCTCGGGGTGAACGGCGCGAGCAGCATGTGGGCGAGGAGCGCGCTGTCGGTCCCGGGCCGGAGCCGGCCGAGCAGCATGGCCACGTGCGTGTGCATGGCGAGGTACGCGCCGCTGGTGTAGGTCGCGCTGGGCGCGGCGGCCTGGGCGGCGAGCAGGAGTTCGCGCTGCTCGATGACCCGGTCGACGAGCGCGTCGAGGAAGGCGTGCAGCCGCTCGTCGGCGGGGGCGCCGGGGCCGAGGGGCGGCGGGCCGCCCATGTACGCCTCCTGGAACTGCACCTCCCGGTCGTCCAGGAGCGCCCAGAGGAGCTGGGAGACGTCGCCGAAGCGCCGGTAGACGGTGCCGACGCCGATGCCGCTGGCGTGCGCGACCTGGTTCATGGTCACCCCGCCGGGCCCGGCCTCGGCGACGATCCGGGCGGCGGCGTCCAGGATTTTCCGGCGGTTCCGCGCGGCGTCGGCACGCTCGGGCACGGCCCGTCCGACGGTGGGCAGCAGGGGGACGTCGGCCGCCGCCCTGGGGTCCTTCGCGCTGATCATGTCCGCCTGCCCTTTCACTCCGACCCGCTCCGACCCCCTTGGTCCGCCCTTGCCACGAGCATAACGGAGCACTATCCGGTTACCGGATCGCTGCGCGGCGTCACGTGATCCGGCTCACATCGGCCCGTAGTGGCCCCCACATGTCACATCCGGCGGCCCGGCGGTGTCTAGAGGGTGAGCGAGGCTTTCGGGGCTCTCCGAAGGACTTCCGAAGCTCACCGAAGCGCGACGACGAGGGAGTCATCATGGCTGGGAACACGGCGGTGGTTGTGATCGGTGGCGGGTACGCCGGAGTCATGGCGGCCAACCGGCTCACGGGGCGCGAGGGCGTGGCCGTGACGCTGGTGAACCCCAGGCCGTCGTTCGTCGACCGGATCCGGCTGCACCAGTACGTGGGCGGTTCGCACGACGGGGTCGTGGAGTACGGCAAGCTCCTCGCCGCCGGGGTCCGGCTGGTCGTGGACACCGTCGCCGACATCGACGTGGCCGGGCGGAGCCTGGCGCTGACGTCCGGGGAGACGGTCGGCTACGACTACCTGGTCTACGCGGTCGGCAGCGGCAGCGCAGAGGCGCGGGTGCCGGGGGCCGCGGAGTTCGCGTACCCGCTCGGCGGGTGGGAGGAGGCGCGGCGCCTGCGGGACGCCGTCGAGGCCGCGCCCGCGCCGGCTCCGCTCACCGTGGTGGGCGGCGGGGCGACCGGCATCGAGACCGCGGCCGAGCTGGCGGAGGTGGGCCGGAAGGTGACCCTGGTCTGCGGCGAGGCCCTCGCCCCGTCCCTGCACCCGCGCGGGCGGCGCGCGGTCGCCAAGCGCCTTGCCCGGCTCGGGGTGACGGTCGTCGAGGGCCCCGGCGCGAAGGCGGCGGAGGTGACCCGGGACGCGGTGCGGCTTGCCGACGGGCGGGAGGTGGCGAGCGCGGTGACCGTCTGGACCGCCGGGTTCACCGTGCCGGACCTGGCCGCGCGCAGCGGCCTGAGCACCGACTCCCTGGGCCGGCTGCTCACGGACGAGACCCTCACCAGCGTGGACGACGAGCGCGTCGTGGCGGCGGGCGACGCGGCGGCGCCGTCGGGTCTTCCGTACCGGATGAGCTGCCAGGCCGCGATGCAGCTCGGCCCGCAGGCCGCCGAGACGGTCCTCAGCCGGATCGCGGGCGAGCGCCCCGCGGACGTCGAGGTGGGGTTCGTCAGCCAGTGCCTCAGCATCGGCCGGCGCGCGGGGCTCCTGCAGCTCGCGGAGCGCGACGACACGGTGAAGAAGCAGTACGTGGGCGGTCGTACGGGCGCGCTGGTCAAGGAGCTGATCTGCAAGGGCGTTCAGTGGCAGCTGGGGTACGAGTCCCGGAAGCCGGGCGCGCGCAAGTGGTGGTCCAAGGACGCGGGGCGGGAGCGGCTGGTGGCGACGGAGGGCGCGGAGCGCGGCGCGGTCGCGGAGCAGGCGGCCTAACTTGGGGCGCAGGAACGAAAGTTGACCGCCGGTCGGTGAGGTGACCGACCGGCGGCAGAGAGGACTCAGCTGTGACCGACCCGGCGACCGACCCTGTGACGGACCGCGCTTCGGACCCTACGACCGACCCGGCTTCGGCCCCCGCGACCGACCCGGCGACCGAGAGCTTCGTCGCCCATCGCAACCTGCTCTTCACCGTCGCGTACGAGATGCTCGGCTCGGCCGCCGACGCCGAGGACGTGCTCCAGGAGACCTGGATGCGGTGGGTGGAGGTCGACCTGGCGGAGGTGCGGGAGCACCGCGCGTACCTGGTCAGGATCACCACCCGGCAGGCCCTCAACCGGCTGTGCACCCTGTCGCGACGCAAGGAGGCGTACGTCGGCCCCTGGCTGCCCGAGCCGCTGCTCACCGCGCCCGACGTGGCCCAGGACGCCGAACTCGCCGAGAGCGTGTCGATGGCGCTGATGCTCGTCCTGGAGACGCTGTCGCCGACCGAGCGCGCGGTCTTCGTGCTGCGGGAGGTCTTCGACCTCGGCTACGACGAGATCGCGGCCGCCGTCGACAAGACCCCGGCGGCCGTGCGCCAGATCGCGCACCGCGCGCGCCGGCACGTCGACGCGCGCCGCCCCCGCGCGGTGGTCTCCGCGAGCGAGACCCGGGCGGCCCTGGAGTCGTTCCAGCGCGCGCTCGCCACCGGGGACCTGCAGAGCCTGCTGGACGTCCTCGCCCCCGAGGTGGTGCTGCTGAGCGACGGCGGCGGCATCAAGCAGGCGGCGCGGCGGCCGGTCCTCGGCGCCGACAAGGTGGCCCGGTTCATCCTCGGCGGCGCGGGCAAGCACGCGGGCGCGCTCTCCGCGGGCCTCACGGTGGTCAACGGCAGTCCGGCGCTCGTCCTGTACCTGGACGGCGAGATCGACGGCGTCATGGCGGTGCGGCTGGAGGACGCCCGGATCACCAGCCTGTACTACGTCCGGAACCCGGAGAAGCTGACCAGGGTGGAGTCCGAGACGTCGCTGACCCTGAGGTGAGGCGCGCGGTGAGGCGGGCTTGCGAAGTGGATGGCTATCCGCTTAGTCTCGGACCGGTTGAAACGGAACCGAATCCGCTTAAGGGGAGCTCGTCATGTCCGTGAACGTCGCCGTCATCTACTACTCCTCGACCGGGAGCGTGCACCAGCTCGCCCAGGCCGTCGCCGAAGGCGCCGAGAAGGCCGGTGCGCAGGTGCGGCTGCGGCGCGTGACCGAGCTCGCCCCGGACGCCGCCATCGACGGCAACCCGGCCTGGCGCGCCCACGTGGACGCCACCGCGGACGTCGAGGTCGCCACGCTGGACGACCTGGAGTGGGCCGACGCGTACGCGCTCGGCTCGCCGACCCGGTACGGCAACATCGCCGCCCAGCTGAAGCAGTACATCGACACCACGGGCGGCCTGTGGCAGCGCGGCGTCTTCTGGGACAAGCCCGCGACCGCCTTCACCAGCGCCCACAACGTGCACGGCGGCAACGAGTCGACCCTGCTCGCCCTCTACAACACCTTCCACCACTGGGGCTCGGTCATCGTCTCCCCCGGCTTCACCGACGGCGCCGTCTACGCGGCCGGCGGCAACCCCTACGGCACCTCCCACGCGGGCGGCAACGGCGCCCCCGAGGAGAACGTCCTCGAAGCCGCCCGCTACCAGGGCCGCCGCCTCACGACGATCGCCAAGCGCCTGAAGGGCCTCGCGACGGACTGAGAGTCGGTCTGCTTCGCCTGTGCCCCCGGGGTCTCCCCGGGGGCACACGCGCGTCTCAGGCCCCGCCGTCCCGCCCGACCTCCGGTGCGTATCGGTCAAGGAGCCGCACACGTCGATGGGCCCGCACGCCCACTGACCGCAGCAGGCGGCTACTCCGCCAGCCGGGCCGCCTTTATCCGCAGGTAGTGACGTTCCGGGAGGCTGAGCGTGAGGCGGGCCGCCTCGGCGTAGGCCTCGCGGGCGGCCTCTCGGGCGCCGGTGCGTTCGAGGAGGTGGGCGCGGACGGCGGAGAGGCGGTGGTGGTCCTTCAGACGGGGCTCCAGGGCGGCGAGTTCGGTGAGGCCCGCCTCCGGGCCGTGGACCATCGCGACGGCGACCACGCGCCCCAGTTCGGCCATCGGGTGGGGCCAGTCGGCGACCAGGACGTCGTACAGGGCGAGGATCTGCGGCCAGTCCGTGTCCTCGACCCGCCGCGCCTCGTCGTGCAGCGCGGCGATCGCCGCCTGGAGCTGGTACGGGCCCGGCGGGCCCTCGGTCAGGGCCTCCTCCACCAGCGCCGTGCCCTCCTCGATCGCGGCCCGGTCCCAGCGCGTCCGGTCCTGTTCGTCGAGCGGGATCAGCTCGCCGTGCGGGCCCGTGCGGGCGGCGCTGCGGGCCTCCGTGAGCAGCATCAGCGCCAGCAGGCCGGTCACCGTGGCCTCCCTCGGGAGCAGCCGGCGGACGGCCCGGGTCAGCCGGATGGCCTCGCGGGCCAGGTCGGCGCGGTGCAGCGAGGGGCCTGAGGTCGCGGTGTACCCCTCGTTGAAGATCAGGTACAGCACCTGGAGGACGGCGGCGAGCCGGGCGTCCCGGTCGTCGGGCCCCGGCGGGCTGAACCGGTGGTCGCGCAGCTTCGCCTTCGCCCGGCTGATCCGCTGCGCGATCGTCGCCTCCGGTACGAGATGGGCCCGGGCGATCTCCGCCGTCGTCAGGCCGCCGACCGCGCGCAGTGTCAGCGCGACCCGGGCGGCGGGCGCGAGTGACGGGTCGCAGCAGAGGAAGAGCAGCGTCAGCGTGTCGTCGTCCGACGGCGCCGCCCGCGCCTCGCGCGGCTGGAGGCGCGCGGCCGTCTCCTCGCGCCGGGCCCGCGCCTCGTCCGCCCGCAGCTGGTCCGTGAGCCGCCGCGAGGCGACCCGGATGAGCCAGCCGCGCGGATTGTCGGGCGTACCGGACTCGGGCCACTGCGCGGCGGCGGCCACCAGGGCCTCCTGTACGGCGTCCTCGGCGGCGTCGAAGTGCCCGTACCGGCGTACGAGCGCGCCGAGGACCTGCGGCGCGTGCCGGCGCAGCAGGTCCTCGACGCTCTCCTCGGCTCCTTCGGGGTCCACGCTCAGTTGGTGCTCCAGTCCTCGGCCAGGTCGGACTCGGTCCGCTGGTCGATCTGGCGGATCACGATCGGGTACTCCGGCGCCCCTTCGGGCTGCGGGCATCGGGCGACGCGCGCGGCGATCTCGGTGACCCGTTCCAGGCTCGCGCAGTCGAGGATCCAGTAGCCGGCCAGCAGTTCCTTCGTCTCGCTGTACGGCCCGTCGGTGATCACCGGCTGCCCGGCCTTGTCGACGCTCACGTGCCGGGTGAGCCGGGGCTCGACGAGTCCCTGCGCGTCGACGAGCTCGCCCGACTCGGCGAGGTCGTTGTTGATGGACCCCATGTGCTCGAACATCGCCTGCAGGTCCTTCTCGCTCCAGGCGGGGCCCTGACCCGGGCGCTTGCCGGACATGATGTCGTAGTCGGCCTGGGATCCCTGCACCATGACGAGGTACTTCATGACGTGCTCCTTAGCTGAGTGTTCGTTGGCCGGTGTCTCTTCCTCCGGCCTTTCACAGGGGACGTCGGAGCCGGGTTCCGATTCTCGACACCTCGCCGGGGTCGCGTACGAATTTCTCGGGGATTCCACCCAGGGGAACCAGGAGGGGACCCAGGAGGGGACCCTCTAGGGCCTCACCCGGGGGTTCCCCTCCAGGGCCTCACCGGCTTCGCGCGCTCACCCGGCCTTACGCCCCCGACAGCTCCCGCTCCAGCGGCGTACGGAATCGGGGTGTGACCCGGACGTCCCCCACCCACCCGCGCAGCCGAGCCGCCTCCGCCTCGACGGCCGCCCTGGCCTCCGATCCGACCTCGTCGCTCAGGAAGCGGAGCGCGATCTCCCCGTCGGGCCGCTGGGCCCAGCCGCCGACGACACGGCCGTTCCACCACACGGTCGGGCCGATGTTGCCGCTGCGGTCGAAGAGCGCGGCCTTGTGCGCGGGGTCGGTGTACCAGTCGCGGTACTGCCAGCCCATCGCCGTCGGGTCGAGCGCGGGCAGCAGGGCGGCCCAGGGTTCCAGGTCGGCGGCCCTTACGGGTTCGAGGTCGTCCGGCAGGACATGGCCCGTGCCCTCCGCCAGCTCCACCGGCTCCGTGCCGATCGCCGCGAGCGCCTTGCGGACGTCGGTGACCTTCCACCCGGTCCACCACTTCAGATCCGCCTCGGTGGCGGGACCGCAGGCCGCGAGCCACTGCCGTACGAGTTCGGCGTGGGCGAACTCGTCGGAGGGATCGGGCCGTTCGGGCGTCGGCTCCCAGCGGAAGCGGCTGGAGGTCCAGGCGCCCTGCGGGCGGCCGCGGGCGATCCGGCCCTCCATGCCGAGGACCCGGAGCAGCCGGCTGGAGAGGGACTGCGGCCCCTCCTGCCGGGTGCCGACCCCGTACATGTACTGCGCGCGCAGCCGTGGCACGGCCTCGCCCAGCTCGGCGCCGGTCGCCTCGCCGCGTACCGTCAGCTCGGCCAGGACCAGCCGCTCGGTCTCGGTGAGCCAGGCGTCGTCGTATGCGCTGCCCTTGGCCAGGTCCTTGAGCAGCATGGCGCGTTCGCGGGTGGCGACGTCGCGGGTGGTGGAGGCGTGCACGGTGGGGACGAGGGCGGTCGGGAAGACGAAGATCGTGTGCCGCATGCCGTGCATCCGGGTCAGCGTCCGGTCCTCGTACAGGGCCTTCTCCACCCCCGCGACCGGCCCGACCTCGCCCTGCTTCCCGGCCAGCCGGGCGCCGACGGCGAGGAAGACGGTGGCCGGGTCGGTCGCGTGCAGCGCCACGAGCGACCCGGCCACCTCCTCCGCGCTCGCCGCCCGTGCCGTCCCGGTCAGCCGATGACGTACGGCCAGCCGGGCCCTGCGTTCGTCCGCCTCGATACGGCGGGTGTGCCGCGCCTTGTTCCCCATGCGGCAAGCATGGCGCAGCGGCGGCTCGGAGTCGGGGCTTCCAGGGCGCAGCGGCGGCCCGGATTCCAAGCTTCCGAGGCGCAGCAGCGGCCCGGAATCCCGGCTTCCGGAGGCTGATGCCGCCGCGCTCTCAGCCGGCCGCGCGGTCCCCCACCGGACGCCGCCGCAGCGCGGGGTCGGTCATGTGCGGCGGGCGCCAGGCGCCGTCCGCCTGGTAGAGGTTGGTGCCGGGCGGGACGATCTCGTCGATCCGGTCGAGGACCTCGTCGTCGAGGACGAGCGGCGCGCCCTTCAGGAGCCCGTCCAGCTGGTCCCGGGTCCGCGGCCCGATGATCACGGACGTCACGGCCGGGTGCGCCGCGGCGAAGGCGAGCGCGAGGGCGGGCAGCGAGCAGCCGATCTCCTCGGCGAGGGCGACGAGTTGCTCGACGGCGTCGAGCTTGGCCGCGTTGCCGGGGATCTCCGGGTCGAAGCGGTGCGGGGTGATCGAGGGCCGCCCGCTGGTCAGATCGACCGGTTGCCCCTTGCGGTACTTCCCGGTGAGGAACCCGGACGCCAGCGGACTCCAGGTCAGTACCCCCATCCCGTACTTCTGCGCCACCGGCAGCACCGCGTTCTCCACGCCCCGCGCGAGCAGCGAGTACGGCGGCTGCTCGGTCCGGAAGGCGCGCAGCCCGCGCCGCTCCGCGACGGCGTGCGCCTCGACGATCTGCTCGGCGGGGAAGGTGGAGCAGCCGAACGCCCGGATCTTGCCCTGGGCCTGGAGGTCGCCGAGGACGGCGAGCGTCTCCTCGATGTCCGTACGGTGGTCGGGGCGATGGACCTGGTAGAGGTCGATCCAGTCGGTGCCGAGGCGCGTCAGGCTGTCCTCGACGGCGCGGGTGAGCCAGCGCCGCGAGAGCCCGCCGCGGGCCGGCCCGTCGCCCATGGTGAAGTACCCCTTGGTGGCGAGGACGGTCTCGGCGCGGCGCTTCGGGTCGCGCAGCGCCTTGCCGACGATCTCCTCGGACTCGCCCATGGAGTACATGTCGGCGGTGTCGACGAAGTTGATGCCCTGGTCGAGGGCGGCGTGGATGACCCGTACGGAGTCCGCGTGGTCGGGGTTGCCGATGGCGCCGAACATCATGGTGCCGAGGCAGTACGCGCTGACTTCGATCCCGGTCCCGCCGAGTACGCGATATCGCATGCGGCGCACTCTAGGAGCTGGAGCCGACTCCAGGGCAAGACCCTGACGCGTACTCGTAGGGGACGAGGGTCACCCTGCGTCCCCCGTCGGCGCGAGAAGCGCGTCCGCGACCGACGTACGGGCGTAGAGGACCGAGCGCCCGGCGCGGTGCGCGGTGACGAGGCCGGCGTTGCGCAGCGCGGTGAGGTGCTGGGAGACGCCGGCGGCGGACAGACCGGACTGGGCGGCGAGCCGGGTGGTGGAGGTCGGGGTGTCGAGCTCGGCGAGGAGCAGGGTGCGCGAGCGCCCGATGACGGCGGCGACCGCGTCGGCCGCGGAGCTGGTACGCGGTTCCCAGAGGGAGCCGATCCCCCGTGCCGGGTAGGCGAGTTGGGGTGGTTCGGGGGCGACGGAACGGGTCAGGACGCGGGGCCAGGCGAAGGCCGAGGGAACGAGCAGCAGCCCCGAGCCGGCCTCGTCCCGGGTCAGCGCGCAGTGCCGCCGGACCAGGTGCAGGGTGCCGTCGTCCCACCGTACGGTCTCGTGCAGTTCGCTGAGAACACGCGCCGAGCCGTGCTCGGCGACCTGCCGGGCGCGGTGGAAGACGTCGGCTTCGAGGAGGCGTCGGATGCGGGCCCAGTAGGGGGCGAGGGCGAGTTCCCAGTAGGTCTCGATCTCGTCGGCGACCTTCTCCAGGGCCACTTCGGGCGCCTCGCGCAGCAGCCGCAGCCGGGCGCGGTCGGTACGCCGTTCGTCCGGCTCCTTGGACGGCCCTTTGGACGGCTCTTTGGACGCGAGGATGTCCAGGTCGGCCCACACCTGCTCACGCGGGGTGGCGCGGATGGTGTCGAGTTCGGCGGCGAGGGTGGGGAAGGGGGCGGTGGGCGTCGGGTTGAGGAAGTCGGCGAGGAAGCCGTGTCCGGGGACGAGCGCGGCCAGCCAGCCGCGGTCGAGCCCGGCACCGCTGACCCGGGGCCGTACCTGCGCGGCCCAACGCCGGTGCAGGGGCGGGTCGGTGGCCTCGCGGAGCAGCCGGAAACTGGTGACGACCTCCCACATGGGGGAGACCGCGAACCGGGTCTGGGCGAGGTCGGCGGCGGAGAAACTGAGCCCGGTTTCCATGATTCCACCCCTGAGGACCGTAGCCATAGGCTTGTTGGATTCGGCCTGAGCTTAATCAATGGCGGACGGATGCGGCGTGGGCGAGTCTCCTCGCATGCTCACCTCCTTCCGCGGCCTGCCGCCCACCGTCTGGACCCTGTTCGCCGGGACGATCGTCAACCGCCTCGGCTACCTCGTGACCCCCTTCCTGGTCTTCTTCCTGGCCGCGCGCGGGGTCACGGGGACCGACACCTCGTACGTCCTCGGCGCCCTGGGCGCCGGCAACCTCCTCGGCCCGGCGCTCGGCGGCGTCCTCGCCGACCGCGTCGGCCGCCGCCCGACGATGCTGACCGGCCTGGTCGGCGCGGCGGCGGCGCACGGCGCGCTGTTCGTGGCACCGGGCGTGTGGACGATGGCGGCGGCGGCGCTGCTGATCAGCGCGACGGGCGCGATGGTCGCCCCGGCGGCGTACGCGCTGATGGCCGACGCGGTCGACGCGGAACGCAGACAGCGGGCGTACGCGCTCTTCGGCTGGGGCGTGAACATCGGTACGGCGGTGGGCGGAGTGCTCGGCGGCTTCCTGGCGGCGCAGGGGTACTGGCTGCTGTTCGCGGTGGACGCGGGGACGATGCTGATCTACGCGACGATCGTGGCGACGCGCCTGACCGAACCGAGCCGGGCGCAGAAGGCACAGACGTCGGTACAGACGCAGGCGCAGACGTCGGCACCGACATCGGCACAGACGTCTCGCCCCGACGGCATCGGCTACGGGGTGGTGTTCCGCGACCGCTTGGCGATGGCGCTGCTCCCCCTCTTCGGCATCCAGCTGTTCGTCTACTCCCTCACCGAGGTGGCCCTGCCCCTCGCCATCCGGGACAACGGCCTGTCCCCGGCGGTGTACGGGGCGATGGCGGCGGTCAACGCGATCCTGGTGGTCGCGCTCCAGCCCCTGGTCACGGCCCGGCTAGCCAAGCTGCCGCCGCTGGCGGTGCAGAGCGCGGGCAGCGTGCTGATCGCGGCGGGCGTGGCGCTGACGGGCCTGGCGGACGGGGTGGTCGGGTTCACGGTGTCGGTGGTCGTCTGGTCCCTGGGCGAGGTGGTCGTCGCGGGCATCGCGGCCGCGACGGTGGCGAACCTCGCCCCGGCCCACGCCCGCGGCCGCTACCAGGGCGCCTTCAGCTGGACGTGGGGCCTGGCGCGCTTCGGGGCGCTCACTCTGGGCGTGACGGTGTACACCGGAGTCGGCCCGACGCTCCTGTGGGGGACGGCGCTGGTGGGCGGCCTGCTGGCGGCGGCGGGGACGTGGGCGCTGAGGGCAAGGGTGGAGCGCAGGACGGCGCACGGCCTGGCGGCGTAGGGGCCTAGGGGCTGCCCGCCCGCAAGAGCGAATCGATCCGCCGCCAGGCGGGAGAGGAGGCGTTGAGGTCGTCCTGGACAAGCGCAGGGATGGGGGAGGCTGAGTCGACTTCGACCGCTGGTGCGTCCCCGTACCGCTCCCGGGTGGCGGCGAGGATGCGGCGGGCGAGGTCGGGGAGGGCGGGGTCGTCGGCGTCGAGATCGTAGGCGCGGTCGTACTCGAGGAAGAGCTGCCGCAGCGCGGGTTGGGCCAGGGTCTGGTCCTGGTCGTGGAAGAGGGCGTCGGCGCTCTCGGGGTGGGTGGCGAAGACGAGGATCCAGAGGTCGCGCTGCAGGTCGACCCAGCGGACCGTGAACCCCCAGCGCCCCAGCTGCTCCAGATGGTCGACGACTTCGGCGGGCAGGGGCGCGAGCTGCCCGGCGGAGAGCCGCTGCAGTCGCGATCGGGTCGTCCGGAGCCCACGGATCCGCGCGACAAGCGCATCGTCGATCTCGTGCAACGCCTGCCGGAACTCTCCCTCGGAAGCGGCCATCAGCTCCCGGATCCGGGCGAGGGGGACACCGGCCTCGGCGAGCGTCCGGATCTTGATGAGGGTGATGGCGTCGCCGGCGCTGTACCGGCGATAGCCGGAGGCGTCGCGCTCGGGCTCGGGAAGGAGCCCTTTCTGGTGGTACACGCGGACGGTCTTGACCGAAACGCCGACGGAGGCGGCCAGCTGCCCGATGGTGATCACAAGCCGATCCTCGCACTTGACCCTGCCCCTGGGGCAGGGTTGCAGCATGGGTGTCATGACAAACCCGAACCATGACAAACAGACCCTGCGCGACCTGGCCGACGCGGGCAACGAGAGGGCCCTGGACCGCCTGGCGGACCTGGCGGACGAGGCGGGCGAGGTCGAGGAGCTGAGCGAACTCCTGGACGAGGGATCGATGCACGCCGGCTTCCTCCTGACCCGCCGCGCGACGAAGGCGGGTGACCTGCGAGAACTCCAGCGCATCGCGGACGCGGGCTACGAGGCGGCGGCGGAGGAACTGGACCGCCGCCTCAGGGCCGGTGGTTAGTCCCGCCGAATGTGCTCGGGGTCGACGTGCCGGCGCACGAGCGGCAGCGCGGAGACCCCGGCGGCGAGCAGCACCCCGAGACAACAGGCGAGCAGCAGCGGCAACCCACTCCAGTCCCAGTGGACGGCCCCACCCCCGGTGATCAGATAACTCGACTCGGCCAGCCACCCGGTCACCACGGCGGCCCCCAACCCCACCCCCAGCGGCACGACCACCTGCACACACTGCACCACCCGCAACGTCCCCGCCCGAGCCCCGAGCAACACCAGGGCAGCCACTTGCCCCCGCCGCTCCATGGCCCGATCAGCCACAGACACGACGAACGCGGCCACCCCGATGACCAGCCCGAGCACCATGCCGGCCCCGAGCAGACTCCGGATGACGGTGAGTTGGGCGAGGGACTCGACGACGATCCCGACGGGTCTGACCTCGGCGGTGGGCGCGATGGCCCCGACTGCATCGAGGACGGTGCGGACGGTCTCCGGATCGGAGGCCGACGCGAGAACGAGGTGACCGTCGGCGGGCAGGGTGTCGGGTGGGAGGAGGGAGGGCGGGATGAGGACGTCCCTGGCACTCAGGTCGTACGTCTCGTACGTGTGGGCGGTCAGCACCTCATGCGGGATCGGCACTGTGAGCTTTGCTCCGTTGTCCAGAAGGATCTCGAACGACTTGCCCGGCTGGGCGTCCTCGGACAACGGGTTCCCAGGGCGGGCAAGTCGGACGGTCTTTCCGTCGACGCACCCCGGTGCTGCCTTGCTGAAGACAGCGAGTTGGGCACAGGTGGCCACGGTTGCCTCGATGCCCGGATAGCTGGTGCTGTCGGCTGGCTCCCATGACGGGGCGTCGATGCCGTGCGCACTGACGCCTGCGACCCGGGTCATCCTCTCCCGCTGCTGGGGGGTCAGCTGCGCGAGACTGATCTTGTACTCCTGCACGGGCGCGGTGTTGCGGCTCACCTGGCTGAGCTCCACGAGGACGCCCTGGGTGAGGGACGTCGCGTAGACGAGGAGGACGAGTCCGGTGACCACGCGCAGTGACGCGCCCGGCTCGACCTCGGTGCGGCGCATCGCGAGCGACAGGGGCAGCGACCGCGCGGTGGCGGCCAGCCGGCGGGCGAGCCAGGCGGTGATCGGCGGCAGGCCGAGGACCAGCCCCGCTCCCGTCAGCAGTACGGCCGCGGGGATGAGGACGGTGTTGGAAGAGCCGCCGGACGGATCGCGTCCCAGCACGCTGAGGGCGCAGTAGCCACCGATGACGCCGAGCCCTGGTACGAGCAGCAGCGTTCCGTACACCTTGGGGGGCTTGCGCTCGGCGGTACGCCGGACGTTGAGGGGGGTCCGCGCGGCCGCGCGGGCGCTGTGGCGTCCGACGAACCAGGCGAGTGCCGGACACAGAACCAGGCAGGCGACAAGCGTGCCGACGTCGGGACGCCCGTCGGCCGGGTACCAGTGAAGGCCCGGCAGACCGACCCTCGCCATGATCTCGTTGAAGCCGAGATACCCGGCGATGCCGAGCAACGCTCCCAGGAAGGCAGCCGACACGGTCTCGCCGGCGTTGACCCGCAGGGTGTCCTTCACACTCAGGCCGACGAGGCGCAGCGCGGCGAGCCTGCGGGCGCGCGACTCGGCCGAGAGCCGAGCGCACACCGACAGGAACACGACGAGGGGCAGGAGGACCACGCAGGCGAGCGTGAACCTCAGGATGTCGAGGGTGGACTCTTCGACGACCTCGTGGGTGGCGTAGCGCGAGCCGAAGGAGTCCACGCGCTGGGCGCCCTCCTTCGGGATCTGGGCGTGGGTGGTGCCGACATAGGCGTACAGATCGTCGGGTCCGGCGAGCCCGTCCGGCCCGATCGTGCCGCTCACCTTGCCCGGCAGGAGCCCGGCGACTCCGGGCGACTCGGCCAGCTCCTCGCGCAGTCGCGGCGAGACGATCACTTCTCCGGCTGCGGGCAGCCGGTCGATGCCCGGAGGAACCGGCGCCGGACCGGAGACCGGACGGGCGACGAAGAGCCGGTGGAGTGGCTGGGAGCCGTAGGCGTCATCACGGCTGATCGCGATCGTGTCGGAGGTCGACCAGCCGCCCTTCGGATACTGGTCGCCGAGCGGCTGGCGAGCGGCTGTCCGTGCGTCGTGAGCGGCGAGGATCGCCGGAATGGTGAGTACGGCGGCGAGGCAGGCCACGCCGAGTGCGCAGCCGACGGTCATGAGCAGGAACCGGGCGCGGCCTCGCCGTCCGCCACGCCACAGCAGCCGCATGCCGAGCACGAAGGGATTCACTTGAGCTTCCC
Organism: Streptomyces sp. NPDC026092; assembly: GCF_040638605.1. Lineage (NCBI taxonomy): Bacteria > Bacillati > Actinomycetota > Actinomycetes > Kitasatosporales > Streptomycetaceae > Streptomyces > Streptomyces sp. NPDC026092. The sequence continues at coordinate 35,682 of NZ_JBEZYN010000024.1, forward strand.
GTCGGTCATCGTGTACCGGCTGTCGGCGTGTTCGGCCACACTCGCGTCATGCGTGACGATGACCACGGCCGTCCCCTGATCCCGGGCGAGCCGCAGGAACTCCTCCAGTACGGCAGAGGCGTTGACGCTGTCGAGCGCACCGGTCGGCTCGTCCGCGAACACCACGTCCGGCCGGTGCACGAGCGCCCGCGCGACGGCCACCCGCTGACTCTGCCCACCGGACAGCTGCGAGGTCCTGCGCTGCAACAGCTCGGTCATGCCCAGCCGTCCGAGCACCTCGCCGGCCGCCGCGTGCGCCGGTGCCTTCCGCTGGCCGGCGAGGCGCAGGGGGAGTGCGGCGTTCTCCTCCACGGTCAGTTCGGGCAGCAACTCCCCGTACTGGAAGACGAACCCGAACCGTTCACGGCGCAGGGCGCTCAGTTCGTCGTCGGAGCGGGTCGCGAGGGAGACCCCGCCGAACGAGACGGTTCCCTGCGACGGTGCGAGTACCCCAGCGAGGCAGTACAGGAGCGATGACTTCCCCGAACCGCTGCTTCCCATGATGGCCGCCACCTCCCCGCGCTTCAGCGAGAAGTCGGCGCCGCTGACGGCCTGCTGCGGCCCGTAGAAGAGATCCACGCCCTCGGCGCGGAGGATGGCGTCCATCGTGGTGCGAACTCCCTTGCTGAGGAGGCCGCACGTCGCCGGCCTCCGAATTCCTCGGTTACCGCTGTCCCTGGCGCTTATAGTTCAGCGTGTCCGCGCAGTTGTCCGGGCGGAGGGATCCGCGGTCGCGGCAGGCCCGGATCCAGGCCTCGTTGGTGTACTGGGCGGCACCGTCGTAGATCACCTTCTTGAGGGTGACGGTCTTCCTCTGCACGCCGTAGAGGCGGCTCCAGCTGTAACCCTCGACCTTGGTCTCCAGATAGACGTTGTGACCGTCCGCCACCTCGTCGTCCCTGAGCTTGACGTCGAAGTGGAAGCCGCCGTGGTTCTGCCCCCTGGGCTCCCACGTGTACTTGCCAGTCGCCACCACGCCGCGAGTGGTCATCGTCGGCAGGCTGTGCCACGAATCCGCCACCGCCGCTCCCATCCCACCCAGGAACAGCCCCGCCGCCACCGCGACCGTCGTCAACTTCCGCACGTATTCCTCCACGTTGAGAGCACCCTGACTGGGCGTAGCGGAAAGTGTTCCAGTGATCACGGAACGAAGCGGCGGGCGGAACGTCACTGCCTGCTCGGACCCCTCGAACCGGTGACATCACCACATCAGTCGCCTTTACGGAGGTACGGCGAAGGCCCCGACCGTTCCCCGGTCGGGGCCTTCCACCGTGTGCCGTTCCGTTCGGTGTGCGCTCGTCGTCAGGCGGCGAGTTCCTGCTGGGGGGCGAGGTCGGCGTCCTCCTTGGGCTTCGGCTTCCCGTCCCGCATGACCACCCCCGCCAGCACCGCCGCCGCGAAGACGCCGATCGCGCTGATCGTGAAGGTCGCCGACATGGACGTCGTGAAGGCCTCCCGTGCCGCGTTCGCCAGGGTGCCGTTCTCGCCCGCTGCCGCCAGCGCGCCGCCGATGGAGTGCTTGGCCTGCTCCGGGGCGTCGGACGGCATCTCCGAGGCGAAGCGGCTGGAGAGGAGCGAGCCGAGGATCGCGATGCCGAGGGCCGTGCCCGCCTGCTGGATCGTGTCGTTCAGGGCGGAGCCCACGCCCGCCTTCTCCTCCGGGATCGTGCCCATCAGCGCACCGACCGCCGCCGGCATGGCGAGACCCGCGCCGAGGCCGAGGAGGCCCAGGCCGATCGCCGGGACCGTGAAGCCCGAGGTCGCGTCGACGGTCGTCAGGAGGCCGAACGAGCCGGCCATCACCAGCAGGCCGCCCACGATCAGCGGCCGGTAGCCGACCTTCGCGGCGAGTCCGGCGCCGGCGGCGTTGCCGATCAGGGCGGCGACGGCGAGCGGGACGAAGGCGAGGCCCGCCTTGACGGGGGAGTAGCCGAGCACGAACTGCAGGTACTGGGTCAGGACGAGCAGGAGACCGCCGTTGCCGATCTGGACCAGGGTCAGCGAGAGCGAACCGCCGCTGAAGTTGCGGTGCTTGAAGAGGACCAGCGGGACCATCGGCGACTCGGTGACGTTCTCCCAGATCACGAACCCGGCGAGGGCGCCGACCGCGACCGCCAGCGTGACGACCCCACGGCCCTCGAAGGCGCCGTGCTGCGGGATCTCGATGATCCACCAGATCAGCGCGGTCATGCCGACCGCCGACAGGACCGCGCCGAGCGGGTCCGCCTTCTGCCAGGGGCCCTTGGACTCGGGCATGAGGGTGAGCGCGGCGACGACGGCCAGGATCACGACCGGCACGTTGATGAGGAAGATGGACTGCCAGGAGAAGTGGTCGATCAGGAAGCCGCCGAGCACCGGGCTGCCGACCAGGCCGAGCATCGACACCGAACCCCACGCGGCCATCGCCTTGCTGCGCTCGTCCTCGTCGAAGACGGTGATGAGGATCGACAGCGTCGAGGGCATGATCAGCGCGCCGCCGACACCCATCGCGACGCGTACGGCGATGACCTCACCGGGGTCGTCGCAGAAGGTCGCGGCCAGTGAGGCGAGCCCGAAGAGCAGCAGGCCGATGATCATGACCTTCCGCCGCCCGAACCGGTCGCCCAGGCTTCCGGAGGTCAGCAGCAGTCCGGCGAAGACCAGGATGTAGGAGTCGAGGATCCACTGGATGTCCGTGGCGCTCGCGCCGATGTCCTCGGTCATCGAGGGGACCGCGACGGTGAGGGCCATGCTGTCGACGACCAGGACCAGCGTGCTGAGGCACAGCACGACCAGGATCCACCAGCGGCGTGGATTGCGGACGGTTTCCATGGGGGTTCCTCGTTTTCCTCTCGGCTGCGCACGGTGTTCCTTCGATGCGAACACTGTACGCAGGGGCGCACGCCGTGCGCAAGACCTCACTCCTGTACGCTGAATGCGCACGCTGTACGCCGCCCATCGCGGAGGTTCACATGGCCGAGAAGCCCACCCCGACGAACCCACCGAACCCATCGAGCCCGACCAAGGCGACCAGCCTGACCAGCCCCACGAACCCCATCCCGTCCGTCTGGGCCCGTCAGCAGTCCGCCGCCGAGCAGCCCGCGCTCAGCCGCGCCTCGATCGTCCGCGAGGCGATCGTCATGCTGGACGCCGACGGCATCGAGGCGCTGAGCATGCGCAAGCTCGGCGCCCGTCTGAACGCCGGCGCGACCTCCCTCTACCGGCACGTCGCCACCAAGGACGAGCTGATGGAGCTCGCGGTGGACGAGGTCTTCGGCGAGATCTCCGTACCGCCCGCCGACAGCGCGGACTGGCGCGCCGCGGCCATCGAGGCCGCCGGCTCGTTCCGTGCGGCGGCGCTGCGCCACCCCTGGCTGGCCTCGGTCCTCGGCCAGGCGGGCCTCGCCTACCTGGGCCCCAACCTCATGGCGTACTCGGAGCGGTTGGCGGCCCTCTTCACGGCCGTCGGATTCCCTGAGCCGAACCGCGCGATCGAGTCCCTCCTGGCGTACGTGATCGGCATGAGCACGACCGAGGCGGCCTGGCTCACGACGGTCGCGCGCTCCGGCGAGACGGAGGCCGACTTCATCGCCCGCCTCGCCCCCGCCGCCCAGCAGGCCGCATCCGACCACGCCCACCTGGCCGACTCCTACCAGGAGTCCCTGGCGGCCCTCGACCCGGTCGAGTCCCGCGACGCCAAGTTCGCGTACGGCCTGGACGTCATCCTCGACGGCCTCGCCCTGCGCCTCGCCCCGTAGACGCCGGCCGCACGGCCCGGACAACAACGCCGAAGGGCCGGACCGCAGATGCGGTCCGGCCCTTCGAGCTGGCGGAGGATACGAGATTCGAACTCGTGAGGGGTTGCCCCCAACACGCTTTCCAAATGTTCGTACGGGGGTCCGGTGGGGGCCGTACCCGTCCTGACCTGCGGCGGGGCGTTCGGAGTGACCCCGTCCGGACGGGGCTGGACGGGGGCGAGTGAGACCAGGACTGAGACCAGGCGTCGGCTGGGCCACTTCCTGGTCCCGCTCACAGCGCTCTTGGCCATGCTCGTGGGAAGCGGTCCTTCGGTAATGCCTTGACCGGGTCGGCCACCCGCCCCACACTAGGTGTATGACATTTGTACGACAGGCTGGAGGAGGCATGGATACCGCAGCAGCTCCCAAGAAGAGGGCAGCCAAGAAGGCCGCCACGACGGCGACGAGGCGAAATGCGGCAGCTGTGCTCGGGCCCAGTCGCTTGGCGCAGGTCCGGCTCCGTGGCGATGAGATGCAGGCCCTTCAGGAGGTCATGCGGACACTGCACCTCAACTCGACCTCGGACGCTCTTCGCGAAGGGCTGAGGCTCCTCGCGCGGGAAGCGGCCGAGGTAGGGGCGGCCGAAGAGATCCGCGCCTTCTACCAAGAGCAGGCCGTGCCTCTGCCTGACGGCGTGGTCGAGCCGAGTGATGCCGAGCTTGCGGCAGCGGACGAGATGCAGTGGTGAGTCCAGGCACGGCGCTTCGCGGCGAGGTGTGGGTCTGCGCACTGCCACAACCGGTGGGGCCGCACCCCGTCGTCGTCCTCACCGTCAACCGGATCGCCGAGCCGCTCGCTTCGGTGACGGTCGCGCTGATCACGGGTACATCCGGTCCCCAGGTCACCCATGTCCCGATCGGGCCTGACGCCGGACTGACGAAGTACGACGAGTCGTACGTGAACTGCGCGGACCTCCACACCGTGGCGAAGTCCCGGTTGCGACGGAAGCTGGGGCTGCTCGCTCCGGGGGAACTGCACCGTGTGGAGGACTCCGTCCGTCTGATCCTCGGGCTGCAGCGCTGACCTTGTGCGCGCGGCCTCGCCTACACCGGCATGACACCTTGGATGCCGGAGAGCGTGAAGACTCGTTCGGCTTCACGCAGGTGGCACCAGGCTTCGAGGTAGGGCGGGTCGAGTTCGAGGCGGCTGAGGGTGCGTACGGTGCGGCTGCCCGAGGCAGCGACGTATTCGATCGTGATGTCCGTACCGGTGTCGAGGGCGTGGCCCAATTGGCGGACGTCGGTGTAGGTCAGTTGCTTCGCGTACCCAGCGACGACCTCCTCGGTGTCCGTACCGAAGGGGCCTCCGGCGCCGAAGGGATCGGGGTCCGGGACGGTCGGCGGTGCCGCCAGTAGTCGTGCAGCCACAGCGTGTGAGTCGATGCCCCCCGACATCTCCGCTGCTTTGTGCGTCGCGAGTCGTCCGCCGGTCTTCACGGGCGGCTTTCGTGGGGTCGGAACAGCGGCGGCCCGTCGGGGTGGGACCCTCTCGATGCGTACGGTCCCGTCTGGGGCCTCGGCGACGGGGGCATAGCCCTGGTCCCGGAGCGCGGCAAGGGTCTGGTCAGGTGTGCCGGCGCTGACGAGCACCGTCGGGGCGAGCTGCCGCAGCCCGAGCGAGGCGAGCCCTCGGTGGGCGGCGAGTTCGGTCAGGAGGGACGGCTCGTCGCCGTGTATGACGCAGGAGGCAGGGGCGACGCGCACACGGCCGTGACGGCGTGCGGCATCGGCGATGAGGTAGGACAGGGGCTGTGGCAGGGCGGCACAGGCCCCCTCGGCGATGGCGGCCAGCTCGGCCGAGACCTTGTCCGGAGTGCGGCCGGCGTCCAGGGCCCGTCGGATGCTGGCGGCGCTGAATCGCCATACCGAGGCCGTCCCGCTGGTCTCCCGGTCCGCGGTCGCGTCCAGGAGCTCGGCGAGGTTCGCCGCGGGCGTGCCGCTGACGACGGCCGTGAGATCGCTGCCGAGCCGGGCTGTGCCGGTGGCCTTCGGCAGCAGTCGTCGGCACTCGGTGGCCAGTACCTCGGCGTTGCCGGCCAGCAGAGCCTCGCCGAGTGGGGAGAGAGAGCCCCGGGCGATGACGCCCAACAGCTCGGTCTCGCGGACCGCGGTGGCGAACGGCGTCTCATCCTGGAATGACAGGTGGGCGACCGGACGGTGCCAGGCCACGAGCGGGCCCAGATCCGTGGCGGCCCGCGCGCCCAGCCCCTCCGAGAGCCGTGCCGCAGCGGTGAGGAGTCCCCTGCGTGCCTGCAGGCAGCCGTCGCAGGGAGGCGCTCCGGCCAGGGCGGGTAGTGCCTTGTTCTCCTCGTCGCGGGCCTGGGACGAGGTGAGCGCCAAGTTCCACCATGCCTGGAGCAGTACGGCGAACTGCGCCGCGGGTTCCTGCGCCGCCCAGGCGTCGTACTTCTCGGTGGGCGCGACGCGGTGGCCGTCCGTGGCCATGAGCCCGACCGAGTACGCGGCCTCCAGGACGATGCGCACCACGGCGTCATCGGCCTGTGCGGCCTTTCTGATCCGGCCCAGTTCACGTGCGCCTACCCCACCGGACTTCAGTCGGGCCGGGGGAGCCGACGAGCAGACCGACAGGACCGAGGCGGCGTGGGCCGCGAAGCCCGTAGCCGCTGCCGCTGCCTCCCGTTCCACCTCCGCAGCGGCGACGGACACCATCTCTGCGGCAGGCGGTACAGGATCAAACGGGGCATGCCAGTCGGGGCCGCGGAGTGCGAGTGCCACTTCGGCGGGCATGCGGGCCGGCCCGTATCCGTGACGGTTCCGGATCAGCAAGCCCCGGTCGAGGGCCCATCGCTCGCCCGACCGGGAATCGGGCTCAGGAGCCCCGAACACGATGAACTCCGTGTGTCGCGGTGCGGACCTCGCTCGGTGCTCGAGCAGCTCGCGGGCGGAGGGAGGAGCCTTCGCGACCACGGAGGCGATGCGTTCCGGATCGCCATGGTGGTGCATGACGGCGGCCGTGCGCTGCTGCCTGGTGCCGGGCGGCTTGATGCCCAGCGTGACGAGCATGCCGCGCAGTTCCTCGGAGGTCATACCCTCCAGGAGCTCCTCCAACGGAGCGTCAAGACCCAAGGGCGCTTCCCAGGCTTGCCGCAATGGCGCGGCCATGCGAAGCATTCCGTCGCCATCAGGCCAGACCAGCGCGCGATCGGCCAGCGTCTCCAGCACGGCGTCGAGTTCCCGAGCGGCGGTGGGTGTCGTCGCTCCCAGCGCCTTCGCCAAAGCGCCGCGCGACAGGGGCGTCCCCAAGGCGGCCAGGGCCTCGGCCACCTGGAGGCACGGCAGTGGGAGCTGCGGCAAAGCCAGCGCCACCGAGTCCGGTCGCAGAAGACGTTCGGCCAGTTCGTCCAGCGAGCGCGGCTCAGGGGGAGCCGAGGCGTCCTTCCGCAGGGCGAGCGCGCGCCCCAGCCGCGGGGCGTCGAGGCCGGCCAACCAGGCCGTCAGCGTGGACCGGGACGCCACAGGGAACACCTCGCGAGGTCGGGATCGCACGAGCGGACCAGATGCGGCCCGTGCGCAGATCAAGGATGGTGCATCCCATGGCCGCCGCAGGTGGCGTACGTGAGCGTTCACCCTGAAGGCGAGCCGCTTGAACGGGCAGGGGTTCCGATGGTTCTGGCATGCCGACCGAGATATCTCGAATGTCGGATATAAGCGAGACCGAAACTGAGACCAGGGCATGCCGAAGACCCCGGCCGCTGAAGCGGTCCGGGGTCTTCGATTCGCCTGTTCAGGCGGCTGCGGAGGATACGAGATTCGAACTCGTGAGGGGTTGCCCCCAACACGCTTTCCAAGCGTGCGCCCTAGGCCTCTAGGCGAATCCTCCGCCGCAAACAATACAAGACGCTGAGGGGTGCTCGCGAACGTGATCCAGAAGGGGATCCCCGTGGTCGGGAGCGGGGCCCGCGGGGGGTCTGGGATCAGGTACCCTTGGCGGAGCCCCTCACGTGGCGCTATCTGACTGAACTCCCCCAGGGCCGGAAGGCAGCAAGGGTAGGTCGGCTCTGGCGGGTGCGTGAGGGGCGCTTGCGTTCCCGGGTTGTCGGTGGGCGCCTATAACCTCGTATACGTGTCGTCTCTCGCGCTGTACCGCCGCTACCGTCCCGAGTCCTTCGCCGAGGTCATCGGGCAGGAGCATGTCACCGACCCGTTGCAGCAGGCCCTGCGGAACAACCGGGTCAACCACGCGTACCTGTTCAGCGGGCCCCGCGGCTGTGGCAAGACGACCAGTGCGCGCATCCTCGCGCGCTGTCTGAACTGTGAGCAGGGTCCCACTCCCACGCCCTGCGGCGAGTGCCAGTCCTGCCGTGACCTGGCGCGGAACGGGCCGGGGTCGATCGACGTCATCGAGATCGACGCCGCCTCCCACGGTGGCGTGGACGACGCCCGTGACCTGCGGGAGAAGGCGTTCTTCGGGCCCGCCTCCAGCCGGTACAAGATCTACATCATCGACGAGGCGCACATGGTCACCTCGGCGGGCTTCAACGCCCTGCTGAAGGTGGTCGAGGAGCCGCCGGAGCACCTCAAGTTCATCTTCGCCACGACCGAGCCCGAGAAGGTCATCGGGACCATCCGGTCCCGGACGCACCACTATCCCTTCCGGCTCGTTCCGCCCGGCACCCTGCGGGAGTACCTGGGGCAGGTGTGCGGGCGCGAGGGGATTCCCGTCGAGGACGGCGTGCTGCCGCTCGTCGTGCGCGCCGGCGCCGGTTCCGTGCGTGACTCGATGTCCGTGATGGACCAGCTGCTCGCCGGAGCCGCCGACGACGGTGTGACATACGCCATGGCGACCTCTCTTCTCGGTTATACGGACGGGTCCCTGCTCGACTCTGTCGTCGACGCGTTCGCCGCCGGGGACGGGGCCGCCGCGTTCGAGGTCGTCGACCGGGTCATCGAGGGCGGGAACGACCCTCGGCGGTTCGTCGCCGACCTGCTCGAGCGGCTGCGCGACCTGGTGATCCTCGCCGCCGTGCCGGACGCCGCCGAGAAGGGGCTCATCGACGCCCCCGTGGACGTCGTCGAGCGCATGCAGGCGCAGGCGTCCGTCTTCGGCGCGGCCGAGCTCAGCCGCGCGGCCGACCTCGTCAACGCGGGGCTGACCGAGATGCGCGGCGCCACCTCGCCCCGGCTCCAGCTGGAGCTGATCTGCGCGCGCGTGCTGCTGCCCGCCGCCTTCGACGACGAGCGGTCGCTCCAGGCCCGGATCGACCGGCTGGAGCGCGGCGCCGCCGCCATGCCCGCGCCCGCCCCCGTCTTCACGGCCGGTTCGCCCGCGCCCGCCATGGGGTACGTCCCCGGGCCCGACGCCCACACGCCGATGGCCCCGCCGCCGCCCCCGCCCGCCCCGCAGCCCGTGCAGCAGGCCCCGGTCCAGCAGGCCCCGGCCCAGCAAGCCCCCGCACCCGCTCCCGTACAGCCCGAGAGCGGGCCCCGGCCCGGTGCCTGGCCCGGTGCCGCCACCCCCGGCGCACCCGCCCCCGGAGCCTGGCCCGGCGCCGGCGCCTCGACGCCCGCGGCCCCGGCCCCCGCCGCGCCCACCCCGCAGGCCCCGGCCGCACAAGCCCCCTCCGGCGACATGGCCCAAGGCGCCGCCCAGGTGCGGAACATGTGGCCGTCGATCCTCGACGCGGTCAAGAACCGGCGCCGTTTCACGTGGATCCTGCTCAGCCAGAACGCCCAGGTCGCCGGGTTCGACGGCACCACGCTCCAGCTCGGCTTCCTCAACGCGGGCGCGCGGGACAACTTCGCCAGCAGTGGCAGCGAGGACGTCCTGCGCCAGGTCCTGGCCGACCAGTTCAACGTGCAGTGGAAGATCGAGGCGATCATCGACCCCTCGGGCGGCGTCAACCCGCCGCCCGCCGCGACCGGCTTCGGCGGCGGCCGTCCGGCCGGTCCCGCCTCTGCCGGGCAGGCCCCGGCCGCGCAGGCCCCCGCCGCGCCTCCGCAGCAGCAGTGGGCCCCGGCGCAGCAGCCCCCGCAGGCCCCGCCCGCGCAGCCCACGCCCCCCGTCCAGAACGCCCACACAGCCCCCACGCCCCCGCAGGCCGCCCCCGCCCCCATGCCCGTGGCGCCCGAGGACGACGTGCCCGAGGAGGACGACCCGGACCTGGTCGACTCCGCGCTGTCCGGTCACGAACTGATCGTGCGCGAGCTCGGGGCGACCGTTGTGGAGGAATACACGAACGAGTAGGGGCGTCTCGCTCGGTGGCCCGCACAAGGGGCATCCGGCCACGCGGGCTACCCTGGCTGGCGTGAAGGTCCTCGTCATCGGCGGCGGCGCCCGCGAACACGCCCTGTGCCGCTCTCTCTCCCTCGATCCCGACGTCACCGCTCTGCACTGCGCGCCCGGCAACGCCGGAATCGCGGAGGTCGCCGAGCTGCACCCCGTCGACCAGCTGGACGGCGACGCCGTCGCACGGCTGGCCGCCGACCTCCAGGCGGACCTGGTCGTCGTCGGCCCGGAGGCCCCGCTCGTCGCGGGCGTCGCCGACGCCGTCCGCACGGCCGGCATCCCCTGCTTCGGCCCGTCCGAAGAGGCGGCGCAGCTGGAGGGCTCCAAGGCGTTCGCCAAGGACGTCATGGCCGGGGCCGGCGTCCCGACCGCCCGCAGCTACGTGTGCACCACCGCCGAGGAGATCGACGAGGCGCTCGACGCCTTCGGCGCTCCGTACGTCGTCAAGGACGACGGTCTCGCGGCCGGCAAGGGCGTCGTCGTCACCAGCGACCTCGCCGAGGCGCGCGCCCACGCCCTCTCCTGCGACCGCGTGGTCATCGAGGAGTACCTCGACGGCCCCGAGGTCTCCCTCTTCGCGATCACCGACGGCGTCACCGTCCTGCCGCTCCAGCCCGCGCAGGACTTCAAGCGCGCGCTCGACGGCGACGAGGGCCCGAACACCGGCGGCATGGGCGCCTACTCCCCGCTGCCCTGGGCCGACCCCAAGCTGGTCGACGAGGTCATGGACACCGTCCTCCAGCCGACGGTCGACGAGCTCCGCCGCCGCGGCACCCCCTTCCAGGGCCTGCTGTACGCGGGTCTGGCGATCACCAGCCGTGGCGTACGGGTCATCGAGTTCAACGCCCGCTTCGGCGACCCGGAGACCCAGGTCGTCCTCGCCCGGCTCCGCACCCCGCTCGCGAGCGTCCTGCTGAACGCCGCCAACGGCACCCTCGACAACGAACCGCCGCTGAACTGGCACGACGACGCGGCCGTGACCGTCGTCGTCGCCTCGCACAACTACCCGGCGACCCCGCGGACGGGCGACCCGATCGAGGGCCTGGACGAGGTGGCGGCGCAGGATGCCCCGCACGCGTACGTCCTGCACGCCGGGACCAAGCGGGACGGCGACGCGATCGTGAGCGCCGGCGGCCGCGTCCTCTCCGTCACCGCGACCGGAAAGGACCTGGCGCGCGCCCGCGAGAGGGCGTACAAGGCGGTCGCCCGCATCCGTCTGGACGGCTCGCAACACCGTACGGACATCGCACGCAAGGCCGCGGGGGAGTGAACCCCTAACCGCCCCGGACCGTCATCACCTTTGCCCAAAGCCATTCCATCGAGTGACGGCTGAGCCATCCGGATGACGCCCGCCGAAGCCCCAACTAGGGTGCGGCGAAGGCGTTCCGGCACTTGGCCCACCGGCATTGCGATGTCAGTGGCGGGTGCCACAGTGGGGGAGTGACCAAGACCGCCACAGGCAGTCCCGACGAGGGCAGGAGGGGGTGATGAACGGCGTGTCCGGTAGCGGCTCCGGTTCCGTTGTCGGCGAGGAGATGGGTGTGCGCGCCGCGCGCACCCGGGCGCTCGCCGTGCTCCGCGTCCGCGCCAGGGCGCTGGCCGTCGCACTGCTCCCCACCGCCGCGGCGGTGATCCTGTACGCGGGCGGGGTCACCGGTCACATGACCGGGCCCGGCTGGGACGCGGCCCGTGGGTTCACCACCGTGCTCGCCCTTGTCGTCCTGCTCGCGGCGGCGGCCGTGGCCGTGGTCGTCGCGCGCTCCCGGCCCGCCGTCACACCGACGGTCGAGCTCTCCGAGCGGGCCGCCCCCGATCTGTACCGGATGGTGCGGGACCTGGCCGACCGGCTCGGCGTCCCGGCGCCCTCCGCGATAGCCCTGACCCCGGACTGCGACAGCTGGCTCGAGGACCGTACGCACCCGGCGCACGACGCGGGCCGTACGTCCGGCCTGCGGCGCTCCACGGACGCTCCGGTCCTGGTCATAGGCTCGCCCTTCCTGTGGTGGATGCGCGTCGGCGAACTGCGCGCGGTCCTCGCCCCCGTCGTCGCCGGTACGGCTCCGGCGGCGCACCCCGACATAGCGGCGGCCCGCCGCTTCGTGCAGGGCCTCGACGCGGCCGTCGCCGCTCCCCGCACCCCCGGGCTCGGCCCGGTCGGCAGGCTGGGCGCGCGCGGGATCGCGTGGGTCGCCCGGCTGCTGCTGCGGCTGAGCCGCGGGCACGCCGCCGAGATGGAGCGGGGCGTCGCCGTGGCCGGCTCCGAGCGCGCACAGGCTGTGGACTACGGCATCCGGATCGTCGCCCAGGAGCAGGTCGGCCTCGCCTACGCGGGCTGGGACCGGCTGCTCACCCGCGTCGCGCTGCCCGCCTGGCGGATGGGCCGCTGGCCGGCCAGCCTCGACGTGGGCGTGGTCGCGGCCCTCACCGAGCTCTCCCGCCGGGACCGCCTCGCCGACGGCTTCGCCTCCCGGCTCGGCGAGCGCCCGGCCTGCGACCTGCTCGAAGAGCCCGGCGCCGTGGACGAGGCCGCCTCGCTGCTCGCCGCCCGGCTCTTCCACGGCGGCCCGGCGGAGCCGGGCCCGGACTGGTCCCCGGTGGACTGGAGCCAGTACCCGGAGGAGGTCGTGGACCGGAAGTGGCGCAGCGACGCGGCCCGCCTCCACCAGGTCCTCGACGAACTGGGCGTCCTCCCGACGGGCCCGGCGGACGGTGCCGGCACCGGCCCGTCCCCGTCCGCCCCTTCGAGTACGCGTACGGGAAGGGGCGCGAGCACCGCCACGGGTACGGACAACGTGGACGGCCCCACCCTGACCCGCGTCCTCACCCACCTCTCGGCCAACCCGGAGCCCGCGACCGGGCCCCAGCCCCACCCCGCGCCCCAGGCCCACCCGGAACCCGAATCCGACCCCGACCCCGATCAAGAACCCGCCGCCCACCCCGACCCCGAGCAGCCCCTCGCCGCGAACCCCGCCGCCGATGCCCTCGCCGCCGCCCTCACCGCCCACGTGGCGCGCGAGGAGGCCGCACGGCCCGTGCCGGCCGAGCCCGCGCCGCACGCGGACGCCCTCGGCGGCGACGCGCTGCCGCTCTTCCCGCTGCAGCCGCCCCGGACCGGCCGTGACCTGCTCGCCGACCACGTCACGGCGATGGTCTGCTGCGCCGCCGTGGACACCGCGGGCGCCGCCCCCGGCCTCGACTGGCTCGACGGGCCCGCCCTCCTCGTCGGCGGCGTGCGGAGCACGGACCTGACCGCCCGCGTGCTCGCCCTCGTCGAGGACGGCGACCCGGACCCGCTCAGCGCCTGGCTCGCGGAGACCGGCGTACGCCCCGAGAAGCCCGTCCGCCTCGTCTGAGACCGCCCAAGGGCCGGAAGTGCACCTTCCGTTTCACGTCAATTCGCGACGAACGGTGACGGAGTGCGTGCGTTATGTGATGTGCTGGAGACCGGCACTGACAGCAGCACATGACACGGCGCACGGGGGAGTCGAGGGAGGGGCGCGACATGGGGGCGGACCAGATCAGGCGGTGGGAGTCGGGCGCGCTCGCCCACGCCGTCACGGACCCGTTCGGCCAGGGCCCCCTGCCCTGGCTGCGCGGCTCGGAGAACTACTTCGACGACACGGGCCAGGTCGTCCCCTGGTACGCCGACGAGACACTGGCCCGCGGCGGCAGCGGCGGCCCCCGCACGGCCGACGACGTACGGGGCCAGATCAAGGGGTTCGTCTCCAACGGGGCCGTGGCGCCCGGCGAGGCGATCGATTTCCACATCACCGTGGACCCGCCGCAGCAGTTCTCGGTCGACATCTACCGGATCGGTCACTACGCGGGCGAGGGCGCCACCAAGATCACCACCAGCCCCCGGCTCTCCGGCATCGTCCAGCCGGCCCCGCTCACCGCCGACCGCACGGTCTCCTGTCACCACTGGTGGCAGTCCTGGCGGCTGCAGATCCCGGCCCACTGGTCGATCGGCGCGTACGTCGCCGTGCTCACCACCGCCGGCGGCTACCGCTCCCACATCCCCTTCACCGTCCGCGACGACCACCCCGCCGACCTGCTCCTCGTCCTCCCGGACATCACCTGGCAGGCGTACAACCTCTATCCGGAGGACGGCCACACCGGCGCCAGCCTCTACCACGCGTGGGACGAGCAGGGCCGGCTCCTCGGCGAGGAGGACGCGGCGATCACCGTCTCCTTCGACCGCCCCTACGCGGGCGCGGGCCTCCCCCTCCACGTCGGGCACGCCTACGACTTCATCCGCTGGGCCGAGCGGTACGGCTACGACCTCGCCTACGCCGAGACCCGCGATCTGCACGCGGGCCGCGTCGACCCGACCCGCTACCGGGGCCTGGTCTTCCCCGGCCACGACGAGTACTGGTCCGTCCCCATGCGCCGGACCGTCGAACTCGCCCGCGAGCAGGGCACCTCGCTCGTCTTCCTCTCCGCCAACACCATGTACTGGCAGGTGGAGCTGGGCCCCTCCCCGTCCGGAGTGCCCGACCGGCTGCTCACCTGCCGCAAGCGCCGCGGCCCCGGCCGTTCCGCGCTCTGGCGCGAGATCGACCGCCCGGAGCAGCAGCTGCTCGGGATCCAGTACGCGGGCCGGGTGCCGGAGCCGCACCCGCTGGTCGTACGGAACGCGGACCACTGGCTCTGGGAGGCCACCGGCGCCGGGGACGGGGACGAGATCCCCGGTCTGGTCGCGGGCGAGGCGGACCGCTACTTCCCGCGCACCGCGCTCCCCGAGCACGAGGGCCGCATCCTGCTCGCCCACTCGCCGTACCGGGACAGCGAGGGCGCCCTGCGCCACCAGGAGACCTCGCTCTACCGCGCCCCGTCCGGGGCGTGGGTCTTCGCCTCGGGCACCTTCGCCTGGTCGCCCGCCCTGGACCGGCCGGGCCATGTCGACCAGCGGATCCAGCGCGCCACGGCGAACCTCCTCGACCGGATCTGCAAGCGGGACTGACCCCCGGATCGGGTACTGACCAGCGCGTTCGAGGGGCCGATGGTCCGGTGGCCGGGCAGGTGCGAGAGAATCGACCCGTTCCTGGATCAACCTACGCGGAGGAACCGTGTCCGGATTCGTAGAAAAGCCCGAGCCCGTTCAGGTCCCGGGCCTGACCCACCTCCACACGGGCAAGGTGCGCGACCTCTACCAGAACGAGGCCGGCGAGCTCGTGATGGTGGCCAGTGACCGCATGTCCGCGTACGACTGGGTGCTGCCGACCGAGATCCCCGACAAGGGGCGGGTGCTCACCCAGCTCTCCCTGTGGTGGTTCGACCGGCTCGAGGACCTCGTCCCGAACCACGTCATCTCCACCGATGTCCCGGCCGGCGCCCCCGCCGACTGGGCGGGCCGCACCCTCGTCTGCAAGTCCCTGAAGATGGTGCCGGTCGAGTGCGTGGCCCGCGGCTATCTGACCGGCTCCGGCCTGGTCGAGTACAAGGAGTCCCGTACGGTCTGCGGCCTCGCGCTCCCCGAGGGCCTCAGCGACGGCTCCGAGCTGCCCGCGCCGATCTTCACCCCGGCCACCAAGGCGGCCGTCGGCGACCACGACGAGAACGTGTCGTACGAGGAGGTCGCCCGCCAGGTCGGCGCGGAGACCGCCGCCCTGCTGCGCCAGACGACCCTCGCCGTCTACGGCCGGGCCCGGGACATCGCGCGCGAGCGGGGGATCGTCCTCGCGGACACCAAGTTCGAGTTCGGCTTCGTGTCCACCGAGGAGGGCGAGCGGCTGATCCTCGCCGACGAGGTCCTCACCCCGGACTCGTCCCGCTTCTGGCCGGCCGACCAGTGGCAGCCGGGCCGCGCCCAGCCCTCGTACGACAAGCAGTTCGTGCGCGACTGGCTGACCTCCCCGGCCTCCGGCTGGGACCGGACGAGCGAGCAGCCGCCGCCCGCGCTCCCGCAGGAGATCGTGGACGCGACCCGCGCCAAGTACATCGAGGCGTACGAGCTGCTCACGGGCACGAACTGGCAGTAGGACGACACGAAGAAGCCCCCGGTCCGAGAGGACCGGGGGCTTCTTTCATGGAGCGGACGACGAGATTCGAACTCGCGACCCTCACCTTGGCAAGGTGATGCTCTACCAACTGAGCCACGTCCGCATGCGCCGTAGCGCGGAGCCAACTATACCCAACCTTTCTCGCGTGCGAGACGCACTGCCGTGTGACGGTTCTCGGCACCGAGCTTCGCGGCCGCCGAGGAGAGGTAGTTCCGGACCGTCCCCTGCGAGAGCGAGGCCCGCTCGGCGATCTCCGCGACGGGTGCGCCGTCGGCCGCGAGTTCGAGGACCTCGGCCTCGCGCGCGGTCAGCGGGGAGTCCCCGGCGGCGATCGCGTCGGCCGCCAACTCCGGGTCCACGTAACGGTTTCCGGTGTGTACGGCACGGATGAGCTCGGCCAGGCGCTGGGCGCTGACGGTCTTCGGCACGAAGCCCCGCACGCCGGCCGCGAGGGCCCGCTTGAGGTGGCCGGGGCGGCCGTGACTGGTGACGATCATGGTGCGGCAGTCGGGCAGTTCGTCCCGCAGCGCTGTGGCGACCCTCACACCGTCGAGGCCCGGCATCTGCAGATCGAGGACGGCGACATCGGGCCGGTGGGCGCGGGCCATGGCGAGCGCCTCGGGTCCGGTGGCGGCCTGGGCGACGACCGCGAGATCGTCCTCCAGGGCGAGCAGCGCGGCGAGCGCGCCCCGGATCAGATGCTCGTCGTCGGCGAGCAGCACGCGTACGGTCACGACCTCGTCCCCTTCTCCGACCGGGGTACGGGGACGAGCGCCGTCACCTGGAACGTACCGCCGTCGTCCGGCCCCGCCTCCAGGGTGCCGTCCACCGCCGCGAGCCGTTCCCGCAGCCCCGCGAGGCCCGAGCCGCGCTCCATCACCGCCTCTTCCCGCACGCCGTCGTTCCGTACCGTCAGCAGCACCGAACCGTCCTTCTCCCGCAGCGAGATCGCGCACCGCCGCGCGTCGCCGTGCCGCAGCACGTTGGTCGTCGTCTCCCGCACCACCCAGCCGAGGACCGACTGGACGCCGGCCGGGAGGTCCATGGGCACCGGGTCGATCGCGCAGTCGATGCCCGCGGCCCCGAGCACCCCGCGCGCGCCCTCGAGCTCGACGCGCAGGTCCGCCTCCCGGTAGCCGCGCACCACGTCCCGTACCTCCCGCTGGGACTCCTGCGCGATTCGCTGCACCTCGATCATCTGGTCCACGGCCTCGGGCCGTTCGCGCCGCGCGAGCTGCACGGCGAGCTCGCTCTTGAGGGCGATCACCGAGAGGTTGCGGCCCATGACGTCGTGCAGGTCGCGGCCGAAGCGGAGCCGTTCCTCGGCGACGGCGAGCCGGGCCTTCAGGTCGCGGGAGTTCTCCAGCTCCCAGACGATCTTCATCAGCCAGCCGGAGAACCCGCAGGCGGCGGCGAGCCCGGCGCCGGCCAGGGTGATCCCGACCACGTAGCCGAGTCCCTCGCCCGGGTGGAACCCCATCGCGACCGCGGCCGCGCCGGTCGCGAGCGCGATGGCCGGGATGCCGTAGACCATGCGCCGGGGCCGCCGCACGCAGAGCACGAGGCTGCCCACGGCGAAGGTGACCAGGCCGGTGACGACGGCGGCGGCGCTCGCGGCGTCCTTGAGCACGCCCGTGGCGCGCAGCGCGAGCACCGTCAGCGCGCAGCCCGCCGTCAGGACGGCGACCGCGATCGCGAGCCGGACCGGCCGCTCGCGCCGGTCCAGGGCCCAGTCCAGGGCCCGCGAGGAGAGGACGGCGTTCAGTACGGCGTGCGCGCAGACGAGGAGGGTCAGGGCGGAGCCGAGAGGGGTGGAGAGCGGGTTGTACCCCGACTCCGCGATCGGTACGAGACCGATGGCGGCGATCTCGATGACCATGAAGAAGTGGAAGCTCCACCGCGTGTACAGCTCGACCTTGGCCGCGCTGCCGCGCCCGCTCCACCACCCCGTCAGCCTGGACAAGCGCCCGGCCTCCCTCTCTTGCCTTCTAGCGTCGCGGTTCCCAGCGGAACCACTTCCGGACAGCAAACACGGTGATCACGCCCCAGGCCAACGTGGTGAGCGTCGCCGTCATCAGGTCCTGGGTGTCGCCGACCCCGAGCCAGCCGGCCCGGACGAACTCCATGACTCCGGTGAACGGCAGCAGTTCGGTGATGCTCGCGGCCAGGTCGGGAAGGACGTCGCGGGGCACCATGAGCCCCGAGCCCATGGCGGAGATGAGGAAGAACGGCAGCGTGGTGAGGCCCGCGCTCTCGACGTTCCGGGTGATCGCGGTGGTCGCGGCGGCGAGCCCGGCGAGCAGCAGGATCGCGGCGATCAGCCCGAGCACGAGCAGGTCGGGCCTGCGCGGCGCGGGTACGTCGAGGGCGAGGGCGCCGCCGACGGTGAGGACGGCGCACTGGAGGAGCGCGATGGCTGCGGACGGGAGCGCGGCGCCGCCGAGGATCTCCAGGTCGGTCGCCTCGCCGGTGCGCAGCCGCTTGAGGACCAGTTCCTCGCGGCGGGCCACGAGGGCGGAGACGAGGCCCATGTAGACGACGAGGACCAGGACCATCCCGGTGCCGCCGATGAGGGTGGTGCCCGCCATGCCGCCGGGCAGCTCGTCCGGCTCCATCTGCCCGAGCGAGGACCGCAGCACGAAGATCATCAGCAGCGGCATGAGGAGGGCGATGAAGAGGTTGTTCTTGTTCCGCCCGAGGAGGGTGAGTTCGGCCCGTCCGAGCGCGGTCATGCGGCGTGCGGTGGCGTTCATCGGGCGGTCTCCAGGTCCACGGTCAGGTCGAGGGCGTCGGTGCGGGAGGCGATCTCCAGGAACGCCTCTTCGAGGGTGGCCGAGCGGGCGTCGAGTCCGTCGAGCCGTACGCCGGTCTCGCGGGCCCAGTCGAGGAGTGCGCCGAGCGCGTCCTGCAGGGCGTGCGTACGGATCTCCACGCGCTGGCCGTCCGCCGCGGCCTTGAGACCGAGCGGGAGCCGGCCGGGCTCCACGCCCTCGGGGAGGGTGAAGCGGATGCGGGCGGGCCGGGCGGCGGTGACCTCGGCGGGGGTGCCGGAGAGCACGATCCGCCCCTGGTGCATGATCGCGAGCCGGTCGGCCAGGGACTCGGCCTCCTCCAGGTAGTGCGTGGTGAGGAGCACGGTCGTCCCCTCGTCGCGGAGCGCCCGGACGAGGGCCCAGGTGTCGCGGCGGCCCTCGGCGTCGAGGCCGGTGGTCGGCTCGTCGAGGAAGAGGACCTCGGGGCGGCCGAGGAGCGCGAGGGCGAGGTCGAGGCGCCGGCGTTCGCCGCCGGAGAGCTGCTTGATCCGCACCCGGTCGCGGGAGCCGAGGCCGACGGCCTCCAGGGCCTCGCCGGCCGGGCGGGCACCGGTGGTGCAGCCCGCCCACATCCGTACGGTCTCGGCCACGGTCAGGTCGGACGGGAAGCCGCCCTCCTGGAGCATCACCCCGATCCGGGGCCGTACGGCGGCCCGTTCGCGGTACGGGTCGTGGCCGAGGACCCGGACGGTGCCGCCGCTCGGCGCGGCCAGCCCCTCCAGGAGCTCGACGGTGGAGGTCTTGCCGGCTCCGTTGGTGCCGAGCAGGGCGAAGATCTCGCCCTGGGGGACGGCGAAGGAGATTCCGTTGACGGCTTCGTAGCCGCCGGAGTAGGTCCGGCGGAGGCCCTCCGCCACGATCACATCGGTCATGGTTCAAGGCTCGCGGCGCGGCGGGCGGCTCGGCAGTGCGCGCTGTCATCACTGCGCATGACAAATGTCAGAAGGGCAGATGTGAGACGCGCGAAAGGGGGCGGACACGACGAAGGCCCGGTTCCTGAGAACCGGGCCTTCGATCAACGAGCGGACGACGAGATTCGAACTCGCGACCCTCACCTTGGCAAGGTGATGCTCTACCAACTGAGCCACGTCCGCATTGCTGCCGCTCGGCTTTCACCGGGCGGTGCGAGCACCACTGTACCTGATGCACCGGAGTGCTCGGTAATGCGATGCAGAGCGGGTGACAGGAATTGCACACTGCGCCTTCCCCCTGGAAGGGGGATGTTCTACTACTGAACTACACCCGCACGCTGCGTGAGGTTCGGCCCTGCGGCCTTGCCCTTCGGCGTGATCCAGACTCTAGCCGATCAGCGGGGGTGGAGCGCAACTCGGTTCCCGGCACGCGGCCGGGCGGACCGGGTCGCGGGCTCAACTGGCCTCGCGGAACGCTTCGTAGACCCGCTTCGGGATGCGGCCGCGGGCGGGCACGTCCATCTTGTTGGACTGGGCCCAGGCGCGGACCGCCGCCGGGTCGGGGGCGAGGGCGGTGTGCTTGTACGAAGCCACGGAGGGGGAGGCTCCGCCGGCGCGTGCGGTGGCGGCCCTGCCGGTCAGCTTCCGGCCGGCCGCGAGGTAGGGGGCCAGCGCCTTGCGCAGTTTCTTTGCATTGGCGGGATTCAGGTCGATCTCGTACGACTTCCCGTCCAGGCCGAACGCAACCGTTTCCGCCGCATCTCCGCCGTCGATGTCGTCGGAGAGAGTGACCACTACTCGCTGAGCCACGGATATCGGTCCTTTCCTGCGGCGCGCCGTGATCGTCTTGGCGGGTGTGGCGCCTCTGACGTGCGGCGACACCGACTTTACGGCTGCCCCGGGCCAATGCTGCTTTCCTCTGTATTCCTTTGTACAGCGGTAGGCGTCGCATTGTGAAGCCCAGCCAATTGCATCAGCGTGTCTCCCCGCAATGGCCCGCGCAATATTTCACTTGAATTTTCCGTGGGGATCTTCGGAGATCTTCGGGAGGCTTTGTAGGGTCCTCCAGTCCTCTACCCGCGTAGAATTTGGAGGCAGGTACGCTGAGGGAACCGCCCACGCAACACACCACCGGGAGTGCCAGTGGCACGCGTCGTAGTCGACGTCATGCTCAAGCCGGAGATCCTCGACCCCCAGGGCCAGGCCGTGCAGCGTGCACTGCCCCGCCTCGGATTCGAGGGAATCGCCGACGTCCGCCAGGGAAAGCGCTTCGAGCTGGAGGTGGAGGGTCCGGTCGACGAGGCCGCCCTCGCCCGCATCCATGAGATGGCCGAAACCTTCCTCGCCAACACCGTGATCGAGGACTTCACCGTCAAGGTCGAGTCCACGGAGACCGCCGGGGCCCCGTCGTGACCTCACGCATCGGCGTCGTCACGTTCCCCGGAACGCTCGACGACCAGGACGCGCTGCGCGCCGTCCGCCTCGCGGGCGCCGAGCCCGTCTCGCTCTGGCACCGCGACAAGGACCTCAAGCAGGTCGACGCCGTGGTCCTGGCCGGAGGCTTCTCCTACGGCGACTACCTGCGGGCCGGAGCCATCTCCCGCTTCTCGCCGGTCATGGAGCCGCTCATCGAGCAGGCGAAGGCGGGCATGCCCGTCCTCGGCATCTGCAACGGCTTCCAGATCCTCACCGAGGCCCATCTGCTGCCGGGCGCGATGCTGCGCAACAACCACCTGCACTTCATCTGCCGCGACCAGAAGCTGCGGGTGGAGAACGCGGAGACCGCCTGGACCGCCGACTACGAGCAGGGCCAGGAGATCCAGGTCCCGCTCAAGAACATGGACGGCCGGTACGTCGCCGACGAGCGGGTGCTCGACGAGCTGGAGGCCGAGGGGCGGGTGGCCTTCCGCTACCTGGACGTGAACCCCAACGGCTCGCTCCGCGACATCGCGGGCATCACCAACGCCGCGGGCAACGTGGTCGGCCTCATGCCGCACCCCGAGCACGCCGTCGAGCCGCTGATCGGTACGGGCCGTACCGACGGCCTCGGTTTCTTCACCTCGATCCTCAAGAAGCTGGTCAACGCCTGATGAGCCTCGACACCGTCAAGCACGCCACCGAGACCCCGGACAGCGAGCAGCCCTGGAAGGAGCTCGGCCTCAAGGAGGACGAGTACGCGCGCATCCGCGAGATCCTCGGCCGCCGTCCCACGGGTGCCGAGCTCGCCATGTACTCCGTCATGTGGTCCGAGCACTGCTCGTACAAGAGCAGCAAGGTCCACCTGAAGCAGTTCGGCGAGAAGGTCCCCGAGAACGACGCCATGCTCGTCGGCATCGGCGAGAACGCGGGCGTCGTGGACGTCGGCCAGGGCTACGCGGTCACCTTCAAGGTCGAGTCGCACAACCACCCCTCGTACATCGAGCCCTACCAGGGCGCGGCCACCGGCGTGGGCGGCATCGTCCGCGACATCCTCGCCATGGGCGCCCGCCCGGTCGCGGTCGTGGACCCGCTGCGCTTCGGCGCGGCCGACCACCCCGACACCAAGCGCGTCCTGCCGGGCGTCGTCGCGGGCATCGGCGGCTACGGCAACTGCCTGGGCCTGGCGAACATCGGCGGCGAGGTCGTCTTCGACGAGTGCTACCAGGGCAACCCGCTGGTCAACGCCGGCTGCATCGGCGTGATGAAGCACGAGGACATCCACCTGGCGAAGGCCTCGGGCCCCGGCAACAAGGTGATCCTCTACGGCGCCCGTACCGGTGGCGACGGCATCGGCGGCGTCTCGGTCCTCGCGTCCGAGACCTTCGACGACACCAAGCCCACCAAGCGCCCCGCGGTCCAGGTCGGCGACCCGTTCCAGGAGAAGCTCCTCATCGAGTGCACCCTGGAGATCTTCAAGGAGAAGCTGGTCGCGGGCATCCAGGACCTGGGTGGCGCCGGACTCTCCTGCGCGACCTCCGAGCTGGCCTCGGCCGGCTCCGGCGGTATGCGGGTCGACCTCGACCGGGTCCACCTGCGCGACGCGACGCTCTCGCCCGAGGAGATCCTCATGAGCGAGTCGCAGGAGCGCATGTGCGCGATCGTCGAGCCGCAGTACGTCGACCGCTTCCTCGAGATCTGCGAGAAGTGGGACGTCATCGCGGTCGTCATCGGTGAGGTCACCGACGGCGAGCGCCTGGAGATCTTCTGGCACGGCGAGCAGATCGTCGACGTCCCGCCGCGCACGGTCGCGCACGAGGGCCCGGTCTACCACCGTCCCTTCGCCCGCCCCGAGTGGCAGGACGCGCTCCAGGCCGACGACGCGAACAAGCTGCCCCGGCCGCAGAACGGCGAGGAGCTGAAGGACCAGGTCCTGAAGCTGGTCTCCTCCCCGAACCAGGCGTCGAAGTCCTGGATCACGGACCAGTACGACCGGTTCGTGCAGGGCAACACCGTCCTGGCGCAGCCCGAGGACGCGGGCATGGTCCGGATCGACGAGGAGACCAACCTCGGCGTGGCCATGGCGACCGACGGCAACGGCCGGTATGCGAAGCTCGACCCGTACGCGGGCGCGCAGCTCGCGCTCGCGGAGTCGTACCGCAACGTGGCCGCCTCCGGCGCCAAGCCGCTGGCGATCTCCAACTGCCTCAACTTCGGTTCGCCCGAGGACCCGGCCGTGATGTGGCAGTTCGCCGAGGCCACCCGTGGTCTCGCGGACGGCTGCCTGCAGCTGGGCACCCCGGTGACCGGCGGCAACGTCTCGCTGTACAACCAGACGGGCGAGGTCGCCATCCACCCGACGCCGGTCGTGGCCGTGCTCGGTGTGATCGACGACGTCAACCGCCGTACGCCGATCGCCTTCGCGGAAGAGGGCCAGCTCCTCTACCTGCTCGGCGACACGCGTGAGGAGTTCGGCGGCTCGGCCTGGTCCGAGGTGATCCACCAGCACCTCGGCGGTCTGCCGCCGGCCGTGGACCTCGACCGGGAGAAGCTGCTCGGCGAGATCCTGATCTCGGCCTCCCGCGACGGCATGATCGACGCGGCGCACGACCTGTCCGACGGCGGACTGGTCCAGGCGGTCGTCGAGTCCTGCCTGCGCGGCGGCACCGGCGCGCGCCTGGTCGTCCCGGAGGGCCTGGACGCCTTCACGTTCCTCTTCAGCGAGTCGGCCGGCCGCGCGGTCGTGGCCGTCCCGCGCAGCGAGGAGCTCCGCTTCACCGACATGTGCGGCGCGCGGGGTCTGCCGGCGGCGCGGATCGGTGTCGTGGACGGCGAAGAGATCGATGTGCAGGGCGAGTTCAGCATCGCGCTGAGCGAGCTGCGCACGGCGCACGAGGCGACGATCCCGGGCCTGCTGGCCTGATACGCCTGGTACGGAGCATCACGGGAGCCCCCGTTCGGACCTTCGGGTCCGGGCGGGGGCTTTCTCGTGGCATCCTTGCGTGTGATTACGTAATTACGTAATCTACGAACATGGAGCTTGAGGAGCGGGTCGCCGCGCTGGAACGGCGCATGGCCGAGCTGGAGGGGCGGGCGGACCGCCCCGCGCCCGAGATCGCCGACGGGACGTTCTGGGCGCTGGAAGGGCTCAAGGCGGAGATCGCCGGGGCGGGCCCGCGCGGCGAGGACGGCGCGGTGCTGTTCACCGGCACGGTCCGGCTGCCGACCGAGGAGCGGTACGAGTGGCAGTTCGGCGCCTTCACCGAGCGGCTGCTCGACGAGGACTGGGCCGAGACCGCCGACTCCTTCGCAGCTCTCGGCCATCCCGTACGGCTCCGGCTGCTGCGGGAGATCCTCGGCGGCCGGCGCACGGCGGCCGAGCTGGCGGACGTGGAGGAACTCGGCACGACCGGCCAGATCTACCACCACCTGCGCCAACTGACCGGCGCGGGCTGGCTCCACACCACGGGACGGGGCCGCTACGAGGTGCCGGGAGCCCGGGTCGTCCCGCTCCTGGTGGTCCTCACCGCCGCCCGTCCGTAATCACGTCGTTCAGGGGGAACGCTCATGTCCACGCGCAAGATCGCGACGGTCGTCCACCGCTCGCTCTGGCTGCTCTTCGTCGTGCAGGCGCTCGCCTCGGTCTTCGTCGAACCGCCGTATCCGTACTGGATGGGCTGGCTGCCCGCGCTCGCCGCGATGGCGGTCGGCGTCACGCTCTCCGGGACCGCCCGCCGGGCGGCCGCCGCGGCCCCGCGCGCCGCGATCGAGGTGGACCCGCCCGTCACAGGGCGCTGGTCGGCCCTGAACAGCCCGGCGGACCGCACGCCCAGCCACGGCACCCACCAGTACGGCCAGACCTACGCCATCGACATCGTCGAGGAGGACGAGCGGCGGCCCCGCCCGGCCTTCGCCCGCCTCTGGCCGGTGGCACGGCCGAGCGAGGACTTCCCCGCCTTCGGGGCCCCGCTGCTCGCGGTCGCCGACGCGACCGTCGTGCACGCCGAGGACCGCCAGCGCGATCACCTGAGCCGCAACTCGCTGCCCGCCGTGGCCTATCTGATGCTGGTCGAGTCGGCCGTCCGCGTCCTCGCGGGCGCGCGCCGCGTCACCGGCAACCACCTGGTCCTCGACCTCGGCGACGGTACGTACGCGATGTACGCGCACCTCAAGCGCGGCTCGCTCGCCGTCCGCGCGGGCGACCGGGTCGTGGCGGGCCAGGAACTCGCCCGGTGCGGCAACTCCGGCAACTCCACCGAGCCGCACGTGCACTTCCAGCTGATGGACGGCCCGGACCTGGCCACGGCCCGCGGGCTGCCGTTCACCTGGCGCGGAGTGGGCGTGCCGAAGAACGGCGAGACGTTCCTCGTGGGACGCCCGGCCTACTCGGCCTGACCCCAAAAGGCGTCGTTCTCGTCCATGTCCTCGACACACTCGTCGACGTCGGTGATCTTGCCGCCGACGATGGTGAAGAAGAGCGCGCCGTGCATCTCGATGCCGCGGTCGCCGCGGTCGGCGTGGAACTTGTGGGCCGCTATGGCGTGCCCACGGCCGTCGACGGTGATGCTGTCGAGGTCGACCCGCATGGTGCCGTGGGTGAGAGCGCCGAGCTGCTCGTAGTAGGCGATGCAGTTGTCCACGCCCTTGTGGTGCCCGGATATCCGGTTGTCGCCCGGCGCGTGGTGCGTGCAGTCCGAGGTCATCAGGGACCGGATGGTGTCCATGTCTCCCTTGCCGAACGCTTCGTAGCCCCGGCGGACCACGGCGGTGTCAGGGTGCTCAGCCATCGCTGATCGACCCCTCTCAGGCGAATTGGCGCTGTGCTGGAAGCCCTCCCCTTCCAGTCTCCGACTACCCTCGCCCCCATGCCACCGGCCAAGAAGCGCACCCGCAGCTACGACTCCGCGAAGACCAGGGCCGCCGTGCTCGCCCAGTTCGAGAACGTGACGAAGGCCGTGGAGGGGCTCACGCCCGAGCAGCTCGACGGGCCGACGCGGCTGGGGGAGTGGACCGTACGGGACCTGGCGGCGCACCTGACGATGGCGGTCGGCGCCGTCGCCCGCGCGCTCGGCGAACCCGAGCCGGCCGAGCGGGCGCTCGGTCTGCTCGACTGGCCCGCGGTGACGGCGACGGCCGCCGCGCGGATCGACGAGGACACCCGCGCGATCGACTCGGCCGACCTGGCCGGCCTGTTCGCGGCGACGGCCGCGCTGTACCAGGAGCGGATCGAGGGCGTCTCCGACGAGCGGCTCGTCCGGATGCGCTTCGGCGCGATGCGGCTCGCCGACTTCCTGGTGACCCGGGTCGTCGAACTCGTCGTCCACACCGACGACCTGAACGCGGCGACCGGCCTGGAGATCCCGTACGACCGGCAGGCCCTGGCCGCCTGCACCCGGCTGCTCGCCGACGCGCTCGCGATCAAGGCGCCCGGCGGGGCGGTCGAGGTGCGGATCCCGCCCTTCGCGGTCGTCCAGTGCGTGGAGGGCCCGCGCCACACCCGGGGCACCCCGCCCAACGTCGTCGAGACCGACCCGCTCACCTGGATCCGGCTCGCGACCGGCCGGGCGCGGTGGGCCGAGGAGCTGGACGCGGCGCGGGTCGGCGCGAGCGGGGAGCGGGCGGACCTCGCCGCGCTGCTGCCACTGATGGGGTGACTCCCCGGAGCCGTACGGAACCGTCCGTACCGTTCGCCCGTCCCATCCCCATGCTGAAGACACGCACCACCGCAGCCACCGCCGTCCTGGCCGCCTCGCTCGTCGTGCTCTCGGCGTGCGGCACCCAGAAGTCCGGTTCCGATCCCGGTGCCGGAACCGTCGCCCCCGACGTGCCCGTCACCGGTGTCCACTGGAACTTCGAGACCGTGACGACGGAGGGCAAGGAGAACCGGGCGCCCGACGGCGCCCACCTCCAGATCGCCGCGGACGGCAAGGCGTCGGGGAACAGCGGCTGCAACGGTTTCGGGGCCGAGGTGTCGGTCCAGGGGGACACGGTCACCGTGAAGCAGGGCCAGGGCACCGAGATGGCGTGCCCCGGTGAGCGGGGCGCCTTCGAGGCGGTGCTCCAGAAGGTCTTCGACGGCTCGATGAAGGCCCGGGTCGAGGGCGACCGGCTCACCCTCACCTCGCTCGACGGCAAGAACGTCGTCGCCCTGACCTCCGAACCGCCGGCCCCGCTCAACGGCACCACCTGGACCGTCGACTCCCTGCTCTCCGGCGAGACGGCCTCCTCCGTGCCGCAGGGCAGCGAGGGCAAGGCCACGTTCGTCATCGACAAGGACGGCAAGGTCCGGGGCAACCTGGGCTGCAACCGGTTCACGGCCACCGCCGAGGTCACCCCCACCACGCTCACGGTCACCGGACCGGTCGCGACCACCCGGATGATCTGCTCGGGCCCGCAGATGCAGCTGGAGACCAAGCTGTACGAGCTCCTCGACGGACCGCTCTCGTACAAGCTCGGTCACCGCACGCTGACCCTCACGGGCGCCGACGGCGAGGGCTTCTCCGCGACGACGCCCGCCCCCAAGAGCTAGCTCGGGTACGGGAGCAGCCCCGCGTCCGTCCGCTCCCAGGCCGCCCGCAGCTCGGCGAGGCGCGCCTGCTCGAACGGCGCCTTGTCCGCCTGCTCGCGGACGTCCTCGGCGAGGTGGAACAGCTGGTCACGGCCGCTCTTGCCGCGGTAGTACTTCCAGTCGCCGCGGCGCAACGCCCGCTCGCCCCGCACCCGCCAGAAGAGGTCCCGCTCGCGGACCCGCTCGCCCCGCAGCAGGTGCCCGGCGAGGCTCGTCCCGTCCAGCGGGTACGCCGGGTGGGGGCGGGCGCCGCCCAGTTCGAGGAGGGTCGCCGTCCAGTCGGGGCTGTAGACGGGCAGGTGGCTGACCTGGCCGCCGTCGATCCGGGCGGGCCAGCGCAGGATCGACGGGACGCGGATGCCGCCCTCCTGGAGCGAGCCCTTGTTGCCGGCCAGCGGCCAGTTGTAGGAGAAACGCTCGCCGCCGTTGTCGCTGGCGAAGAAGACGAGCGTGTCCTCCTCCTGCCCGGACCGCTTCAGGGCGGTGAGGACCTCGCCGATCGAGCGGTCGAGGTCCTCGACCATCTCCTTGTACTTGGCTATGGAGCCGCCGTCCTGGTGCCAGAGCGCGCTCCGGTCGCCGGCCTTGATCCGCCGGACGATCTCGGCGCTCGCCTCCTCGTCGCCGTCGGCGATCCAGGGCCAGTGCGGGGTGGTGAAGTTCAGGTTGAGCAGCCAGGGCCGGTCGTGGTCCCGGGAGACGTACTCGCTCGCCCGCTCGGTCAGGATCCGGGTGTAGTAGCGCAGGTCCTTGTACTGCGCGTCGCCCTCGTAGAGGTCGTACTCGCCGCCGAGACCGAGCTTGGAGTAGTACTCCAGGGCGCCGCCGAAGTTGCCGAAGAACTCGTCCCAGCCGGAGCGGGTGGGGGAGTAGTCGGGCAGGTAGCCGCAGTGCCACTTGCCGATCAGCGCGGTGGCGTAGCCGGTCTCGCGCAGCCGCGAGGCGAGCGTGGGGTGGGTCGGCTCCAGGCCGACGGACCTGTCGGCGATCGGCTCGGCCAGCCCGCCCTTCGTACGGCCGGGGAAGCGGCCCGTATACAGGGAGAACCGGGTCGGGGAGCAGGTCGCGGAGCCGGAGTAGGCGTTGGTGAAGCGGACTCCCTGGCGGGCGAGCCGGTCGAGGTGCGGCGTACGGATGTGGGTCGAGCCGTACGAGGAGAGGTCGGCCCAGCCGAGGTCGTCGCCGAGGATGAACAGGATGTTCGGCCGCCGCGAGCGCCGCCCGGTCGCGGCCCGGAACTCCCGCTCCCGCGGGCTCGCGGCCTGCACGGTCCCGGCCTCGGCGGTCCCGGCTCCGGCGCCGAGCGCGCCGACGGCGGCGGCTCCGACGGCGGCCCCGCCGAGAGCGCGTCGGGACAGGGGTGTCTTGGGCGTGGGCATGGAGGCTCCTTGGAAGGTGCGGGTACGCGTGAAGGGGTGCGGGCGCACGAGGGCGCGCGGCGGCGCGGCCCTGACCCGGACGGGGGCCGTGGCTCGGCGCGGAGCTACAGAGCTGGCGTGCTCAGGAGGGGGTGCCCTCGAAGAGTGAGGGCGAAGAGGTGCCCCTCAGCGGGGCGGGGGCGCTGGGGCTGCTCGCCCCTAGGCGCAGCGACAGAGCGCGCCGGCGACACGGACCAGGTCGACGTGTCGGCGCGCCACGAGGGTGACCGAGCGGTCACGCAGAGGCTGCATGGGGCTGGAGCCTGGCCGAACCGCCGTACCCCTGTCAACGCCCGTCCCGCTCCCTGGGACGGCCGTCTCACGGACGCGTGCCTCACGCGCCGAACGGCCGCCGTGTCGTGCGAACTCCGTCACACCCGGAGCCTCCCGAGCCCGCTCCTACCCATCGGTAGCAGGCATTTCGGCTCTCGGTCCCGACCCCTCGGAGCCCTTCTGCCCCTTGGCCCCCGGGGGCCTCGCGGACGGCCCCACCAGGCTTGTCGATCAGCTCGTACGATCACACCAAACCGGGACCCCGCTCAATTCCCCAATTCGGACCAGTGGTCGACCTCCCCTACACTCGGGAACGTGCCACGTGGTGACGGTCGACTCAATCACGATCTGCTTCCCGGCGAGAAGGGCCCCCAGGACGCTTGCGGCGTCTTCGGTGTCTGGGCTCCGGGTGAAGAGGTCGCAAAGCTCACGTACTTCGGGCTCTACGCCCTCCAGCATCGGGGCCAGGAATCCGCGGGTATCGCGGTCAGCAACGGCTCCCAGATCCTCGTCTTCAAGGACATGGGCCTGGTGTCCCAGGTCTTCGACGAGACCTCTCTCGGTTCGCTCCAAGGTCATATCGCGGTCGGTCACGCCCGCTACTCGACCACCGGTGCCTCCGTGTGGGAGAACGCGCAGCCGACGTTCAGGGCGACCGCCCACGGCTCCATCGCGCTCGGCCACAACGGCAACCTGGTGAACACGGCCCGGCTCGCCGAGATGGTCGCCGACCTCCCCAAGCAGGAGGGCCGGACCACCCGCGTCGCGGCCACCAACGACACCGACCTGCTCACGGCGCTCCTCGCCGCCCAGGTCGACGAGGACGGCAAGCCGCTCACCATCGAGCAGGGCGCCGCGAAGATCCTCCCCGAGGTCCGGGGCGCCTTCTCCCTCGTCTTCATGGACGAGCACACCCTCTACGCGGCCCGTGACCCGCAGGGCATCCGTCCGCTGGTCCTCGGCCGTCTCGAGCGCGGCTGGGTCGTCGCCTCCGAGTCCGCCGCCCTCGACATCTGCGGCGCCAGCTACGTCCGCGAGGTCGAGCCGGGCGAGCTGATCGCGATCGACGAGAACGGCATCCGCACGTCGCGATTCGCGGAAGCGAAGCCCAAGGGCTGTGTCTTCGAGTACGTGTACCTGGCCCGCCCGGACACCGACATCGCCGGTCGCAACGTCTACCTCTCCCGCGTCGAGATGGGCCGTCGCCTCGCCAAGGAGGCCCCCGTCGAGGCCGATCTGGTCATAGCGACGCCGGAGTCCGGCACGCCGGCCGCGATCGGATACGCCGAGGCCTCAGGCATCCCCTTCGGCACCGGTCTGGTGAAGAACGCCTACGTCGGCCGCACCTTCATCCAGCCCTCGCAGACCATCCGCCAGCTGGGCATCCGGCTGAAGCTGAACCCGCTCAAGGACGTCATCAAGGGCAAGCGCCTGGTGGTCGTGGACGACTCGATCGTCCGCGGCAACACCCAGCGCGCCCTGGTCAAGATGCTCCGCGAGGCCGGCGCGGCCGAGATCCACATCCGGATCTCCTCGCCGCCGGTGAAGTGGCCCTGCTTCTTCGGCATCGACTTCGCGACCCGCGCGGAGCTGATCGCCAACGGCATGTCGATCGAGGAGATCGGCAAGTCGCTCGGCGCCGACTCGCTCTCGTACATCTCCATCGACGGGATGATCGAGGCGACCACCATCGACAAGCCGAACCTCTGCCGGGCCTGCTTCGACGGCGAGTACCCGATGGAGCTGCCGGACCCCGAGCTGCTCGGCAAGCAGCTCCTGGAGACCGAACTCGCCGCCGGCCCCGCCGCGACCGCGGCCGCCGACGCGCTGCGCCGCCCGTAAGACCCCGTTGCACACCCCGCAGTACGACACGAAAGTTCCCAGCCATGCCTGAGACCACCGGTGCCTCCTACGCTTCCGCGGGCGTCGACATCGAGGCGGGTGACCGCGCCGTCGAGCTGATGAAGCAGTGGGTCAAGAAGACCCAGCGCCCCGAGGTCCTCGGTGGCCTCGGCGGCTTCGCCGGCCTCTTCGACGCCTCCGCGCTCAAGCGCTACGAGCGTCCGCTGCTCGCCTCCGCCACCGACGGCGTCGGCACGAAGGTCGACATCGCCCGCCAGATGGGCGTCTACGACACCATCGGCCACGACCTGGTCGCGATGGTCATGGACGACATCGTCGTCTGCGGCGCCGAGCCGCTCTTCATGACCGACTACATCTGCGTCGGCAAGGTCCACCCCGA
The DNA here is from genome assembly GCF_040638605.1 of Streptomyces sp. NPDC026092. NCBI lineage: Bacteria > Bacillati > Actinomycetota > Actinomycetes > Kitasatosporales > Streptomycetaceae > Streptomyces > Streptomyces sp. NPDC026092. The sequence goes on from NZ_JBEZYN010000024.1 coordinate 67,386, forward strand.
GCGGGTCGCCTCGATCGTCAAGGGCATCGCCGAGGGCTGCGTCCTCGCCGGCACCGCCCTCGTCGGCGGCGAGACCGCCGAGCACCCCGGCCTGCTCGGCCCGGACGACTTCGACGTCGCCGGCGCCGGTACGGGCGTGGTGGAGGCGGACCGCCTCCTCGGCCCCGATCGCATCCGTACGGGTGACGCCGTCATCGCGATGGAGTCCTCCGGCCTTCACTCCAACGGGTACTCGCTCGTCCGCCACGTCCTCTTCGACCGGGCCGGCATGAGCCTCGACCAGCGCGTCGAGGAGCTCGGCCGGACCCTGGGAGAGGAGCTCCTGGAGCCGACGAAGATCTACTCGCTCGACTGCCTGGCGCTCACCCGGACCACCGAGGTGCACGCTTTCAGCCACATCACGGGCGGCGGCCTGGCCGCCAACCTGGCGCGGGTGATCCCGGACGGGCTGCACGCCGTGGTCGACCGTTCGACCTGGGCCCCGGGCGCGATCTTCGACCTGGTCGGCAAGGCCGGACAGGTCGAGCGGCTCGAGCTGGAGAAGACCCTGAACATGGGCGTCGGCATGATGGCCGTCGTCCCGGCCGAGTCCGTGGAGGTGGCCCTGGCCACCCTGGAGGACCGGGGCGTCGAGGCCTGGGTCGCGGGCGAGATCACCGAGCGCGGCGAGCACACGACGGGCGCGGAGCTCATCGGCGACTACGCGGTCTGATCCGGCACGGTGGGTGGGCGCCGCCCCACCCACCGTCCCGTGGACACCTCGCGGATCCGCACGGAGACGCACAGAAACCCGGTCCGGGTATCCGGACCGGGTTCGGTGTTGAGCAGCGCTCTTTAAGAGGTCAAGCGCGACGCTGGGACGACGCGTCGGGACCGGACTCGTCGTCCTCGTCCTCGTCGTCCGTGTTGTAGAGATCCGCGTACTGCGCGTACGGGTCGTCTTCCTCGTCGTCGTCCTCGAACGGCTCGCCATTCGGCGGCTGGCTCGAAGTCGAAGCGCCCAGCTCGTTGGCCAGACGCGACAGGTCAGTCCCGCCGCTGCTGTACTTCAGCTGGCGGGCGACCTTGGTCTGCTTGGCCTTTGCCCGGCCGCGCCCCATGGCTCGACCCCCTCGGTGACGGGGCTCGGCGGCCCCAGAGTCTTGACACGCGTTCATGAGTCGGAACGGGCTCTCGGAGGAGAGACCGGTCCGTAGGGCTTCAACGGTACCTGCTTCCGTGGCCATACGGTACGCCGCACGCATCACATGCCTCGGTACAGAACCTTCGAGGAGCCCCGTCCTCGCTGGTCAATCGCGATTTTAACCTCTTCTTGAGGGCCGACCCGCCGACCGGGGTGAGTCATCTCTCGATTGGGGTGAACCTACAAAGTTCACCCCTCCGAGCCCCGACCCGGCCCCGGCTGCCTCCCGGTGGCGTCCTGGTGGCGTCCCGGTGGACCGGCCCGTCAAGAATCGGCCATGCTCAGCCGCGACGGGCGTCCGCCATCCGCTGCTCGGCGATCCGGTCGGCGGCCGCGGCCGGCGGGATGCCGTCCGCCTTCGCACGAGCGAAGATCTCGAGGGTGGTGTCGAAGATCTTCGTGGCCTTCGCCTTGCACCGGTCGAAGTCGAAGCCGTGCAGCTCGTCGGCGACCTGGATCACGCCACCGGCGTTGACCACGTAGTCGGGCGCGTAGAGGATCCCGCGGTCCGCGAGGTCCTTCTCGACGCCGGGGTGGGCGAGCTGGTTGTTGGCCGCGCCGCAGACGATCTTCGCCGTCAGGACCGGCACGGTCTCGTCGTTCAGGGCGCCGCCCAGCGCGCACGGGGCGTAGATCTCCAGGCCCTCGACGCGGATCAGGGCGTCGGTGTCCGCGACGACCTTGACCTGCGGGTGCTTGTCGGTGATCCGGAGCACCGACTCCTCGCGCACATCGGTGATGTAGACCTCGGCGCCGTCGGCCAGGAGGTGCTCGACCAGGTAGTGGCCGACCTTGCCGACGCCCGCGACGCCGACCTTGCGGTCGCGGAGCGTGGGGTCGCCCCAGAGGGTCTGGGCGGAGGCGCGCATGCCCTGGAAGACGCCGAAGGCGGTGAGGACGGAGGAGTCGCCGGCGCCGCCGTTCTCGGGGGAGCGGCCGGTGGTCCAGGTGTTCGTCCGGGCGACGACGTCCATGTCGGCGACGTAGGTGCCGACGTCGCAGGCCGTCACGTAGCGGCCGCCGAGGGAGGCGACCATGCGGCCGTAGGCGAGCAGCAGCTCTTCGGTCTTGATCTTCTCGGGGTCGCCGATGATCACGGCCTTGCCGCCGCCGTGGTCGAGGCCGGCCATGGCGTTCTTGTACGACATGCCCCGGGAGAGGTTCAGCGCGTCGGCGACGGCCTCTGCCTCGGAGGCGTACGGGTAGAACCGGGTGCCGCCGAGGGCGGGGCCCAGGGCGGTGGAGTGGAGGGCGATGACGGCCTTGAGGCCGGAGGCGCGGTCCTGGCAGAGCACGACTTGCTCGTGGCCACCCTGCTCCGAGTGGAACAGAGTGTGCAGTACGTCAGCAGCAGGAACGCCGGTCACATCGGTCACGGTGGTGACTCCCAAGTACGAAGCGGCGGTTACTCCGGCCCTCCATGCGGGTGGTGGCGGACCGGTTCGGCAGAAGGGTAAGTCCTACCTGGGCGTAGATCCGCCGCAGTGCGCAGGATCACCCCCTCCCGGAGTACTGCCGTGGAAGGATCGCGACATGTCGGTCGCCTCTTCGGTCCTCGTCCCGTACGCCTCCTATCTGCGCATCTACGAACCTCTGGGGGCCTTCCCCGAGCCGGAGCGCGGCCACTGGGCGCGGTACGCGCGAAGAGAGGGGACGCCGACGGCCCAGGACGAACTGCGCCGCTCGCTGGCGGACTTGCTGCCCACCCCGCCGGTCCCGGTGCCGGTCCAGGAGAGCGGGGACGCCTTCGTGGCGCAGCTCGACGGGGTGGTCGTCATCTGCCCGTGGCGGACCCGGATGCGGGCCCTGCTGGCCGTGGAGGAGCTGGGGCGGCCGCGGGAGGCCGAGCCGGGGCGGCCGCCGCTGCCGGCGTCGGTGCTCGACGCGATGCTGCCGCCGGTGGTGCGCGCCCAGGTGGCGGCGGACCACGAGCGCTGGCGGGAGCGGAACCCGGACGCCCGGCCGTGGATCCGTACGGCGGTCTGGCAGGTGCCGGTGCGCTGGTTCACGCTCTTCTCGGACGAGGAGCGGGAGTACGTGCCCGGGGACAAGGCGGAGGGCGTGGCGCCGGTGCTCCGCTACCGGACGCCGATGGTGGAGGCGCGGCGGCGGCTCGCGCGGGCGCTGCGGACGCTGCGGGAGGCGATCGACGAGGGGCCGATGACCGAGGGCCTGGTCGAGGTGGGCCGGTGGCTGGAGGAGTTCCATCCGCGGGCGCTCGTGGAGCTGGACTACGGCGGTCTGGTGCACGCGGTGTCGGCGGAGCGGCTCGCGGCGGACCGTTCGGCGGCGGACGCGGCCGCGGGGATCGCGGCGCTGCGGGACGGCGACGGGGAGGCCGCGAGCGAGGCGTACGGGCGGCTCGCGGAGCGATGGCGGGACATCCGCAACCTGCAGTTCGCCAACTGACCATCGACAGGACATGTCTCCCTGATGTAAATGATCATTAAGCGGCTTGTGTGTCCGGCGGGACGTTGGTGTGTGGGCGCCGGGACGTAGGTGGGGAGTGTGCCGGGACGTAGGTCCCGATCCGGGCCTTTGGCTCAAGCGTGACGGATAGCACTTACTGCGCCCTTGCGTCCTTCACCCTCCCTCGTGCCAAAATAGGACAAGGAGTCCGGGGAGGGTTCCTTCCGTCCAACTATGGGCGGAACGCTCAGCATTGCACTCTATGGGGGGTCTGAGGACTCCTGATCGCTCTGTGACTGATCGTCACAGTGGCGTGACTGTCCGTTATGGCATGGTCCATCGACTTCCGCCGCTGATGAACACCTGCGAGGGCAATTCCATCGGTTTGGCCGACGTGGCTGGACGGATGGTGTAGTTGTAGTGCCGAGGACAAGCCGTTCGTCCTATAACCGACTCGGCCCGCTTCTGCCATTTCGGGCAACGCGGGCCAAGGTGCAGAATTTAGAGGAAAGAACCGAGATGGTTCGGTTCTCCCGAGGAGGCCGCTCATGACCGCTCGCACCCCTGATGCCGAGCCGCTGCTGACCCCCGCCGAGGTTGCCACGATGTTCCGCGTGGACCCGAAGACGGTGACCCGTTGGGCCAAGGCAGGGAAGCTCACGTCCATCCGCACGCTGGGTGGACACCGCCGCTACCGCGAGGCTGAGGTCCGCGCCCTGCTCGCGGGCATTCCGCAGCAGCGCAGCGAGGCCTGAGGTACGCGCAACACCCTGTAGTGCCGGGCAATTCCGGGTCCCCCAACCTGGACCGCCCACCCAAGCTCTGCCGACCAGGCGCCTGCCCCAACAGGCTCTTCGTCATCGATCGCGCTGGACTCCGCCGGGTCCAGCGCGATCTTTTTTGTGCCGGCTCCGAGGCCCCGATGTGCGGTGCAATTGCACATATTAAATGGGGCCGGTGTAGGGAGGGTGTAAGTGCGGGGGTTTGTAAAACTCTTTCGGTGACTCCCGTCACACCGGCGAGGGCTTGCCAAAGACCAGCCTGCCACTGCCGGCGCGGTCGCCAACGAGGCGTTGGTCATGGGCCGGTGGGACTTTCGTCCTCGGTCTCCTCCGTGGCCCGGTCCAGCTCCATGGCGAGCCGCTGGAGGCGGTGGCAGACCGAGCAGTGGCGTGTGAGGTGTCCGTGGCGGGACGCGGCCGCCAGATGGGCGCGCAGCAGCGCCCGTATCTCGTGTCTCGCTGCCGATGCCGCGGCCATGCGTGACCACCTCCGGTCCGGGCCCCCGATTCCCTGATGTCTGGGGTACCGGGGTCCGCCCGACGCCGTCAATACACCGGGAGGCAACGAAGAAGACCCGCACCGATCGGTGCGGGCCTTCTCGAAGAGCGATCCTGACGGGACTTGAACCCGCGACCTCCACCTTGACAGGGTGGCGAGCTAACCAACTGCTCCACAGGACCTTGATTCGCAGCCCTCAGCGGGGGCTGCGAACAAGACTGTACAGCAGGTCAGAGGGTCTGGTCGAACCGGCGCAAGGCGACACCCCCTGGGGGCCTGTCCCGGTTACGGCGCGGCGGCGTCGATCGCCTTCACGATCCGCTTGTCGGAGACCGCGTGAGCTGTGCCGAGGGCGTGGGCGAAGTAGCTGACCCGGAGCTCCTCGATCATCCAGCGGATGTCGGTGACCTCCTTCGGTACCGGCCGTCCCTTCGGGAGCTGTTCGAGCAGCCAGGCGTACTCGTCGAGCATCTCGTGGACCTTCTCCATGCGGGTGCTGTCCCGCTGGACGCCGGTCGGCATCTGCTGGAGCCGGCGGTCCACGGCCACCAGGTAGCGCATCAGGTCCGGCAGCCGCCTCAGCCCCGTCTTCGTGACGAAGCCCGCGGGCATCAGCCAGGCGAGCTGCGTGCGCACGTCCGCCAGGTTGTCGATGAGGGCCAGGCTGTTCGTGGCCTTCAGGCGGCGCTCGCAGGCCTGCCAGGCGGCCAGGATCTGCTGGACCTGATCCACCGTCCGTACCGTCGTGTCCACGAGGTCGGCGCGGACCTTGTCGTACAGCTTCCGGAACGACTCCTCGTCCCAGACCGGGCCGCCGTGGTCGGCGATCAGCTTGTCCGCCGCGGCGGTCGCGCAGTCGTCGAAGAGCGCCTGGATCGAGCCGTGCGGGTTCCGGGAGAGGGCGAGCTTCTGCTGGTTGGTCAGCTTGTCCGAGGCGAACTTCGCCGGGTTCACCGGGATGTTCAGCAGGATCAGCTTCCGCGTCCCCTGCCACATGGCCTGCGCCTGCTCGGCCTCCGTGTCGAAGAGGCGTACGGAGACGGTGTCGCCGGCGTCCACGAGCGCCGGGTACGCCTTGACCGGCTGGCCGGCCCGCCGGGTCTCGAAGACCTTCGTGAGCGTGCCGATCGTCCAGTCGGTGAGCCCCGTGCGCTCCAGGGACTGCCCGGAGCCGTCAGGGCCGCTCGTGGCGGCCGCGGCGGCCTGGGAGAGGGCCTGGCGGGCCTTGGGGCGCAGCTGGAGCTTCAGCGCCTCCAGGTCCTTGTCCTCGGCCAGCTTGCGGCGCCGCTCGTCGACGATCCGGAAGGAGATCTTCAGGTGGTCGGCGATCCGGGACAGGTCGAAGTCGTCCGGGGAGACCGGGACGCCGACCATCCGGTGCAGCTCGCGCGCGAGCGTCACCGTCAGCGGCTCCTGCAGCGGCACCGCGCTGTCGAGGAAGCGGGCCGCGAAGTTCGGCGCCGGCACGTAGTTGCGGCGGATCGGCTTCGGGAGCGAACGGATCAGCTCCGTCACGATCTCCTCCCGCAGACCCGGGATCTGCCAGTCGAAGCCCTCGTCCGTTACCTGGTTGAGGACCTGGAGCGGGATGTGGACGGTCACACCGTCGGCGTCCGCGCCCGGCTCGAACTGGTACGTCACCCGGAACTTCAGCGGGCCCTGCCGCCAGGAGTCGGGATAGTCGGCCTTGGTGACCCCGGCGGCCTTCTCGTTGATGAGCATCTCGCGCTCGAAGTCGAGGAACTCCGGTTCCTCGTGCCGCTTGCGCTTCCACCACGAGTCGAAGTGCGCACCGGACACCACGTGTTCGGGGACGCGCTTGTCGTAGAAGTCGAAGAGCGTCTCGTCGTCGACGAGGATGTCCCGGCGGCGGGCGCGGTGCTCCAGCTCCTCGACCTCGGTGAGGAGCTTGCGGTTGTCCGCGAAGAACTTGTGGTGCGTGCGCCAGTCGCCCTCGACGAGCGCGTTGCGGATGAACAGGTCGCGGCTCGCCTCGGGGTCGATCCGCCCGTAGTTCACCTTGCGGTCGGTGACGATCGGCACGCCGTACAGGGTGACCTTCTCGATCGCCATCACGGCCGCCTGGTCCTTCTCCCAGTGCGGCTCGCTGTACGTCTTCTTGATCAGGTGCTGGGCGAGCGGCTCGATCCACTCGGGCTCGATCTTCGCGTTGACCCGGGCCCACAGCCGCGAGGTCTCCACCAGCTCCGCGGACATGATGAAGCGCGGGGGCTTCTTGAAGAGCGCCGAACCCGGGAAGACCGCGAACTTGGCGCTGCGGGCGCCCAGGTACTCGTTCTTCGCGCCCTCCTTCACGTCCTTCATACCGATGTGCGAGAGCAGACCGGCGAGGAGCGAGGTGTGCACCGACTGCTCGGGCGCGGAGAAGTCCGCCGAGGGCTCCTCGAGATGCATCCCCATCTGCTTGGCGACCGTGCGCAGCTGCGCGTAGATGTCCTGCCACTCGCGGATGCGCAGGAAGTTCAGGTACTCCGACTTGCACATCCGGCGGAAGGAGCTGGAACCGCGCTCCTTCTGCTGCTCGCGGATGTAGCGCCAGAGGTTGAGGAAGGCGAGGAAGTCACTCGTCTCGTCCTTGAAGCGGGCGTGCTGCTGGTCCGCCTGGGCCTGCTTCTCGGCGGGCCGCTCGCGCGGGTCCTGGATGGAGAGCGCGGCCGCGATCACCATGACCTCGCGTACACAGCCGTTCTTGTCGGCCTCCAGGACCATGCGGGCCAGGCGGGGGTCGACGGGCAGCTGGGAGAGCTTGCGGCCCTGTGGGGTCAGCCGCTTCTTCGGATCCTTCTCCGCCGGGTCGATCGCGCCGAGCTCCTGGAGGAGCTGCACGCCGTCGCGGATGTTGCGGTGGTCCGGCGGGTCGATGAAGGGGAACTTCTCGATCTCGCCGAGGCCAGCCGCGGTCATCTGGAGGATGACGGACGCCAGGTTCGTACGGAGGATCTCGGCGTCCGTGAACTCCGGACGGGAGAGGAAGTCGTCCTCGGAGTACAGCCGGATGCAGATGCCGTCGGACGTACGGCCGCAGCGGCCCTTGCGCTGGTTGGCGCTGGCCTGGCTGACCGCCTCGATCGGCAGCCGCTGGACCTTGGTCCGGTGGGAGTAGCGGGAGATGCGGGCGGTGCCCGGATCGATGACGTACTTGATGCCCGGGACGGTCAGCGAGGTCTCGGCCACGTTCGTCGCGAGGACGATCCGGCGGCCGGAGTGGGCCTGGAAGACGCGGTGCTGCTCGGCGTGGGAGAGCCGGGCGTAGAGGGGCAGGACCTCGGTGTTGCGGAGCTGCTTCTTCAGCAGTGCGTCCGCGGTGTCGCGGATCTCCCGCTCGCCGGAGAGGAAGACCAGGACGTCGCCGGGGCCCTCGGCCTGCAGCTCGTCGACGGCGTCGCAGATCGCGGTGATCTGGTCCCGGTCGCTCTCCTCCGAGTCTTCTTCGAGGAGGGGCCGGTAGCGGACCTCCACCGGGTACGTCCGTCCGCTGACCTCGACGATCGGCGCCTCGCCGAAGTGGCGGGAGAAGCGCTCGGGGTCGATGGTCGCGGAGGTGATGACGACCTTGAGGTCGGGGCGCTTGGGCAGCAGCTGGGCCAGATAGCCGAGCAGGAAGTCGATGTTGAGGGACCGCTCGTGGGCCTCGTCGATGATGATCGTGTCGTAGGCGCGCAGCTCGCGGTCCGTCTGGATCTCGGCGAGCAGGATGCCGTCCGTCATCAGCTTCACGAAGGTCGCGTCGGGGTTCACCTGGTCGGTGAAGCGGACCTTCCAGCCGACGGCCTCGCCCAGCGGGGTCTTCAGCTCCTCGGCCACGCGCTCGGCGACCGTGCGGGCGGCGATCCGGCGGGGCTGGGTGTGGCCGATCATGCCTCGGACGCCCCGGCCGAGCTCCATGCAGATCTTGGGGATCTGCGTGGTCTTTCCGGAACCCGTCTCACCGGCGACGATCACGACCTGGTGGTCACGTATCGCCTCCAGGATCTCGTCCTTCTTCTGCGAGACGGGCAGCTGCTCGGGGTACGTGACCGCGGGCACGCGGGCGGCCCGCGCGTCGACGCGCTCCTTGGCCTTGCCGGCCTCGGCGGCGATCTCGTCCAGGACGGCCTCACGGGCCTCGGGCTTGCGGATGCGGCGGGCGCCCTCGAGGCGGCGGCCGAGCCGGTGGGCGTCCCGCAGCGAGACCTCGGCCAGGACGGTCTGGAGGGCGGCGAAGGAAGTAGACATACGGAATCCAGGATCGCACCCCGGGCGGAGAACGGGCGAACCGATTTCCGTGGGGTCCGACCCGTGGGGCGGCCCGTGGGGCGACCCGGGGGCGACCCGTAATATTTCGGGCACGTCGAGCTGAAGATCCGAGAGGTACCCCTTTATGTCCCGCACCGCCCGCGCGCTCGCGGCGCTCGCCGCGCTGGTGTCCGTGGTGCTCGGGGTGCTGGTGTGCGGGGCGGGGACGGCGGTGGCGGCGCCGCCGGCCTCCGAGGCCGTCGTCGCGGTCGTGGGGTCGGGCGACGCGCCGGGCTGCGGCCAGAGCCACGCGGTCGACGGCGCCGCCCGGCCCGCCACCCCGCCGCGTCCGAACGGCTTCGGCGAGCTGCTGCCCACACTGGCGGCGGAGCGGACCGCCGGGGCCGGGTCCTGGGGCTGTGACCAGGCCATACGCGCGCTGCTTCCGGGTCCTGAGCCGCCGGAGCTCGTACCCCCCTCGCCTGTGGAGCTCTCGATCCTGCGCGTCTAGAGGGCCGACCGACCGTCCGTCGTGTCGTCCGTCCTCTTCTTCATCCCTGTTCAGGAGCGCTTCAGCATGTCCAAGTCCAAGCCGATCATGATCATCTCCGGGGTCGCCCTGGCCGCCGTCCTCGCCGGGGTCGTCTCGTTCACCGCGGGCGCGCCCGACTCCGGCGGCTCGTCCGGTTCCTCGGCCGCCGAGGTCTCCGCCGAGCCCGGCGGCCCCGTCTACCCCGAGCTGGAGGCCTACGCCCGCCGCGACGCCGCCGACAAGCTGGCCATGGGGCGGGCCGACGCGCCCGTGGTGCTCATCGAGTACGCCGACTTCAAGTGCGGCTACTGCGGGAAGTTCGCCCGGGACACCGAGCCCGAGCTGGTGAAGAAGTACGTCGACAACGGCACCCTGCGCATCGAGTGGCGGAACTTCCCGATCTTCGGCGAGGAGTCGGAGGCGGCGGCCCGGGCGTCGTGGGCGGCGGGGCAGCAGGGCCGGTTCTGGGAGTTCCACAAGGCCGCGTACGCGGACGGCGCCAAGGAGAAGGGCTTCGGCAAGGACCGCCTGAACGCCCTCGCCGAGGAGGCCGGGGTCCCCGACCTCGCGCGGTTCGCGAAGGACACGGACGGCGCGGCGGCCCGCGCGGCGGTGAGCAAGGACCAGGAGCAGGCGTACTCGCTCGGCGCCACCTCCACCCCGTCGTTCCTGGTCAACGGGCGGCCGATCGCGGGTGCGCAGCCGATGGAGGCCTTCACGGAGGCGATCGAGGCGGCGGCGAAGACGGCGAAGCCGTCCAAGGCCGGCCGATGACCTCGGACATCGGCTATCTGGCCGCGTTCCTGGGCGGCCTCCTCGCGCTCCTCAGCCCGTGCAGCGCCCTGCTGCTCCCGGCCTTCTTCGCGTACTCGATCGACTCGAAGAGCCGGCTGCTCGCCCGTACCGGCATCTTCTACGCCGGCCTCGCGACCACCCTCGTCCCGCTCGGCGCGGCCGGTTCGTTCGCCGGGCGGCTCTTCTACGGCCACCGGGACCTGCTGGTGGCCCTGGGCGGCTGGACGATCATCGCGCTCGGTGTGCTCCAGATCCTCGGGATGGGCTTCGCCTCGCGCCGGATCGCCGAGGTCAGCGGCCGGATCCGGCCCACGACGGCGGTCTCCGTCTACGCCCTCGGCCTGGTCTACGGCCTCGCCGGCTTCTGCGCGGGCCCGATCCTCGGCAGTGTCCTGACGGTGGCGGCGCTGAGCGGCAGCCCGGCGTACGGCGGCCTGCTGCTGGCCGTGTACGCGCTGGGCATGGCGGTGCCGCTGTTCCTGCTCGCGCTGCTCTGGGAGCGGTACGAGCTGGGCCGGCGCCGCTGGCTGCGGGGCCGTACGGTCCGGTTCGGCCGGTTCGAGCTGCACACGACGTCGCTGCTGTCGGGCCTTTTCTTCGTGGCGCTGGGCGCGCTCTTCCTGGCCTTCGACGGCACGACGGCCCTGCCCGGGCTGCTGTCGGTGGACGACTCGTTCGCGGTGGAGGAGCGGGTGGCCTCGGTGGGCCGTTCGGTGCCGGACTGGGCGCTGCTCGTGGCGGTGGTGGCCGTGGTCGCGGTGGTGCTGGCGGTGCGCGGGTGGCGCGGGCGGCGGGGCCGGGAGGCCTGAGGGGCGGGGGTACGGGATGAGGCTCGTACCCCCGTCGTCGTACGTCCGCGCGTACACGAAGAAGGCCCCGTTCTTTCGAACGGGGCCTTCTCTTTGTGGCTGGGGCCGGGGTCGAACCGGCGACCTATCGCTTTTCAGGCGATCGCTCGTACCAACTGAGCTACCCAGCCACGAAGCCGTTTCCAGCTTCAGCGACTCTGACGGGACTTGAACCCGCGACCTCCACCTTGACAGGGTGGCGAGCTAACCAACTGCTCCACAGAGCCAAGCTTGTGCGCGATCACTAGTCTCGCACACGGTACTGCGTGCCCCCAACGGGATTCGAACCCGTGCTACCGCCTTGAAAGGGCGGCGTCCTGGGCCACTAGACGATGAGGGCTAGAGGCTCACCTGCGCGCTTCGCAGCGCGTCGGGGACGTGAGAAGCATATGGGATGGCGGCCGCTATCGCCAAAACGGTTTCACCTGGGGGGACAATGGCCGGGTGCTGGAGATGACGCGCGAGGAGTTCGAGGAGCTTGTCGCCGAGGCCCTGGACCGGATTCCGCCGGAGCTGACGCGACTGATGGACAACGTCGCGGTGTTCGTGGAGGACGAACCCGCGTCGGACGACCCGGAGCTGCTCGGGCTGTACGAGGGGACTCCGCTGACGGACCGGGGCGAGTGGTACGCGGGGGTGCTGCCGGACCGGATCACGATCTACCGGGGGCCGACGCTGCGGATGTGCGAGTCGCGGGAGGACGTGGTCGCCGAGACCGAGATCACCGTCGTCCACGAGATCGCCCACCACTTCGGCATCGACGACGAGCGGCTGCACGCACTGGGCTACGGCTGACGGGAGGCCCCGACCCGGGGCCGGTCGCGGGCAGGTGGTCGCCATGGGGGCGTGTCCCTTGTGGTGCAAAGGGAGTTGGGTAGCGAAACGCGGTCTTCCGCCCGCTGTTCCCGCCCTTTGTGTCCTGGAGGTGCCCTCCGTGCGCCATTTGCCCACCCGTGTGAGATGGGCCGCGACCGCGTTGGCGGTGGCGGCCTGTGCCGGTCTGAGCGGCTGCATGAGCGTGAGTGACGAGGGCGCGAAGCCGGCGCCCAGCAAGTCCGCGGGAAAGCAGGGCGAGGCGGCCGAGTCCGGCGGGAGCGCCGGGGTCTCGGGCCGGTACGGCGGAACCGGCCGGGACGCGTCCGGGAAGAGCGGCCCCGACGCGGCCGGCGCGGGGACGGAGTCGCCGGTGCCGAGCGGCTCGCCGACGGCCTCGGGGCAGCCCCCCGTGGAGGCGCCGACGGGCGGGGTCTCGGGCGGCAGGCCGAAGCCGGGCGGGCAGGAGCCCGGCGGGCCGGGCGGCGGCGCGGGCGAGCCGACCGCGCCGGGTGGCGAGGTCACGCCACCGGTGGACCCGCCGGAGCCGACGCCCGAGCCGACCGTGGAGCCGAGCCCGAGCCCCACTCCGCAGCCGACGCCCGACCCGACCGACTCGCCGACCGCGACGCCTGGCGCGGACACCCACATGGGTGCCATGCGGGCCGCCGACGGCCCCGGGGCGCCGGTGGAGCCGGAGGCATCACCGCAGGTCGGACCGGCGTGAGGGCCGGTGTGACGCAGTCCGGTTTGCCATAGGTGGGGGAGGGTGCGTATGGTGGTAGATCGTTTGATCCCATTGCCCGGCGCCGACACAGAAGAGCGCCGCGTGGCGCGTACTCTCCCTAGCCGTGGCTGGACCGCATTGAGGCGGTCGAATTGCGAATTTCACGGAGTTGACGGGCGCGTGCCGAGACTCCGGAAGGTTTCGCATTTCGCATGTCCATTTTCAGTCCTGACCACGCCGTCATGCCCGAGAACGACGAGATCAACGACGAGATCGTCGAGGCCGTAGAGGCCACCGAGATCGTCGAGACCGTCGAGGCGGACGGCACCACCGAGGCCGACGAGGCCTCGGAGCCCACCGAGCCCACCATCACCTTCGCCGACCTGGGCCTGCCCGAGGGCGTCGTGCGCAAGCTCGCGCAGAACGGTGTGACCACCCCCTTCCCGATCCAGGCGGCGACCATCCCGGACGCCCTGGCCGGCAAGGACATCCTCGGCCGCGGCCGTACCGGCTCCGGCAAGACCCTCTCCTTCGGTCTGCCGACCCTGGCGCAGCTGGCCGGCGGCCACACCGAGAAGAAGAAGCCCCGCGCGGTCATCCTCACCCCGACCCGTGAGCTCGCGATGCAGGTCGCGGACGCCCTTCAGCCGTACGGCGACGTGCTCGGCCTGAAGATCAAGGTCGTCTGCGGCGGTACGTCGATGGGCAACCAGATCTACGCCCTGGAGCGCGGCGTCGACATCCTCGTCGCCACCCCGGGCCGACTGCGCGACATCATCAACCGTGGCGCCTGCTCCCTGGAGAACGTCCAGGTCGCCGTCCTCGACGAGGCCGACCAGATGTCCGACCTGGGCTTCCTGCCCGAGGTCACCGAGCTGCTCGACCAGGTTCCCGAGGGCGGCCAGCGCATGCTCTTCTCCGCCACCATGGAGAACGAGATCGGCACGCTGGTCAAGCGCTACCTGAACAACCCGGTCAGCCACGAGGTCGACAGCGCCCAGGGCAACGTCACGACCATGTCCCACCACGTCCTCGTCGTGAAGCCGAAGGACAAGGCGCCGGTCACGGCCGCCATCGCCGCCCGCAAGGGCCGCACGATCATCTTCGTCCGCACCCAGCTGGGCGCCGACCGCATCGCCGAGCAGCTCGTCGAGGCCGGCGTGAAGGCCGACGCGCTGCACGGCGGCATGACGCAGGGTGCCCGTACCCGCGTCCTCGCCGACTTCAAGGACGGTTACGTCAACGCGCTGGTCGCCACCGACGTCGCCGCCCGCGGTATCCACGTCGACGGCATCGACCTGGTCCTGAACGTGGACCCGGCCGGTGACCACAAGGACTACCTGCACCGCTCGGGCCGTACCGCCCGTGCCGGCCGCTCCGGTGTCGTGGTCTCCCTCGCGCTGCCGCACCAGCGCCGTCAGATCTTCCGCCTGATGGAGGACGCGGGCGTCGACGCCTCGCGCCACATCGTGGGCGGGGCCGGGGCGTTCGACCCGGAGGTCGCCGAGATCACCGGTGCGCGTTCGCTCACCGAGGTCCAGGCCGACTCCGCGAACAACGCGGCCAAGCAGGCCGAGCGCGAGGTCGCCGACCTCACCAAGCAGCTGGAGCGTCTGACGCGCCGCGCCGCCGAGCTCCGCGAGGAGGCCGACCGTCTGGTCGCCCGTTCCGCGCGCGAGCGTGGCGAGGACCCGGAGGCCGCGGTCGCCGAGGTGACGGAGGCCGCCGAGGCCGAGGTCGCCGCGGCCGTCGTCGCCGCCGAGCCGGCCCAGGAGCGCCGCGAGGAGCGCACCCCGGCGTTCCGCGACGAGCGGGGCAACTACGAGCGCCGTGACCGCGGCGGCGATCGTGGCGGCTTCCGCCGTGACGACAACCGTGGTGGCGACCGTGGCGGCTTCCGCCGCGACGACAACCGTGGTGGTGGCTTCCGTCGTGACAACGACCGTCCGTCGGGTGGCTTCCGCCGCGACGACCGTCGTGACGACAACCGTGGTGGCGGCTTCCGCCGCGACGACCGTCCGTCGGGCGGCTTCAACCGCGACGACAACCGTGGCGGTGGCTTCCGTCGTGACAACGACCGTCCGTCGGGCGGCTTCCGCCGCGACGACCGTCGTGACGACAACCGTGGCAGTGGCTTCCGCCGCGACGACCGTCCGTCGGGTGGCTTCAACCGTGACGACCGTCCGTCCGGCGGCTTCAACCGCGACGACCGTTCGTCGGGTGGCTTCCGCCGGGACAACGACCGTCGTGACGACAACCGTGGTGGCGGCTTCCGCCGCGACGACCGCCCGACCGGCGGCCACCGCGGCAGCGACCGTCCGTTCAACCGCGACCGCCGCGACGACCGCCCCTCGGGCGGCTTCCGCTCGGGCGGCGACCGCCCGTACGGCCGCCGCGACGACCACCGCGGCGGCGACCACCGCGGCACCGGCTCGACGGGCGGCTCCTTCGGCCGCCGCGACGAGAAGCCGCGCTGGAAGCGCAACGGCTGACCTGGCGTCACCCGCTGACCGCTGAACACTGAGCAGGGCCCGTACGACACTTCGGTGACGTACGGGCCCTGCTTCGTTGAACGGGTTCGAAAGTGGTGGTGGTCGGGTGGGAATCCCGGCTGCTCGGTGTCGGTCGCGGCTGTTACTGTCGGCGCTGTCGACATGGGTGGGAAGCGTCGGCCAGGGGGCCCGGCGAAGTGGTGTTCCGCCCTGTTTCCTCATCTTCAGGTTTCCCGGGGAGGGACCCTCTTGGCACGCTCTTCACGCGCGCGTGATCGTCGCGCGCGTACGGCCGTCGTGGCCGCCGCGCTCGTCGCCTCGGTGGTCGGCGCGATGCCGGCCGGCGCCGTACCGAACGCCGCGCCGAACGCCGTACCGGCGGCTCTGCCCGCCGCCGTTCCGCCCGGCGACCAGCTGGACATCACGCCCAACTGGCGGACCGTCCCGCGGCACGCGATTGTCAAGGCGGTCAGCGGCAACGGCTATGTGCACGAGACCGAGGACTCCGACGAGAGCTTCGGCGGCGAGCTTTCCTGGACCGACTTCTCGACCGGGCAGACCGTGTCCCTCGGGTACGGCTCCGGCAACCCGGCGTTCGCCGAGACCGGTGTCGGTGGGCGGTACGCGTACGTCCAGCGTGGGGCGGGCATTCACTACCTCCGCGATCTGGTCGCGGGCACCGAGCAGCCGCTGGACCTGCCGCGCGACGCGAGTCTGCGGGGGCTGCTCGGCGACACCCTGCTCTTCCAGCAGTACGCGTCGGAGAACGAGACGCAGACGACCACGGGCTACTACCTGCGCCGTGTCGGGGACGCGACCGGGACCAAGATCCCCGTCACCGGGTTCCCCGAGGGCGCCAACGTGCACATGGCGCGGCTCGTCGCGGGTGACGACAGCGCCGCCGTGATCCGCTTCAGCAGGACCGCCGACGCGTACGACCTCACCGACCTCGGCGTCGTCGACCTGCGGACCGGGCAGATGACGGTGATCGCCGCGCCCACCTCCGCCGGGGAGAGCATCCTCGTCGCGCCGGTGGCCCTGAGCGCCGACCGGATCGCGTGGGTCGACCGGGACCGCCAGGTGCACATCCGGGAGCGATCCGCCCTGAACGGTGCCGAGCGGACGTTCGCGCTGCCCGAGGGGCTGAGCACCGCCCGTATCGGTCTGGTCGGGGATTGGGTCCTCGCCGTCGGCGAGGCCTCCGGCACGGACGCCGCGCTGCAGCGGCGCCTGGTCGCGCTCTCCCCCGACGGGCTGCAGGCGCAGACGCTCCTGGAGAAGGCCGAGCCCGAGCTCCATCAGATCGTCGGTGGGGCGGGTGCCGCGGTTGTCGGTGGGTCTTCCGCCGCCGACTGGTTCCTGCTGAAGGTCGTCCCCGGCAAGGGTGGCGGTGCTCCGGTCCTCGAGAAGCTTCGCCGTGTCGAGCCGCTGGCGACGGCGGTGCAGTCGCTCGCCCTCGGTGCGGGCCGGCTCTCGACCCTGGAGCAGGACGGTCAGCGGGGCCGGGGCTTCTTCGCGCGGACCCTGCCGGTCGGCCCGATGCACACCGGCCAGTCGGAGCCCGTTTCGGTCGGGTCCGAGGAGCGGCTGGAGAACACGACCCCGCTGTTCGACTCCGGTGACGGCCGTACGGTCCACCTGGCCCGCGGCTTCGACGGCATGGAGGTCGTCGGGCGGCGCTCCGCCAAGGAGTCCACCCGCGCCGCCACCGGCAAGAACACCGGCTGGCTCGCCGACGCCTCCGGCCGCTGGGCGGTCTTCCAGAGCGGACGGCCGAGCATCCCCGGCAACCTCGTCGCGGACGGGGAGACCCTCGTCGTCGACCTGGACGCCGCGCCCGGCGCGCAGCCGGTCGTCCGCCGGCAGGCGCAGACTGCGGCGGCCCTGCGTGGCGACACGCTGTTCGCCGGTACGGCCACGGTGGGCCAGGTGTCCCGTACGGACCTGGTCACGGGCAAGGACCTCGGCACGGTCGCGACCGGCGCCGACTGCGCGCCGACGGAGCTTCAGACGGCGGGGCGTTGGCTGTACTGGTCCTGCGCCGGGTTCTCCAAGCAGGGCGTGGTCGACCTTCAGAAGGGCACGAAGGTCGCGCTGCCGAAGGGCTCGTACAACGGCGGTCTGCTGGGAGACGGCTTCGTCGTGGACCAGGGCTCGGGCTCGTACCTCCGGCTGATCGACTTCCACACGGGCACGGCCGCCGCGGCGCGCACGCTCGTGGACTCCGCGCCCGTCCAGGGCGCGCGCCGGGAGGCGTGGGCGGTGGACCGCTTCGGCGGGGCCGTGGCGTACAAGGACGCGGAGAACCGGATCCACGCGGTCTGGACGAGCGTCACCACCTCCGACCTGACGGCGACGGCGACGAACGTCCCGGCGGCCGCGCGGGCGACGGACGGCTGGAAGGCGTCCTGGTCGCTGTCGAAGCCGGCGTCGTACTGGCAGCTGACGCTGCGCCGGAAGGTGAACGGCGCGGTGGTCCGTACGTACGACGGTGGTGAGACGCGCGGCCGGATCGCGGTCGGCTGGGACGGCAAGGACGCGGCGGGCCGGCTGGTCACCAACGGCACGTTCACGTGGACGCTGACCGCCAACACGGCCGACGGCGAGGGCCTCGACCTGTCCGCCTCGGGGACGGTCTCCGTGACCGGCGGCAGGGTGGTGCCGTGGCGCGACATCGCCGGCAACGACGCCTTCGGCGACCTGCTGGTGATGGACCAGGCGGGTCTGGTGTCGCTCTACCGGGGCAACGGCTCGGGCGGCCTGGCCGCGCGGACCAACGGCACGGGCGGCAAGCTCCCGAACACGGCGCTCCTGGTGCCGGTCGGGGACATGACCGGTGACGGTTGCAACGACACGTACGGGCGGGTCGGCGACGAGCTGCGCGGGTACCGGACGGGTTGCGGGGCGATCGTCTCGGACTCCTCGGCGTACACGCTGCTCGGCAGGGGCTGGGGTCAGTACGACGTGCTGACGTCGCCGGGTGATGTGAACGGTGACGGTTGGAAGGACCTGATCGCGCGCCAGACGTCGACCGGTGACATGTACTTCTACCCGGGTACGGAGGGCACCGCTCTGGGCGCTCGGGTGAGGATCGGCACGAACTGGAAGCTCTACAAGAAGATCGTGGGCGCCGGTGACCTGAACGGTGACGGGCGCGGCGATCTGCTCGGCGTGGACGCGGCGGGTGTGCTGTGGCGCTACTACGGCACGGCGAACGGTGGTGTGACGGCCCGTGTGAAGGTTGGCGGCGGCTGGGGGGTCTACTCCTCCCTAGTGGGTGTCGGCGACATCACGGGCGACGGTCGCGGGGAGCTCCTCGCCCGGGACACCACGGGCAAGCTCTGGCGCTACACCAACCTGGGCAACGGCGGCTACGCGGGCCGCGTCATGATCGGCAGCGGCGGCTGGAACGGCTTCAAGGCCCTGTACTGACGCATCCCACCTCCTGGGCCCACGGGCCCGGGGGGACGCCGGGTGGGGAGACCGGGCCGTGTCGGATACCCGATCGGTTCCTGGGAGCGATACGGCTATGCTCGGGGGTGTTGTGCCGAGGGCCATTAGCTCAATTGGCAGAGCAGCGGACTTTTAATCCGTTGGTTGTCGGTTCGAGTCCGACATGGCCTACGTGTGGCGGGCGAGGGAACACCCTCCTACCCGTCGGGAGCGCCTCGACCGTTTTCGCCGGTCGGGGCGCTTCGACGTTGGCAGTTGGGTGGGGTGGCACGTAGTTTTCGGGGCATGAGTGCCCCGCCCATACGTGAGACCGAGCATGTCGCAGACCCTCAGGTCGCGGACCTGCTTCCGGGGCCGCGGAGGGGCGGGGAAGGCCCCGGGCGGGCGCTCGGCTCCGGGTCGGTGCGTGGGGGTGGCACCGCGCTTCTGTGTTTTCTCGTGTGCTTCGCGCTGGGGTTGCAGTCGTGGACGGCGCTGCGGGTGACCGGGTTCGATCTGGGGATCTTCGATCAGGCCGTGCGGGCGTACGCGCATTTCGAGCTGCCCCGGTCGCCGATCAAGAGCGTCCACCATGAATTCCCGCCGGACTTCACGCTCCTGGGTGACCACTTCACCCCGCTCCTTGCCCTGCTGGCCCCGCTCTACTGGGTCTGGGACGACCCGCGCTCGCTGATCCTCGCCCAGGCCCTGCTGTTCGCGGTGGGCGTGCCCGTCGTGCGCCGGATCGCGCGGCACTGCTTCGCCGGCGCCGCCCCCGCCGTCGCCCGCCGGGCGGCCGACGTGAGCGGGCTCGGGTACGCGCTGGGCTGGCCGCTCCTGAACTCCTCGTACACCGGCTTCCACGAGGTCGCCTTCGCCGTACCGATCACGCTCCTCATGCTGGAGCGGGGCCTCGCCCGGCGCTACGGAGGTGCGGCCCTGTGGGCGGTGGCGCTGTGTCTGGTGAAGGAGGACATGGGGCTTGTGGTCGGGGCGTTCGGGCTCGTCCTTGCCGTGCGGGCGCACCGGGACCGGCGGGCGAGCGGTCGGGCGGTCGGCCGGGCGGTCGGGATCGCGCTGCTCCTCGGCGGGCCGCTCGTCGTCGGCCTGGTCGTCGGCTGGTTTCTGCCTGCGATGGGCAGCCCGCCCGGCTACTACTGGAGCTACGGCCGCCTCGGCGCCGACGGTGGCGAGGCCCTGCTGACCGTACTGACCGAGCCGTGGGTCCTGGCGGAGGTCGCGTTCACGCCGTCCGTCAAGGTGCTGATGCTCGCGTGGATCCTGGGGACGCTCGCCTTCCTGCCGCTCGGGTCACCGACGCTGCTGCTCGCGGTGCCCCTGCTCGCGGAGCGCATGCTCTCCGACAACCCGAACCACTGGCCGGTGGTCAATCACTACGACGCCTTCCTCTGGCCGATTCTGCTCACGGCAGCCTTGGAAACCCTTGGGCGGTTGCACGGGCGGAAGTGGGGCGTCCGGCTGTCCGTCGGCGCTGTCACGTTGAGTACCGCCGCCGCCCTCGTCGCCGGCCTCGGCCTGCCCTTCAACCCGGGTTCCTGGCAGCCCCGCCCCGACAAGCGCGCGCTCGCCCGTGCGGCCGAACTCATCCCGGACGGCGCGACCGTGGAGGCCGACAACACCGTGGCCCCGCGCCTGACGTCCCGTACACACGTCGTCCTCGTCGACGCCACGCCACGCGGTGCCGACTGGGTCCTCCTCCGCGTCAACGACCGCACTTTCCCCTTCGCCTCGCTCGACGAGCAGCGCCGGCGGATCGACCTGCTGCTCGACCACGGGTACGAGCAGGTACGGAACGAGGACGGCGCCGTCCTCCTGCACCGCGTCCGGAACGTCCCGATCCCCGGCATGCGCGTACCCGGCCCGGACAGTACGCCCGTGCGGGAGCAGGTGCCGTCCGACGTGGGGCGTAATCCCTTCCTGCGCTAGGCGGTGTGCGGGGAGTCGGTCAGCCAGGTGCCGTCGCGCATCAGGTCGCGCCCCCGGATCTCGTTCGCCTCGCACCACGCCTGGACGCGGTGCGGCGTGATGCGGAACCAGCGGTACGGGGTTTCCAGGTCACGGCGCGGGTCGAAGCCCGTGCGATCCGCGAACCGGTCGCCCCGCTCCTGGGAGAGCGCGTCCATCGCGAAGACCTCGACCTCGCCGTCGATCATCGTGACGTCGCGGGTGCCGCCGAGTGCCAGTCGGGCGGCCCGGGTCGCGGCCAGGTTCCGGCCCGTCGGGCTGTCCGCCGGGGTGGCCACGAGCAGGGCCTCGCCGTCCCAGTCGAAGGAGAGCGGCACCAGGTAGGGCGCGCCGTCCGCCGAGGCGCTCGCCACCCAGACGTCCACGTCGTGGGTGAGGCGGTACTCGGTGTCGCGGCGCCGCTCGGCGCGGGAGCGGGGAGGCGTGGGAGGGGTGGACATGGGTGCTCCTGAATCGAGTTGGCTTGCCTTGTGGTCACAGCTTCCACGCCGGCCCCTGGCGTGCGCTTCCGTGCTGAACACCCAACGCCCACCGACGCGCTACGGATAATGACGCCGTGACCACTCCCGAGATATCGCCCCGGGAAGCCGACGTGCTCGCGCTGCTCGGCGAGCACCTCAGCAACGCGGAGATCGCCGCCCGGCTGTTCCTCTCCGTTCGCACCGTCGAGTCGCACGTCTCCTCGATGCTGCGGAAGCTGGAGGTGCCGGACCGGCGGGCGCTCGCCCGGCACGCGATCGCCCTCGCCGACGCCCGCGCCGGCGAAGGCGCTTCTCGTACCGTGCCCGCTCCCCTTCCCGCCCCGCTGACCGCATTCATCGGGCGGGTGCGTGAGCGGCGGGAGTTGGCCGAGGCCGTGCGGGCGCATCGGCAGGTGACCGCCGTCGGCCCTGGCGGTGTGGGCAAGACGCGGCTCGCGCTGGCGGTCGCGGCGGACGTGGCCGACGAGTTCGCGGACGGGGTGTGGTTCGTCGACCTCGTCCCGGTCACCGAGGAGAAGCGGGTCGGGGCGGCGGTCGCCGCTGCCCTCGGCGTGGGCGAGCAGCCCGGCGGCGGGATCGACGACGCCGTGCTCGCCGCCCTCGCGGACCGGCAGGCGCTGCTCGTCCTCGACAACTGCGAGCAGATACGGGACGGGGGCGTCGCTCCCTTCCTGGAACGGCTGTTGACCGCCTGCCCCCGCGTGCGCGTCCTCGTGACGAGCCGGGCCCGGCTGCTCGTGCCCTTCGAACGCGCCTTCCCCGTACCGCCGTTGTCCCGTGCCGGTGCCGACGAGTCGGACGCCGTGGCCCTGTTCCTCGACCGTGCGGGGGCCGTCGGCGCGGCCGCCGTCGTGGGGGTGCTGACGGATCCGGCGGTACGCGCCCGGGTCGTCGCCCTCTGCGAACGGCTCGACGGCATGGCGCTCGCGATCGAGCTCGCCGCCGCCCGCTGCGCCACGCTCGGGCTCGACGGCCTCACGGCCGGCCTCTCCCAGCAGCTGCGCCTCCTCGCCGGCGGCCCCCGCGCCACCGACCGGCACCGCTCGGTACGGGCGGTCCTCGACTGGAGCCACGACCTGCTGGAGCCCGCGGACCGGGCGCTGCTGCGCCGCGTGTCGGTCTTCGTCGTGCCGTTCACGGCCGAGGCCGCCACCGAGGTCGGCGGGTTCGCCCCGCTCGCACCCGTCGATGTCGCCGACGGCCTCGGCCGGCTCGCCGAGCAGAGCCTGCTCGCGGTGGTCCCGTCCGAGACCGGTACGCGGTACCAGGCCCTGGAGACGATCCGCCAGTACGGTACGGAGCGCCTCGCCGCCGCCGACGAGCTGGACGCCGTCCGCACCCGGCATGTGCGCTGGTGCCTGGCCCGCGCGGCGGAGTTGGTGGAGCCGGTGGAACCCGACGGCGAGCGCGCGGTCCGCGCCGACTGGCGCGCCCGGTTCGACGCCGTGGCCGACGACCTCCGCGCCGCCCTCACCTGGTCCGCCGAAGCCGAAGCCGACGCCGAAGCCGACGCCGAAGCCCACGCCGAAGCCGAAGCCGAAGCCGACGACCTCCGCGCCGCCCTCACCTGGTCCGCCGAAGCCGAAGCCGAAGCCGACGCCGACCCCGACGCCGAAGCCGACGCCGACGCCGAAGCCCTCGCCCACGCCGACCGCCCCGACCGGCGCGCCGACGCCCACCGGCTCGCCCTCTCCCTTGCCGGGGCCGCCTTCACCCGCACCCTGCTCGGCGAGGCCCAGCAGCGGTACGAGCAGGCCGCCGCGCTGGCGGGCGATCCCTCGCCAGCGATCGACGCCCTGCGGCAGGCCGCCGCCGTCGCCGGGTGTCGCAGGCTCGGCGACGACATGCTCCGCCTGCACCGCGCCGCCGCCGAGGCCGCCTGCCGCGCCGGGGACACCGCCGGGGCCGGTCGCGACCTGGCGGCCGCCGCCACCGTCGCGTACCGCTTCTCCAGCGAGTTCACCCTCGTCCCGCCCGCCGACGACGTGGCCGCTCTCCTCAAGGAGGCCGGCGAGCTGGCCGGTGACGACCCGGCTGCCGAGGCGGCCGTCGCGCTCGCCGAGGCGGCCGTGCTCGCGGACGCGTTCGGCGCGGTCCAGGGCGGCACCGACAACACGGCGTCGGAGACGGTCGCGCGCGCCGAACGGGCCGTGGCGCTCGCCCGCCGCACGGGCGACCCTGTCGCGGAGTCCGCCGCCCTCGACGCGCTCTCGGGCGCCCAGTGCTGGGCCGGGGAGCCGTTCGCCTCCGCCGCGGCCGCCCGGCGCCGCATCGACCTCCTCGCCGGGAACCCCCGTACACACGAAACCCCCGCCCGTACCCACGAACTCATGGACGCCCTCGCCATGGCCGCCGGCACCGCCCTCGGCGTGGGCGACCTCCCGGCCGCCCGCCGCTGGGGCGCACAGCTCGCCGGCCACCCGCTCCTGGCCGAGGTGGGCCATCACGCCACGTCCTGGCTCCTGGTCGCGGACGCGTTCGCCGGCCACGGCGACGACGTGCTCACCGGCAGCGCGCGGTTCTTGGACGCCTGGGAGCAGAGCGGTCGCCGCCGCTCCTTCTCCCTCGGCCCCGCCGCCGCGTCGGTCGCCCTGGTCCACGGCCTGCGCGGCGACCACGACGCCCGGGCGCAGTGGCTCGCGATCGTCGACCGGGCGGGTACGGGGGACGAGTACCGCCACGGCTACGGCGCGGTCCTCGACGCCCAGCTCCTGCTCCACCGGGGCGACCCGGACGCGGCCCTCGAACGGGTCGCGCCCGAGCCGGAGCGGGTGTGGAAGTGGGTCTCCTGGATCTGGCTGCACTGGTACGTGACGCTCCGCGCCGAGGCCTCGGCGCTCTCCGGTCACCGGGACGCCCGCGCCCGGGTGACCGCCGCCCGTACGACCGTCGCGGGGAACCCGGTCGCCTCCGCCCACGTCGACCGGACCGAGGCGCTGCTCGACGGGGACGTACCGCGGCAGCTCGCGGCCGCCGCCGCGTTCGAGACGGCCGGCTGCCGCTACCAGTCGGCCCGCACCCTCCTCCTCGCGGGCGGCGACCACGCCGTGGCCGGTACGGCCGCGCTCGCCGCCCTCGGTCTCGGAGGCTGAACCGGGCGGACAGATCTCAGATGCCAAGCGCCTCCAGCCGCTCCGGGTCCGCGATGATGTCGATCTGCGTGATGTGGTCGCCGACGATCGTGAAGGCCATGAGCCCGACTGCCCGGCCGTCCACGTACGAGACGACGCCCGGCGCGCCGTTGACCAGCACCTCCCGGTACTCGCGGCGGAAGCGCGCGAAGGTGAGCGCCTGGTTGACGACCGCCTCGGCACCGCGCACCAGCTTCGAGAGCCCCGCGAGCGCCTTGCCGCCGTCCGCCCGCAGCAGCACGTCCGGGTCCAGGACCGCGAGCAGGCCCTCGAAGTCACCGCCCTGCGAGGCCGCCATGAACGCGTCGACCACCTCGCGCTGGCGCGTGATGTCCGGCGCCGGGCCGGGCGCCACGCCCTGGACCCGACGGCGCGCCCGGCTGGCGAGCTGGCGCGTCGCGGCCGGTGTGCGGTCCACGATCGGGGCTATCTCGTCGAAGGACACCGCGAACATGTCGTGCAGGACGAAGGCCAGCCGCTCGGCCGGGCCCAGCGTGTCCAGGACCACGAGCAGCGCCAGGCCGACCGAGTCGGTGAGCAGCGCCTCCTCCTCGGGGTCGATCGCGCCGCCGTCCGCTCCGCGCACGAGCGGATCGGGCACGTAGTACTCCAGCGGGTCCTCGCGGCGCGAGGCGCGCGAGCGCAGCATGTCCAGGCAGACCCGGCCGACGACGGTGGTGAGCCAGCCGCTGAGGTTCCGTACGTCGCTGATGTCGGAGCGGCTGAGCTTGAACCACGCCTCCTGGACGGCGTCCTCGGCCTCGCTCAGCGAGCCGAGCATCCGGTAGGCGACCGCCTTGAGGTGGGTGCGGTCGGCATCGAAGCGCGCGGCCAGGAGGGCCTTGTCGTCGTCCATCGGTGCGTCTCCCTCGTTCGTCCGTACTGGTTGGAATTGCCGCGTGCCTTCTCTATGTATGACGGTCGGCGTCCCCGTGATGTGACAGCTCGCGACCCTGAAGAAGCCCTGAAGAGACCCCGACAGGACCCCGACGAGCCCCCGAAGAGGCCCTGAGGAAGCCCCGACGAGACCTCGACGAGGCCCTGAGGAAGCCCCCGAAACGTCCGCTGCGTGAGATCCCCTGTCGTCCCCCGCCCCACGCCCGGATTTCCCCGGCGGAGCGGTCGCACCGCCGGGATTTGCCACTTCAGCGCCGTGATCTTCGACCGTAGATTTTCACGCATGACGACAACCGCGCAGGTCAACGCCGTACTTCGTACCCCGCCCGCCTCTCCCCAGGCCGCGGCCGCGTACTTCTCCGCCAGCCTCGCCTTCCACGCCGACGTCTCCGACGTCGCGAGCGCCGTCGCCGCCGGCGGCGACCTCGGCTTCGTGGTCCTCGACTCCCGCTCGACCGCGTCCTGGGACCAGGGCCACGTCCCCGGCGCGATCCACCTGCCGACCGCGCTCATCGCCGAGCAGGCCGAGCAGCTGCTCGACAAGTCCGTCCCCGTGGTCACGTACTGCTGGGGCCCCGGCTGCAACGGCGCCACCCGCGCCGCGCTCGCCCTCGCCCAGCTGGGATACCAGGTGAAGGAGATGCTCGGCGGTTTCGAGTACTGGGTCCGGGAGGGCTTCCCGTACGAGACGTGGGAGGGGCCCGAGAAGAAGGACGCGGACCCGCTCACCGCCCCGGTCGACGCCGAGGACTGCGGCTGCTGAGAGGGCGGCCGGGAAACGGATTAGGGGATCGGCTCACCATGCCGTAAGGTCATATTCACCGACGCGGGGTGGAGCAGCTCGGTAGCTCGCTGGGCTCATAACCCAGAGGTCGCAGGTTCAAATCCTGTCCCCGCTACTCAGTAGCAACGAAGGCCCGGATCCAGTCACTGGATCCGGGCCTTCGTCGTGTCCGACTCGCTTCCCGCTTCCGCCGTCCGCCCTCCACCTCCGCCTTCTGTCCGACTTGACCTTTACGTAACGTCAAGATTTAGCGTTCTCGGTATGGAGTGGTCGATCCAAGAGATCGCCAAGAAGGCGGGCACCACCAGCCGCACCCTCCGGCACTACGGAGAGCTCGGGCTGCTGGAACCCAGCCGGATCGGCGTCAACGGTTACCGGTACTACGACCAGGCGGCGCTCGTGCGGCTGCAGCGCGTGCTGCTCCTGCGCGAGCTGGGGCTCTCGCTGCCCGCCATCGCCGAGGTCCTCGAAGGCGAGCGGGACACGTCCGCCGCGCTGCGGACCCATCTCCTCCTGCTGGAACAGGAGCGGGAGCGGATCGGTCGGCAGATCGCGGCCGTGCGGACCACTCTCCACAAGACCGAGAAAGGGGAAGAGCTCATGGCCGAGGAAGTGTTCGACGGCTTCGATCACACGCGGTACGAGGAGGAGGTCAGCCGGCGCTGGGGCCGTGACGCGTACGAGAAGGGCGACCGCTGGTGGCGCTCGCTCAGCGCCGAGGAGAAGCAGGAGTTCATGGACCGGCAGGCCGGGATCGCCCGCGACTTCGGCGCGGCGGCGCGGCGTGGCCTGGCGGCCGACAGCGACGAGGTCCAGGCGATCGCGCGGCGCCACGTCGAGTGGCTGTCGATCACGACGACTCCGTCGAAGGAGTACGTGACCGGCCTCGGCCAGATGTACGTGGACGACCCGCGCTTCACCGTCAACTACGACCAGCACGGCGAGGGCACCGCCGTTCTCGTACGGGACGCGATGAGGGTCTACGCGGAGCGGAATCTGTAGCGCCTGCTGTGCGGTCCGTGACCCCGCGTCCCCCACATGGCCGAGCGGGGGTCGCAGAGCGGCGCGGCTCCCGCCACCCTGGGGAGGGCGCGGTACCGTCCGTCGCCGCGCCGTGTACGGACCGGGCAGGAGAGCACAGGTGGGGCAGGGCCAGGGGCAGGGGCAGGAACGAGGGCCGGACCGGGGGCAGGGACGGGCTGAACGGCAGGTGGACGGGCTGCGCGATCAGGGCCTGGGGAACGGGCGGGCGAACGGCGGGGCGAACGGACGGGATCGGGGACGGGGGCAGGGACGGGCTCGGGGACGGGCGAACGGACGGACTCACGGGCAGGCGTCCGGCCGGGCGAACGGACCGATGGACGGCTCGCGCAACGGCCTCTCCCCGCGCGCCCCGCGCCGGCGGGCCGAGCGGGCCCGGCGCTTCATCCGGGCCCTGCCGCCGCTGGTGATCCTCGGCGGGATCGTCTTCGACCTGGCCACCCCCGCCGCGTACACCGCCTCCCCGATGTTCTCCGCCGCGCCGCTCATCGCCGCCCCGTTCTTCTCCATGCTGACGACGCTGCTCACCGGCATCGCCGCCGTCCTCGCCGGCATCGGCCTGCACGTCTACAACGGCACCGCCGACGACATCCCCGCCCTCACCGAGACGCTGACCGTCGTCACCGTCTCCGCCCTCGCCCTGCTGATCAACCGGGTCGTGCGGCGCAGCGGCGAGCGGCTCGCCTCGGCGCGGGTGATCGCGGAGACCGCGCAGAAGGCCGTGCTGCCGACGCCCGCCGAGCGGATCGGCGGGCTCCAGGTCGCGGCCCGCTACGAGGCCGCGCAGGCGGACGCGTTCATCGGCGGGGACCTGTTCGCCGTCCAGGACACGCCGTTCGGGGTACGGCTCGTGGTCGGGGACGTGCGCGGCAAGGGGCTCGACGCGGTCGAGGCGGTCGCCGTCGTGATCGGCGCCTTCCGGGAGGCGGCCGAGCAGGAGGCCTCGCTGGAGGGGGTCGCCCAGCGCCTCGAACGGGCGCTGGCCCGCGAGGGCACCCGCCGCTCCGGGCTCGACGCCTTCGAGGGGTTCACCACGGCCGTCCTGGCGGAGATCCCGCGCGGGGGCGGGCGGGTACGGGTCGTGAACCGGGGCCACCCCGAGCCGCTGCTGCTGTACGCGGACGGGGGCCTGACCCACCTGGAGCCGACCGAGCCCGCGCTGCCGCTCGGCATGGGCGAGCTGGCTGCCTGGCCGGACCGGGCCGACGAGGCCCCGTACCCGCCGGGCGCCACGCTGCTCCTCTACACCGACGGGCTCTCCGAGGCGCGCGACGCCTCGGGGGCCTTCTACGAACCGGCCGAGCGGCTCGTCGGGAGGATCTTCCCGGGGCCGGAGGAGATGCTCGACGCGCTCGTCGACGACGTCCGCCGGTACACGGGCGGGGGCTCCACCGACGACATGGCGCTGCTCGCCGTGAGCCGGCCGGGAGCGGGGCAGCCGGAGCGGCGCCGGACGATGCCCGTGGTGCCGTGACGTACCTCGTTCCGCATGTGGTGACCTTGTGTAGTGGAGGTGTACCGCTCCGATAACAATTGACGAACCATCAGTTCCGGGGTGGCGGTAAGACTCCGTACTGAAGCGGGATCAAATCGGGCTGTACCAGCTCAATCTCGTGAATGATCAACCGGAACGGCTTGGAATCCGGCCCTCGTGTCTATTAACGTTCGATAACGCAGCGCGGTCGTCCCAGCCGTCGCAAGAGACGGCACCGTGCGCGTGCGCCGAATCCTGAAAGGGAACCGGGGAACCACTACTTGGGGTGAATCGGGCACCTCCGCATCCGTGCGGAACCGCCCGTAGGAGACCTTCCTGCTCCGAACCCGTCAGCTAACCCGGTAGGCGAGAAGGAAGGAAAGGAGCACGCCTCCGTGGCGTCCAACAGCCCTGCCCCCGACGGTCTTTCCGATGGGTTCAACGCGTTCGGCGCCCGTGGCGCCGCCGGGACGGACGACGACGCGACGACGCTGGGGGAGTGGAACCCGACCGAGGACTCCCTGCGCCAGCAGGCCCGTTCGGGCGGCCGCCACCGCGTCGTGAAGCAGCGCTCCGGCTTCGCCCGCTCCTCCACCGTCCTCGGCGTCGGTGTCATCGCGGCCGTCGGCGCGGGCGGCATGGCGACCGCCAAGGAGAAGCCCCCGGTCTCGATATCGCTGCCCGACCTCAACCTGCCGGACGCCTCCGAGCTGCCCGGTGTCGGCGAGTTCATCTCCGACGGCGGTTCGGACTCCGGTACGACCAACCCGCAGCCGCTCACGGCCACCCTCGCCCTGCCGGCCGACGGCGTCGAGAAGGCCGGAAGCGGCCAGTCCGCCTCCGCCTCGACCGCCGACGCCGGCGAGGCGCTGCGCGCCCGCATCCTGCAGCAGGCCGAGCAGCAGCAGGCCTCCGCCGACGCCGCCGAGAAGGCCGCTGCGGAGAAGGCCGCCGCCGAGAAGGCCGCCCTTGAGGCCGCCGCCAAGGCGGACCAGGCCGAGAAGGAAGCGGCCGCGGCGAAGAAGAAGGCCGAGGAGGAGGCTGCGGCGAAGGCCGAGGCGGAGCGCCTCGCGAAGCTCGCCGCGAGCTACTCGCTGCCGACGTCCTCGTACACGATCACCTCCACGTACGGCCAGTCCGGCTCCATGTGGTCCTCCGGCCAGCACACGGGCCTCGACTTCGCGGCGCCGACCGGCACGCCGGTCAAGGCCGTGCACGGCGGCACCATCAAGTCGGCCGGCTGGTCCGGCTCGTACGGCTACCGGATCGTCCTCGAACTCGAGGACGGTACGGAGATCTGGTACGCGCACCTGTCCTCGATGACCGCGAGCGTCGGCCAGACCGTGGGCACCGGCGACACGATCGGGCGCGTGGGCGCGACCGGCAACGTGACCGGCCCGCACCTCCACCTGGAGGTCCACACCGCGGGCGGCTCGGGCATCGACCCGGCGGCCTGGCTGGGCAACAAGGGCCTCTCGGTCTAAGGGCTTCCCGGTCCAAGGGCCTCGCGGCCCAACGGCCTCTCGGTCCGAGGGCCCGGCGGCCCAACGGCCTCGCGGTCCGAGGACCTCCCGAGCCCTCACGACTCCGGCAGCCCTGGCGTAACCCCCCCCACGTCAGGGCTGCCGGAATACCCGTACCCGGGGCGGTCGTTGTACCGTCCCATGACCTCACTGCGCCCACTGGGCACTTCCGAACTGAACGTCTTCCCCCTCGCGCTCGGCGGCAACGTCTTCGGCTGGTCCTCCAGCGAGGAGCAGTCCTTCGCGGTCCTCGACGCCTACACGGCCGCCGGCGGCAACTTCGTCGACACCGCGGACATGTACTCCGCCTGGGCCGAGGGCAATCAGGGCGGCGAGTCCGAGACGGTCATCGGCAAGTGGCTGGCCTCGCGCGGCAATCGCTCCGAGGTCGTCATCGCCACGAAGGTCGGCGCGCACCCCCGGTACAAGGGCCTCGCCGCGACCACGATCAAGGGCGCGGTGGAGGAGTCGCTCCGCCGGCTCGGGACCGACTACATCGACCTGTACTACTCGCACTTCGACGACCCGACCGTCCCGGTCGAGGAGATCGTCACCGCCCTCGACCAGCTGGTGAAGGAGGGCAAGGTGCGGGCCGTCGCCGCCTCCAACATCGCGCCCGACCGGCTCCAGGCCTCCCTCGACTTCGCCGAGACCGAGGGCCTCGCCCGTTACGTCGCCCTGCAGCCGCACTACAACCTGCTCTCGCGCGACACGTACGAGGGCGAACTCCTGGCCACCACCGAGCGCGCCGGGCTCGCCGCCGTCCCGTACTTCGCGCTGGCGTCCGGCTTCCTCACGGGCAAGTACCGCGCCGGG
Source organism: Streptomyces sp. NPDC026092 (assembly GCF_040638605.1). NCBI lineage: Bacteria > Bacillati > Actinomycetota > Actinomycetes > Kitasatosporales > Streptomycetaceae > Streptomyces > Streptomyces sp. NPDC026092. The sequence goes on from NZ_JBEZYN010000024.1 coordinate 98,268, forward strand.
AAGACCGTCGAGAGCGTCCGCGCCGAGGGCGCCGCCGAGCACGCGAAGACCGAGCGGGGCCGGCGGATCCTCGCCGCGCTCGACACCGTGGCCGAGGCGCACGGAGCGGAGGTCGCCACCGTCGCCCTGGCCTGGCTCGCCTCCCGCCCGACCGTCGTCGCCCCGATCGCCTCGGCCCGCACGGTCGAACAGCTCCCGGCCCTGGTGGCGGTGGCCGACCTCCGCCTGACCGATGCGGAGCTCACGCTCCTGACGGAGGCCTCGGAGCCGGACGCCGTCTGAGGACCGGAGCTCCTAGCTCTGGTACGGGTTGTAGCCGCCGTAGTCGAGGTACTGCGGCGGCGCCCACACCCGGCCCGTCGCCCGCGCCGCGTACGTGAGCGCGGGCGAGGCGACCGGCTTGCGCTGCCAGAGGTGGTGGAGCAGCTCCTGCTCGCGCGCCGTGAAGTCGGGGACCTGCGCGCCCCGCTGGGCGCGGTGGCGCAGGAAGGCGAGGGTCGTCGCGAACGCCTCGTACTCGCCGACGGCCGTGGCCGCGGCAGCGCCGTACGTACGGCGGGCGAAGTCGCGGGCGACCGAGCGGGCCCGCATCGAAGAGAGCGCGAGCGGCTCGGCCGGTGAGAGCCAGCCGGCCGCCGCGTACGCCGGGAGCTGCCCGGATATCGTGCGCAGCTCACGCTGCCTGCTCCATATCGCGAGCCAGGTCAGCAGGCCGAAGGCGGGCACCATGAACATGCCGTAGACGAGGATGAAGCCCAGCGGCCCGAGGATCGTCGCGGAGCCGTTCCACAGGGCGTGCATGAGCATGGCGAGGAGCAGTCCGGCGAGCGGCAGCAGGACCCGGCGGGTCCGCAGGAACTTCCGCCGGGAGGTGGCCAGGGCTGCGAAGGCGAAGCCGAGGCCGGTGAAGACCGTGAAGAGCGGATGCGCGAACGGCGACATCACGATCCGTACGAAGAAGGTGCCCGCGGTCATGGAGCCGAGGCCGCCGGAGCCGAGGTCCTGGTCCTCGCCGAAGGCGTTGCCGAGATAGAGGATGTTCTCGGTGAAGGCGAAGCCGGTGGCGGTGAAGCCCGCGACGACGACTCCGTCGACGAGACCGGTGAAGTGCCGTCGGCGGAAGAGGAAGATCAGCAGGATCGCCGCGGCCTTGGCGCTCTCCTCCACGACCGGGGCGACGACCGTGGCGCCCCAGGACTCGGCGGAGGCGGGGTCGGCGGTGGCGGTCGCGATCCAGCGGACCGCGAAGGAGTTGGCGAGGATCGCGACGAGCGTCGCGGCGCACGCGCCCCACGCGAAGGCGAAGATCAGGTTCTTCCACGGGCCCGGCTCGACCCGGTCGAGCCAGCGGAAGGCGGCCATCAACAGCGGTACGGGCAGGACCGCGAGGCCGAGGCCGACGAGGAAGCCTTCGGTGCCGGTCTGTTCCCGGACGATCGCGAGGATCACGAGCGCGCAGAGCGCGAGCACGGTGATCACGGCGACGGCCCGGACCACCTTGCTGCGCCAGAAGGCGCGACGAGGCCTGTAGCGCCACTGGGCGCGGTCCGGAACGGCCGTGAAGGCCGGCTCCTCGGTGTCCCGGGTGGGGACGGGAACATGGTTCGACACGTGATCGACCCTAACGAGGAGGACTGACACCTGCGACGGAGTTCTCCGACAACTGCCGCTTCCTGTGGAAAACCAGAGCTGTTTCCTCTGGAAGGCAGAGCTGCTTCCTCTGGAAAGCCGAGCTACTTCCGGTGGAAAAGCAGGTCGTGCACCACATGCCCCTTGTCGAGGCCCTGGCCCTCGAAGCGGGTGAGGGGACGGAAGTCGGGGCGGGGCGCGTAGCCGCCGTCGGGCTGGGTGTTCTCGAAGTCGGGGTGGGCGGAGAGGACTTCGAGCATCTGCTCGGCGTACTCCTCCCAGTCCGTGGCGCAGTGCAGCACGGCGCCGGGCTTCATCCGGGTCGCGAGCAGCGTGAGGAACTCGGGCTGGATCAGCCGCCGCTTGTGGTGGCGCTTCTTCGGCCAGGGGTCCGGGAAGTAGACGCGGCAGCCGTCGAGGGCGTCGGGGTCAAGCATCTCGCGGAGCAGGATGATCGCGTCGCCGTTGGCGACCCGTACGTTCTCCAGGCCGCCCCGGTCGGCGAGACCGAGGAGGTTGCCCTGGCCGGGGGTGTGGACGTCCACGGCGAGGATGCCGGTGCCGGGGTCGGCGGCGGCCATCTGGGCTGTGGCCTCGCCCATGCCGAAGCCGATCTCCAGGACCACGGGCAGGCCGCCGAACATCTCGTTCAGGTCGAGGACCCGCTTGCCGTCGATGTCGAGACCCCAGTCGGGCCAGCGCTTGAGCATCGCCTCCGCCTGCCCCGTGGTGACGCGGCTGCGGCGCGGCTGGAAGCTGCGGATCCGCCGCTCGTGGTGCGAACCGGCGGGATCGGGCAGCGGCCCTTCCCCGGGGGCGAACCTCTGGCTGCCCCGCTGGAAGACGGGCTCCGGGCGGGGCTGGGGGTGGGCGGCGGTTTCACGGGACTCAGACACAATGCGCCAATTCTACGATCCCGAATACGCTCCCTGTGGGGTGTGGCCGACTGGGGGTACGGCCGACCCGCTGCCGTCGGTCGCCGCGCTGCCGCCGACTCCGGCGGTGCCTCGGGCTACAGCGCTGCCGTCGGCTACAGCAGGGCCAAGGCCCTGCGGGCCACCTCGCGGCCGATCGGCAGCGACGCCGTCGCCGCCGGCGACGGTGCGTTCAGGACGTGGACCGTCCGGTGCGCCTCGCGGATCAGGAAGTCGTCCACCAGCGTCCCGTCGCGGAGCACCGCCTGCGCCCGCACCCCCGCGGGAGCCCGGCGCAGATCCGTTTCTTCCACGGACGGCAGCAGCCTGCGCACCGCCTCCGTGAAGGCCCGCTTCGACAGCGAGCGGCGCAGCTCACCGGCTCCGTACCGCCAGTGCTCCCGGGCGATCTGCCACGACCCGGGCCACGCCAGCGTCCCCGCCAGGTCTCCGGGCCGGACGACCGACCAGTCGTACCCCTCCCGGGCCAGGGCCGGCACCGCGTTCGGCCCGACGTGGACGCCGCCGTCGACGCCCCGGGTCAGATGGACGCCCAGGAAGGGGAAGGCCGGGTCCGGGACCGGGTAGACCAGGCCGCGGATCAGCGAGGGGTCGGCCAGCTCGTAGTACTCGCCGCGGAAGGGCACGATCCGCATTTCCGGATCGTCACCCGCGAGCCGCGCGACCCGGTCGCACTGCAGCCCCGCGCAGTTCACCAGGACCCGCCCACGCACCACCGTCCCGGCCGCCGTGCGGACGGCGACGCCCCAGGGCCGCCGGTCGACGGTGGTGACCTCGGAGCCGTACAGGATGCGGGCGCCGGAGGCCTCGGCGAGCTGCTCGGCCACCGCGCCGTAGTCGCAGATCCCCGTCGTGCCGACGTGGATCGCGGCGAGGCCCCGCACGTTCGGTTCGTACTCGGCGATCTGGGCGGGGCCCAGTTCCCGCACCGGGATGCCGTTCTCCCGGCCGCGCTGCACGAGCGCGTGGAGCCGGGGCAGCTCGTCGCGGCCCGTGGCGACGATCAGCTTGCCGGTGACCTCGTACGGCAGTCCGTACTCGGCGCAGAACTTGACCATCTCGGCCGCGCCCTTGACCGCGAACCGTGCCTTCAGGGAGCCGGGGCGGTAGTAGATCCCGCTGTGGATCACCCCGCTGTTCCGCCCGGTCTGGTGGCGGGCCGGGCCGTGCTCCTTCTCCAGGACGGTGACGCGGGTGCCGGGAGCGGCGCGCGTCAGGGCGTACGCCGTCGACAGACCGACGATCCCGCCGCCGATCACGAGCACGTCGCAGTCGACGTCGTGCCTGTACACCTGCACCACCTCCCACCCCGATAGTGCACTGGCCCACTGACAGAGCGGCTAAACCCCCTGGGACACGCGTCACGTCTAGCTCATCCCAGGGTCATGCCGCGCTCATGCCGGGGCCATCAGGAGCGGCCTGGCCCGCTCCCGCAGCTCCATGACCCTGGGCTCGTCGCCGTACGGTTCGAGCCGGTGCAGCAGATCCCGTACGTACTCGGTGGTGCGGGCGGACGAGATCCGGCCGGCCACCTCCACCGCGCGCGTGCCGGCCGCGCAGGCCGCGTCCAGGTTGCCGGACTCCAGCTCCGCGACCGCCGACACCACGAGCCGCAGGCCGTGCGAGCGGACGAACTCCTCCGTCGGCCGGGACAGCGCCTGCTCGGTGAAGCGGCGCACCTGGCGGGGCGCCTTCAGGTCGCGGTAGCACTCGGCGGCGTCCGCGCAGAACCGGTCGTACGAGTAGAAGCCCAGCCACGACGGGTCGGCGTCGCCCTCCCGCGAGCGCTCCAGCCACCCCTCGGCGGCCTTGAGCGCGGCCGCGGCCGCGGTGCCGTCGCTCGCCTTCGCGTGCGCGCGGGCCTCGACGAGCCGGAAGAAGGACATGGTGCGGGCGGTGGCGAGCCCCCGGTTGCGTTCCAGGGCGGCCTGGGCGAGGTCGACGCCTTCGTCGGCGAAGCCCCGGTAGGTGGCCTGGAGGGACATGGAGGCCAGGACGTAGCCGCCCAGGGGCACGTCGGCGGCGGCGCGGGCCAGGCGCAGCGCCTGGATGTAGTAGCGCTGGGCGGCCTCCTGCTGGCCGGTGTCGAAGGCCATCCAGCCGGCCAGCCGGGTCAGCTCGGCGGTCGCGCCGAAGAGCGCGCGGCCGACTTCGTCCGAGTACGAGCCGAGGAGCAGCGGTGCCGCGTCGACGCGTAAGCACTCCGGGACCATGGAGGAGCGCCAGTCGCCGCCGCCGTACTTGGAGTCCCAGCGGCGCGCGTCCTCGGCGGCCTCCCGGAGCTTGGCGACGTCGCTGTGGCCCACGCGCGCGTGGGGGCCGGTCTCGGGTCCTTCGCCGGCCGCCGGTTCCTCGGCCGGCTCCACCAGGCGCTCCACGGAGGAGTCGGCGGGCGTTATCAGCCACCGCGAGGCGGGGGTCGCGTAGGCGCTGACCGCGAAGGATCCGGCGAGCGACTGCCAGATCCCGCCGCCCCCTGCCCGGCGGCCGGCCAGGTCGAGGCGGTAGAGCTCGGTGGCCGAGCGGACCGCCTCGCCCACGTCGCGCGGGAAGGCGAGCCCGACCTCGGGCGCGGGGTCGGCGTCCGCGAGCCCGATCTCGTGCAGTGGCACGGGCCGGCCCAGCTTCTGGCCGATGGCGGCCGCGATCAGGTGCGGGGCGGCGCCCTGGGGCACCATGCCCTTCGACACCCAGCGGGCCACCGAGGTCTTGTCGTAGCGAAGCGTCAGACCGCGCTGTGCCCCGAGGTCGTTGACGCGCCGGGCGAGGCCGGCGTTGCTGATTCCCGCGAGGGCGAGAACCGTGCCGAGCTTTTCGTTCGGCCCGCGTTGCTCCCTGGACATGACGCCACCCCTCGACAACACAAGACGGCCGCCACGACGCCGGGCATAGGCGTGCGGCATTCGTAAACACAGCGTAGTTCGCCGCATCCCGACCGTTAAGGGGCGGAGTTCCGTATGGCGGGATTGTTGTGGGAACAGACGGATGGCCGACAGATGGCGTAGCGGCGTCGGCGGGTTCTTCGCCGTCCGGCGCGCGTGGGGAGCGCGCGGGGGAGTGCGTGGGGAGTGCGCAGGGGGCCTGCGAAGCGCCTTGGGGCGCGTGCTCCGGGTGTGTGGCCGTGCGCCTGGCCGTGCGCTCTCGCCCGGTCGGCGGGGGAGCGCTTCCATGAGTCCTGCGTGGGTCGGCCCACTCGGCTGTGGACCGGTGGGCTGGGGGATACCGTCGCCCCATTCCCCGCGGGCGGCGGACGGCTCCGGGAGGCGGACTGTGCCTCCCGGACTGCCGGATGCCCTCAGGTTGTCCGGTGCGCCGGGTCCGTGTCACCCCTGGCGCGTTGAGAATGGCCGAATGACGACCGTCGTCGAACCGGTGCCAACTGGCCCATGCCAGGGGCGCATTCGCATTCGCGCGCGCGACCCCGGAGCCCCCTCCGTGCGCGGTTGTCGTGGCAGCATGTTCCTCCACTGAACCGACGTGGAGGCGCCGATGCGATGGCTGGTGGGCTGGAGCAGTGTCGCCGCGAGCTTCGGTACGACGGTTACCTCCGGTACAGCCGCTGCGGCCGGTGCCGTGCGGGACCCTGGGGCCGAGGGGCGCACGGTGCAACCGGTCGGCGCCCAACTCCTGTGGGGCGACCCCGATCCGCTGTGGGCGGTCGGCGACTGGCGCCCCGACGAGGTCCGCGTGATCAGCATCGACGCGCACACCCGCCTCGCGATCCTGGGGTGTTGCGCCGCGAGCGACGAGGAGCTGCGGGTCGGGCTGCTCACCGCGCGCGGGGGCGCGCTGCGCCATCTCACCGCCTGGGCGGGCAGCTACACGGCCGTCGTGCGGGTCGGCCGCCGTGTCACCGTGACCGGCGATCTGGCGGGCGCGCGGCCGGTGTTCCACACCCCGTGGGCGGGCGGCACGGCGTACGCCACGGCCGCCCTGCCCCTCGCGGACCTCGTCGAGGCCCAGCTCGACATCGGCCACCTGGCGGCGCTGCTCGCCTGCCCGGAGACCCCGGAGGCGCTGCGCGACTCGACCCCGTACGAAGGCGTGAAGCGGGTGCCGCCCGGGCACGCGCTGATCCTGCGCGAGGGCTCGCGCGAGATCACCGGGTACGAAGCGGTGGCCTCGCTCGCCGTCGCGGCGGCCGAGGTCGAGCCGCGGCGGGCGGTGGAGGGCGTACGGGACGCGCTGGTCGACGCCGTACGGGCCCGGCTCACCGCGCCCCGGCACGCACCGGAGGCGCCCCTGCCGGACCCGGGGCCCGTGCCGGGCATGGGTCCCGCCGAGCGGCGGGCGGCCCGGGGCGGCGGCCCGGCGCCCGGCATCGGCGCGGACCTGTCCGGCGGCAGCGCGTCCGGCACGCTCGCGCTCCTCGCGGCGGGCCTTCCGGGAGTGCCGGGGACGATCCTCGGCCACGGCACCGGTGCGGGGGAACGGCTGCTCGCCGTCACGTTCAACGACCTGGCGACCGGCGGGGGTTCCGACCGGGAGGAGGAACTCGAGCGGGCCCGGGCGATCGCGGCGAACCCGCGGCTGCACCACGTGGTCGTGGCGGCGGGCGAGGAGGCGCTGCCGTACGCGGAGCTCGAGGGGCCGCTGACCGACGAGCCCGGCCCTTCGCTGGTCGTCGCCGACCGGCACCGGCGGCGGCTCGCGGGCGGCAGCGCGGACCACTTCACGGGCCTCGGCGCCCGCCAGGTCCTGGACGCGCACCCGGCGCGCCTCGCGGACCTGCTGATGGACCGCCGGCGCAGATCTCTCGTACGGCCGGTGACGGCACTGGCCAAGGCGTCGGGTGCGGCGGCGGGTTCGATGCTGGTCCCGCTGACGGTCTACCGGGCGGCGCGCCGGCTCGCCCGCACCCCGTACCGGTCGGGCCTGGAGGCGGCGGCGAGGCTGCTGCTCGACGCGAACCGGCCGGGACCGGGGGCCTACGGCCCGGTGGAGGCGTCCCTCTCCGCCCTGACCTGGTCGCGGCCGGGGCCGGCGGCGCGCTGGCTGACGGGGGAGGCGCTGGCTGAAGTATCGGTTCGCCTGACGCGGGCGGCGACGCTGCCGACGTCGGTGCAGCGGCCGGGGGAGGCACGCGCGCGGGCGGCGCTCGCGCGGGCGGCGGCCGACCACCGGGTCCTGGAACAGGCGGCCGAGATCCGCGGCCAGCGGCTGCACGCGCCGTTCCTGGACAACCAGGTGGTACGGGCCTCCCGCGACCTCCCCGAATCGCTCCGGGTCCAGCCGGGCGCCCGGGCGTCCGTCCTGCGCACGGTCCTCGCGGGCGCCGGCGTCCACGACCTCCCGCCGGGCTGGGGCGCGCCGAACCCCGCGGTCCCTGCGGCGGCCGTCCGCGCGGGCCTGCGCGCGGCCCTCCCCGACCTCCTGGCCCTCTTCGACGCCCCGCTCCTCGCCGACGCGGGCCTGATCGAGGCCCGCGTGGTCCGCAAGGCCCTCCACGCGGCGGCCGACGGCGACCCGATCCCCCTGGACGGCCTCGCCGACCTGGTCTCCACCGAACTCTGGCTCCGCCGCCTCCTAGCCCGCCGAGGCTCCTGCTGGACAGGCTCAGCAGCCCCACGCCAGCGCCAGGCGGTGGTGGGGCCCTTGGTCCCGGCGACTCGGCGGTCGCTGCCGGCGTGAGGGGGGCGGCGGCGAAGCGTGACAGCACGCTCGTTCGAGTCGGACCCGGTCCTCCTGGTCGCCGAGGTGACGTCCGCCTCCACCGCGAGCCGCGACCGGATCCAGAAGGTTCGTGGCGATGCCCGTGCAGGAATCCCCCTCTACCTGCTGATCGACCGCGAGGCCGGTGAGGCCGTCGTCTGCACCGATCCCCAGGGTGACGACTACGCGCTCAAGCACACCCACAAGTTGGGGGCCAAGGTCCAGCTCCCGCACCCTCTCGGGTTCGAACTCGACACCTCGGAGTTCTGAGCGCGCCCCTCCGGGGAAGACCCCGACGCGCCACGCCCGCGCAAACCCCGACGCGCCACGCCCGCGCAAGCCCGGGCACCCCGCCCCCGCAATCCCGGGCGCCACGCCCGCGTAAACCCCGAGGCGTCCGGGCTCGGCCCCGGCGACAATGGCGCGCGTGCGGTATCTGATCCTTGGTTCCACCCTCGCGCTCGACGTGGACGGCGCGCCCCTGCCCCTGGGCGGGGCCCGGTTGCGGGCGTTGCTTGCCGCGCTCGCGGTGCGTGGTGGGCGGGCGGTGAGCGTGGGCGAGCTGGTCGAGGACGTGTACGGGGACGAGCCCCCGCACGACGCCCCCGCCGCCCTCCAGGCCCTCGTCGGGCGGCTGCGCCGGGCCCTCGGGCGGGAGGCCGTCGAGTCCGTGCCCGGGTCCGGCTACCGGCTCGCCGCCGGGCCCGACGACATCGACCTGTACGTCTTCGAGCGCCAGGTCCGCGACGCCGGCGCCCGTCTCGACGCCGGCGACCCCGAGAGCGCCGCCGCCCTCTTCCGTACCGCCCTCGCCCTCTTCCGCGGCCCCGCGCTCGCCGATCTGCCCGAGCACGCGCGCGTGCGGCCCGAGGCGCAGCGGCTCGCCGCCCTGCGCCGGCGCGTCGAGGCCGACCTCGGACGCGGTGCCGTCGACGGACTCGTACCGGAGCTGACCGAGCTGACGGACGCGTACTCCTACGACGAGGGCTTCCGCGCCCAACTCGTGCGCGCCCTGCGGGCCGAGGGCCGGCAGGCCGACGCCCTCGCCGCGTTCGAGGACGCCCGCCGCGCACTCGCCGAGGGGCTCGGCACCGATCCCGGCGCCGAACTCACCGCGCTCCACCGCGAACTGCTCGGACCGCCCTCGTCCCCGGCGCCGCCCCGCGAGACCGGGAACATCCGGCCCCGCCTCACCTCCTTCGTCGGCCGCGAACCCGACCTCGACGCCCTCCGCGCCGACCTCACCCGCTCCCGTCTCGTCACGCTCACCGGACCGGGCGGCTCCGGCAAGACCCGCCTCGCCGAAGAAGCCGCCCTCGCTGAAGAAGCCACCGCAGACGGAACCCCCGCCTGGCTCGTCGAACTCGCGCCGCTCGACGACCCCGCCGCCGTACCCGGCGCCGTCCTCTCCGCGCTCCGCCTCCGCGAGACCACCCTGATCACCCGCGAGGGCCAGACCCCCCAGGACGACCCCTTCCACCGGCTCGTCGACCACCTCGCGCCCCGCTCCCTCCTCCTCGTCCTCGACAACTGCGAGCACGTCATCGACGCGGCCGCCGCCCTCGCCGAGACCCTCCTCACCCACTGCCCCCGGCTGCGTGTCCTCGCCACCAGCCGCGAGCCCCTCGGCGTCCCCGGAGAAACGGTCCGCCCCGTCGAGCCGCTGCCGCCCGCCCCGGCCCACCGCCTCTTCGCCGAACGCGCCCGCGCCGTCCGCCCCGAGTTCGCCGCCGACGACCGTGCCGACGGCCACCGCGCCGTGGACGAGATCTGCCGCCGCCTCGACGGCCTCCCCCTCGCCATCGAACTGGCCGCCGCGCGTCTGCGGCTGCTCACCCCGCGCCAGATCGCCGACCGGCTCGACGACCGCTTCCGTCTCCTCACCTCCGGCAGCCGCACCGTCCTGCCCCGCCAGCAGACCCTCCGCGCCGTCGTCGACTGGTCCTGGGACCTCCTCGACGCCGACGAACGCACCCTGCTCCGCAGGCTCTCCGTCTTCGCCGGCGGCTGGGACCTGGCCGCCGCCGAAGCCCTCGTCGCGAACGGCCCGAACGGCCCGAACGGCCCGAACGGCCCGAACCGTCCGGACGGTCCGACCGCCGCCGACCCGCTCGGCGCCCTCGTCGACAAGTCCCTCGTCGTCGCCGCCCCCACCGACGACGGCGAGATGCGCTACCGGCTCCTGGAGACCATCCACGAGTACGCCGTCGAACGCGCCGCCGAGCGCCCCGACGTCCGCGCCGCCGCCGAAGCCGCCCACACCGTGTACTTCACCGACCTCGCCGAGCGCGCCGAACCCCTCCTCCGCTCCGGCGAGCAGCTCCCCTGGATCCGGCGGATCGAGGCCGACCTCGACAACATCCGCGCCGCCCTCCACCGCACGACCGTCACGGCCCCCGACGAGGCCGCCGCACACCGCCTGATCTTCGCCATCGGCTGGTTCTGGTGGCTCCGCAACTACCGCACCGAGGGCCTGGTGTGGACCGAGCGCGCGCTCCTGCTCGGCGAGGACCCGGACGACCCCGAAGACCCCCGCTACTGGCCCCGCATGCGGCTGCGCATGCTCTCCTTCTTCCTTGTCGTGGAGAACCGCACCGCCGCCGACCTGCGCGACGACCCCGAGGGAAGCGCGCTGGTACGGCGGGTGCGCGAGGCCTTCGGTGAGCGGCCCGGACCGGAGTCGGCCCGCTTCCCCGGGCTCCTGTGGCCGTTCACCGCGTTCCTCACCGAGAGCCCGGACGTGCTGCGCGAGATGCTCGACATCGCCGTCGACACCTGCCGCCTGTACGGCGGTGAGTGGGAGCTCGGCGTCAGCATGATGTTCCGTACGCACCTGGTGATCGACATGCCCGGCGAGACGCACGGCATCGACGAGGACCTGGCCGAACTGCGCGTCCTCTCCCGCCGCGTCGGCGACCGCTGGATGCGGGCGCAGGTGGCGAGCGCGGCGGGCGAGGCGCACATGATGCGCGGCCGGCTCGCGGAGGCGGAGGAGGCGTACGAGGACGCTCTCGCCCTCGCCCGCGAGGTCGGCGCGCACGCCGAGTCGCCGTTCCTGATCGCCCGCCTCGCCGAACTCGCCTACCGCTCCGGTGACATGGAAGCCGCCGAGAAGGGCCTCGACGAGGCCGAGGCGGAGGCCACCCACCACCACATCGAGGACACGGAGACGTTCCTACGGTTCATGAGGGCCGTCCTCGCCCTCTACCGCGGCGACGCCCGCGAGGCCCGCGCGCACATGGACGCGGCGAAGCGACTGGTCCTCACCGGAACACCGCCTCCGCACTTCACCGCCTCTGTGGCCGGGCTCTCCGCGCGCGTGCTCGCGCAGGAGGGCGGCGGTACGGCGGCCGTGGTGGAGGCCGTCGACGCCCTGCGGCTCACCCTGCAGGCCCAGTGCGCGGACTTCGTCACGGCCCAACTGGGGGAGTGCCTGGCGAGCGTGCTCGCCTTGAGCGGCGCCCTCCCGGTCGCGGTCCGGGTCCTGGCCGCCGTCGACACCTGGCGGGCCGCGATCCCCCGTTCCGTCCCCGAACTCCGAGAGGCGGAGGGCCTGATGACCCGGGCCAGCACGGAACTGGGCGAGTCCGCCACCGCGAGCGCCTACGCCGAGGGCGCCCGCCTGACCCTCGACGAGGTGATCGCCCTGGTGGACGCGTACGTGGCGGACCTCAGGACCAACTGACCCGCGCCGGTCCCGCAGCTCAGGAACAGCGGATCCCCGTCGGCCTCCGGCCAACCTCGACCAGTTGGTCCCCGACGGTCCTTCGGCCGACGTCAGGAACAGCTGATCCGGGACTGCGCCCAGTCCGCCACCGCGACGCGGCCCCACGGCGAGGTCTCCTCCACGACCAGCCGGAGCGTCTTGCGCCCCGCGATGTCGACGTGGACCGGGATCGCGGGGTCGCGCGCCTCGACGACCTGCGAGCGCCAGAGCCGTTCACCGTCTCCGTAGACGGAGAAGCGGACGCCCCCGATGCCGATCGGCGCGGTCAGGTCGTCGATGCCGACGAGCGCGTCGTAACTGGTGCACTGCCGGTTGAGGTCGATCAGGAGCTCCGACGGCGCGTGCACGCTCACCCCGTGCCCGTACCGCGTGCCGCCGATCGACAGGCCCTGGCGCTGCCACATCCAGCTGCTGTCACCGAGCCGGACCTCGGGCTTCGTGCCGTCGCCGAAGACGCCGTAGTCGAGCTGGTTCACCTGGTAGACGACCGGCGGCGCGGGCGGCGGCGTGGGCGTCGGAGTGGGTGTGGGCGTGGGCGTCGGCTTCGGAGGGGTGGGCGTCGGCGTGGGGCTGGGCTCGACGGTGGGAGTCGGTGTCGGCGTTGGCGTGGGGGTCGGCGTCGGCTCCGGTTCCTCGACCGCCGCCGGCGGGGCGGGCGGTGGTGTGGGCTTCGGGGTCGGCTTCGGCGCAGGGGTGGGCTCCTGCGGTACGGCGGGGGCGACGGCCGGCGGGGTGGGTTCGGGCTTCGCGACGGGCTGAGGGTCTCCGGAGAGGGCCCAGACCAGGCCGGCGGTCGCGGCCACGGCGACCGCTGCCGCGATGCCCGCCTTCGCGGGCGCGCCGAGCCCCTCCGCCGCGGCGGCGGAGGACGCTCCGGCCGTACTCGACGAGCCGGCGCCCGTCGCGGCGGCGGCCGCACCGGCGCCCGCGGCGCCCACGACCCCGCCCGCCACGACACCCGCGGCCTTGAGCGCGTACCCCGCCGCGAACCAGCCGATGACGGCGATCGGCAGCAGCGCGGGGATCCCGGCGTTCACATGCTCCAGCTCACCTGCGGCGAGCCGGCACTTGGCGCACTCTTCCAGGTGCTTGCGCAGCCCGCGCTCGGCCCGCATCCGCAGGCCCCCGCGCGCGTACGCGCCGAGCCGGTCGGCATAGCGGGCGCAGTCACCGCCCGCCGTGAGGGACGTGCTCACGTGCGCCTGGAGGTAGGCCTGCTTGAGGCCTTCGCGGGCCCTGCTGGCCAGTACGGCGGTGGCGTTGGCGGTCAGCCCGAACAGCGGGGCGACCTCGCTGGGCGACTCCTCCTCGACGGTGGTGTGCCACAGCACGGCCTGCCACCGTTCGGGCAGCGACCGGAACGCCTGCATCGCAAGCGACTGTTCGGCCTCGTGCATGGCCAGGACGTCGGCGCCGAGGTCGAGCCCAGCCCCAAATGATGCAGTCTGGTCGGAGACCTCGGAGGAGCGGGCGGACTGCGCCGCGAACACGGCGAAGTCCTCGACCAGGTGCTCGCGCTTCTGCGTACGCGTCCAGTTCGCGGCGACCCGCCGGACCGTGGTCAGCAGATAGGCCCGCACCGCCTGCTCGGGGCCCGCCCCGCCCCGTACCGCCTGGAGCGTGCGGGCGAACACCTCCGCCGTCAGGTCGTCGGCGGTGTGCGCGTCGCGGCAGCAGGTCCTGGCGTAGCGGCGCACGGCCTCGGAGTGGCGACGGAACAGCTCTTCGTACGCGCTGTCGTCGCCGTCCCGCATCAGCTGGATGAGATCGGCGTCGGAGGGCGGCAGTTCGACCGGAGGCGGAAGGACGGTGTCGGGCGCGTCCGCTCCGTCGGCGGCCGCCGACCGCATGGAGGCCGCGGCCGAGGAGGAGGCCCCCGCACCGCGCTCGCGCTGCTGCGGCACACTCGGCTCGCCCGGAGCCTGGGCCTTGGGTCCGCCCGCGGAACCTCCGGGTCCGCCCTGACTCGGCACGTGTTGCGGGGGAAGGCCCCCGGTCTCCGTGCCACCGCCGTTGCCCAGCGGCTCGTCCCGACCGTCACCGCTCATCGCGGAAGCCCCCGTATGCACGCTCAGACCCGAACACCGGGCAAGAGTGCCACAGAGCGCCTACGCGCTGAACTTCAGCGTCCACTTACCACTCGTCCGGGGCCACTTCCGGTATCCGGGCGTAACCGATCACTCGTTCGTGCCATGCTCGACGGTCCGCCCGGACCCGTGAAACCGAACAACCCCGGAGCCGAACCGGCCCCGCCGCCCTCGCTGTCGGCCCGCCAACGCGAGCGGAGACCCTCCGCACGCTCAACGCGAGCGGAGACCCTCCAGAAGGATGTCGAGGAGCCTGGCCGAGGCAGCCGCCTGCTGCGCCGCGTCCGGCAGCGCGGGCGCCGCCGTGGCTATGACGAGCAGGACATCGGCCACGGTCACGTCCGCCCGCAGCTCGCCCGCCTCACGGGCCCGGTCGACAAGCCGCCCGACGACCTCCAGGAGCTCCGCCGCACCGGCGTCGTCCTGCTCGGCCCCGGGCACCTCGCGCGGCGCGGTCACCCGCGACTCGGACGGGTCCGCGAAGCCCCGCTGGTGCGGCACCCGCGCCTCGTCCTCGGCGCCCTGCGCCGGCAGCAGCAGCTCGTCCGCGTCCACGCCGACCCGCAGTATCTGCGGCGGCAGCAGGCGCCCCGCGCCCGAGGCCACCGAGGTCCGCAGGAACCGGGAGAGCGCCGACCACGGCTCGTCCTCCTGGCCGAGCGCGGTGCGGGCCTGCTCGGTCAGCCGGGAGGTCTCCTCCTCGGCGATCCGGCGGACCAGCACGTCCTTGCTCGGGAAGCGGCGGTACACCGTGCCGACGCCGACCCGGGCACGCCGGGCCACGTCCTCCATCGGCGCGCCGTAACCGAGTTCGCCGAACACCTCGCGCGCCGCGCGCAGTACGTGCTCCAGGTTGCGCTGGGCGTCGACGCGCAGCGGCGCCGACCGGCCGACGGAACCCGTCGCCCCGATGCCCGCGCCCGAGACCGCACCGGCACCCGGGCCCGACATCGCACCCGCGGCCGTACCCGTGCCCACTCCCGAGCCACGTCCGTCGAAGGCGCTGTCCGTCGTGTCGACGACAGCCTGCCACCGAGAATCCTGCATGTGCATAAGCGTTCCCCCGCTCATGATGTCTCCCCCCGGAGACTCCCCGCCCTGACACGGGGTCGACCCACTTGTGCGGCGCTCTGGTCTGCGCGCCGCGAGCCGATACCCCGACGAGGTACGAACATAGTTGAGACGAGGTCAATTCAGAAGGGGGAGTTCCGTACGGTGCGCCCCCCGATCGGAGCAAGGGCCTGAACTCTCCCGATTCCACTCTGTCGCGCCACCCCCCACGCCCACTCTGACCTGCGTACTTCCCGCTGTACCCACCGTGTGCGCCACCCCGCGCCCCCGCGCACCTCCGGTCACACAATTTGTCGAGCCTGTGGACAAACCCCGGACGGCGGTGCGTCATGGGACAGTGACCGAACCTGCGCGCATTCTCGTTGTCGGCGGTGGCTACGTCGGGATGTACACCGCGCTGCGCCTGCAGCGGCAGCTCAAGACCGAGCTCAGAGACGGTTCCGTCGAGATCGTGGTGGTCACGCCCGAGCCGTACATGACGTATCAGCCGTTCCTCCCCGAGGCCGCCGCCGGGTCGATCTCCCCGCGCCATGTCGTCGTCCCGCTCCGCCGTGTCCTGGACAAGTGCCGGATCGTCATCGGCGAGGTCCACGCCGTCGACCACGCCAAGCGGACCGCGACGCTCTCCACCCTCGCCACCGAGGAGGAGGGCACCGGCAGCGAGCAGCTCACCTACGACGAACTGGTCATCGCGCCCGGCTCGATCTCCCGCACCCTCCCGGTCCCCGGCCTCGCCGACTACGCCATCGGCTTCAAGACCGTCGAGGAGGCCATCGGCCTGCGCAACCACGTCATCGAGCAGATGGACATCGCCTCTTCCACCCGCGACCCCGGCCTGCGCGACGCCGCCCTCACCTTCGTCTTCGTCGGCGGCGGCTACGCGGGCGTGGAGGCGCTCGCCGAGCTGGAGGACATGGCCCGCTACACCGCGCGGTACTACCACAACATCAAGCCGGAGGACCTCAAATGGGTCCTGGTCGAGGCCTCGGACCGGATCCTGCCCGAGGTCGGCGAGAAGATGGGCAAGTACGCGATCCGCGAGCTGCGCGGCCGCAACATCGACGTACGTCTGGGGACCCGGCTCGACTCCTGCGAGGACCGCGTCGCCGTCCTCAGCGACGGCAGCCGCTTCCCGACCCGTACGGTCGTCTGGACCGCCGGCGTGAAGCCCGCGCCCGTCCTCGCCTCCACCGACCTGCCGCTCAACGAACGCGGCCGGATCAAATGCACCGCCCGTCTGTCCGTCGAGGGCGTCGAACACGCCTGGGCGGCCGGAGACGCCGCGGCCGTCCCCGACATCACCGCGGACGAACCCGGCAAGGAGTGCGCGCCGAACGCGCAGCACGCCGTACGCCAGACCAAGGTGCTCGCCGAGAACGTCGCCGCCGCCCTGCGCGGACAGCCGCTCAAGGAGTACGCCCACGCGTACGCGGGCTCGGTCGCCTCCCTTGGCCTCCACAAGGGCGTGGCCCACGTCTACGGACGGAAACTCAAGGGCTACCCCGCCTGGTTCATGCACCGCGCCTACCACCTCAGCCGCGTCCCGACCTTCAACAGGAAGGCCCGTGTCCTGGCCGAGTGGACCCTCTCCGGCCTGTTCAAGCGGGAGATCGTCTCGCTCGGCTCGCTGGAACACCCGCGCGCCGAATTCGAACTCGCCGCCGCGCCCCCGCCCCCGAAGAACGGGCCCAAGAACGGGCCCGCGGAAGGGCCCAAGCCGGGCTGACACCGATGTCAGTGCGGTCGGTCACACTGGACGTGTGACCATAGGTGGGCTCACACCTGCACAGAGTGACTCAGCACGGCCAACAACCACGAGGCATACAGATCCGTGAACTTCACCCGTTGGAGCGCCCGACTCCCCGGTACGCAGCGCCGCACGGCGGCGCGGGGGACCGAAGGCTCCGTGCCCGCGGCCCGCGGTGAGTACGAGCAGCAGCCTGAGCACCTCGCCGACGAGGCCCCCGAGGTCCCCACCCTGGAGGACTTCTCCGTACGGGAGATCATCGGCCGCCTCCCCGGCCTGGTCGCGCTCGTGCACGGCCCCGAGCACCGCATCGCGTACGTCAACGACGCCTACGCCGCCGCCTTCGGCCCCCGCCCCGCGGGCGCCACCGTCGCCGACGCCTGCCCCGAGGCCGAGGAACTGGGCCTCCTTCCGCTCATGGACCAGGTCCTGCGCAGCGGAAAGCCCCGGACCGTCAAGTCCCGCAAGACCCAGGACGGCGGCTCGTACACGGTCACCTGCCTGCCCGTGGACTCCACGCGCTTCGAGGGCGGCGGCGTCCTCGTCCACGCCGCCGACGTGACCGACCACGCCGAGGCCGCCGAGCGGCTGCGCGCCAGCGAGCGCCGGCACCGCGAGACCGCCGTCACCCTCCAGCGCTCCCTGCTCCCGCAGGAGCTGGAGCAGCCCGACGACCTGCGGATCGCCGCCACCTACCAGCCCGGCGGCACGGACGCGGCCGTCGGCGGCGACTGGTACGACGTCATCACCCTGGGAGCCGGCCGCACCGCCCTGGTCATCGGCGACGTCATGGGCCGCGGAGTGCGCGCCGCCGCCGTCATGGGCCAGCTCCGCACGGCCGTCCGGGCCTACGCCCGGCTCGACCTGCCCCCGCACGAAGTCCTCCAGCTGCTCGACGGCCTGGCCGCCGAGATCGATGCCAGCCAGATCGCCACCTGCGTCTACGCCGTCCACGACCCCAACGAGGGCAAGCTCGTCTACGCCTCCGCGGGCCACCTCCCCATCCTCGTCAGAGACGAGGACGGCTCGGTCCGCCGTGCCGAGGACCCGACCGGACCCCCGCTGGGCACCGGCGGCTGGCTGCACACCTCCGGCGCGATCGCCCTGCCGCCGGGCTCCACGGCCGTCCTCTACACCGACGGTCTCGTCGAGCGGCGCCGCGAGGACATCGACGAGGGCGTCGCCGCCCTGGAGCGCGCGCTCTCCGGCGCCGTCGGCACCCCGCAGGTCGTCTGCGACCGGCTGCTGCGCTCGCTCGGCGTCACCGCCGAGCACGACGACGACGTGGCCGTCCTGGTCGTCCAGCACCCGTCCCGCAAGGGAGCGGACGCGGAGCTCTTCCACAACGCGGCCCTGGAGCTCCTCGGCGGGGTCGAGGCGGCCCCACGCGCGCGTGCCTTCGCCTCGGGCGTCCTGTCCAGCTGGCGCTTCCCGGTCGAACTGCGCGACCTCGGCGTCCTCGCCACCAGCGAACTGGTGGCGAACTCCCTGAAGCACGGCACCCCGCCCATGCGCCTGCGACTGCGCCGCACCGACAGGCGGCTGATCATCGAGGTCACGGACGGGGACGACCATCTGCCCCGCCGACGCAGGGCGGAGACGGAGGACGAGGCGGGCCGCGGGATCTCGATCATCGCGACGATCGCCTCGTCCTGGGGCAGCCGCCGCACTCCGGGCGGCGGCAAAGCGGTCTGGTGCGAGTTCGCCCTGCCCGACTAGAGGTCAGGCGGAGACGCTCTCCTTCACGGGCACGTGCTGCGCCACCACACGGGAGGTCCTGGTGGCGAGGTACGGCTGGTTCTGCACGGGCGTGAGCTGCTTGCCGAGCCGCACCGCGAGGAACGTGATCCCGAGCGAGAAGAGCACGAAGGTCACGATGTACGGACCGTGCAGCGCGGCGCCCATGGGGCCGCCCACGGCCGGGCCGACGGCCAGCGCGAGCTGCTTGACCAGTGCGAACGCCGAGTTGTACTGACCGACCATCGACTCCGGCGCGAGGTCCGCCACCAGCGGCGCCACGGTCGGCGAGAGCATCGCCTCGCCGAGCCCGAAGAGGGCGTACGTGGAGACGAACGCGGCGGTCGCCATCGCCTGGCTGCCGTGCCCGAGCCCCGCGTACCCGGCGATCACCCACGCCACGGCCCAGATCAGACCGACGGCGGCGATCACCCGGCTGCGGCGCCGGCGCTCGACGAACTTCAGCACCACGAACTGGGCGACCACGATGACGGCCGTGTTGGCGGCCAGCGCGATCCCGAGCGTCGAGGGCTCGATCCCGGCGGCCTCGGTGCCGTACGCCGCGAGGCCCGACTCGAACTGTCCGTAGCAGGCGAAGAAGAGGACGAAGCCCAGGACGCACAGCTGGACCATGGCCTTGTGCCCGAGCAGCGCCCGGATGCCGCCCTTCGGCGAGTCGGCGGGCCGGGTGTCCTGGAGGGCGGGCGAACCCGGCATCCGGACGGTCATCACGATGCCGCCGAGCACCAGGAACATCGCGGCTTCGATCGAGAAGAGCAGCAGGAAGCTCCCCGGCCGGTTCACGTCGACGAGCTGGCCGCCGATCAGACCACCGACGCCGAGTCCCAGGTTCTGCAGGAAGAACTGCATGGCGAAGGACCGGGTCCGGGTGGCCGGCTCGGAGCACCAGACGATCATCGTCGCGAGCGCCGGCTGCATCACGGCCGTTCCGGCACCGAGCAGCGCGGCCGAACCGACGGCGGCGGGCACGCTGCTCGAGAGCCCCATGCCCAGGGCGCCGAGCGACGCGAGGACCGCGGCGACGAGGAGGACGGGGAGGGGACCCCGCCGGTCGATGGCGCGTCCGCTGAACGGCAGGACGACGAGTGCGGCCATGGCGAAGACGGCGAGCACGACGCCCGCCGTGGTCGCGCCCAGGTCCCGCACCTGGGCCACGTACACATAGAGGTACGGAACCGTGAATCCGAGTCCGAACGCGCTCAGCGCGCTGCCCGCCTGGATCCGACGCATCGCTGCACCCATCGCCTTGGTCACGGTTCACCCACCTCGATCAGGGCTTCAGGGCTGTAGGCCTGAAGCCTCAAGACTTCAACAGTAAAATTAGATCCTTAACAATACACATGGAAGGACTTCAACGCCAACGTGGAGCGTGGGATACTCGCGGCATGAGCGACACCCCCGAGCCGTCCGGCCCGCAACCGGCGCAGGAGCCGACCCTCGACGAGCAGATCGCGGCCTACCAGCGCGAGTACCGCGACCTGGACCCCCAGGTCGAGAAGGTGGTCTCCGCCCTCGGCCGGCTGAACCGCCGGATGAACGTCGCGTACGGCCGCCAGGTCGCCGATCTCGGCATCAGCAACGCGGAGTGGGAGGTCCTCAAGACCCTCGTCCTGGCCGGTGCCCCCTACCGCCTGGGCCCGGGCGAGCTGGCCAAGCGTCTCGGCCTGACCCCGGCCGCCATGACCCACCGCATCGACCGCATGGCCGGCGAGGGCCTCGTGACCCGCGACCGCGACGAGACCAACCGCGTCCGGGTGATCGTGGAGCTCACGGACGAGGGCCGCTCGAAGTGGCTCGAGGCGATGCGCATGGCGACGGACTTCGAGGAGAAGCTCCTCCAGGACCTCACGGGCGAGGAGCGCGCCGGCCTCGGCGACATGCTGATCCGCCTCCTCCGCAGGGTCGAGCACACCCAGCCGGACGCGGGCGGCCGGCTCACCGACCTGGACTGACTGCTCACACGGGCGGGGGTTGACACGCCCCCGGCGTATCCGTAGTGTTCTCCGAGTTGTCACGGGGCCGGAACGGTTCTGCGACAGCCACTCCCGCCGCTCGAAGCGGCACCTCAACTCAGCACGATCTCCCAGCCGGGATGAATTTCGGCATGCCGAAATTCATTTCGAAAGACTCGATTATGAGTCGCCCGGGAAATCCGCTAGAGTTTGAGCGTCGGAACGGCCCAACAGCCGCGAAGACAACCCACTCTGACTGGGAATCAGGCCCGAAAGGATCTGATAGAGTCGGAAACGCAGGAAGGCCGAAACGGGAAACCGAAGAAGCCGGAAAGCACCGAGGAAATCGGATCGGAAAGATCTGATAGAGTCGGAAACGCAAGACCGAAGGGAAAAGCCCGGAGGAAAGCCCGAGAGGGTGAGT
>NZ_JBEZYN010000025.1:0-101476 GCF_040638605.1 Streptomyces sp. NPDC026092
GCTTTCCGGCTTCTTCGGTTTCCCGTTTCGGCCTTCCTGCGTTTCCGACTCTATCAGATCCTTTCGGGCCTGATTCCCAGTCAGAGTGGGTTGTCCTCGCGGCTGTTGGGCCGTTCCGACGAGTGAGACTTTAGCGGATTCCTTGCCCCCGACGCTAATCGGGCGGCTCGCGCTCAAACCTTCGAACGCGGATTCCTCATTTCGCAAAAACGCACGGAAAGCACGACGACGCGACGAAGCGCCGTCAGCTTCAAATGGATCTTGCGGAATCGCTGTCCGGGGCCGACCGGAGTCGGTGCTCACGTCGGACAACTCGGAGAACACTACGGAGCAGGGAATCCCATGTCAACCCCGGTCCTCGGGCGTACCCTCTCCGTATGACCACGCATGCGCACACCACTCAGTGGTGGGCCGCCTGACCCGGCGGCCCCACTAGACGCATGCACTCAGCGGCCGCCGACTCGGCGGCCGTTCGCGTATCCCCCTCCGGGAGTGCGGCCGACGGGTCGGCGCACATCGGAGAGGGAGAACGACGCGATGAAGCGGATCTTCAGCGGGATCAAGCCGACGGGCCATCTGACCCTGGGCAACTACCTCGGGGCCGTACGGCGGTGGGTCGAGGTGGACCAGCACGCGTCGGACTCGCTGTTCAGCGTCGTGGATCTGCACGCGCTGACCGTGGACCACGATCCGGCGCGGGTGCGGCGGCTCAGTCGGCAGGCGGCCACGCTGATGTTGGCCGCGGGCCTCGATCCGAAGCTGTGCACCCTCTTCGTCCAGAGTCATGTGGACGAGCACGCGCGGCTCTCGTATCTGCTGGAGTGCACGGCCACGGACGGCGAGCTGCGGCGGATGATCCAGTACAAGGAGAAGGGTGCGCGGGCGGTGGCGGCCGGGCATGGGGTGCGGCTGTCGTTGCTGACGTATCCGGTGCTGATGGCGGCGGACATCCTGGCCTACGGGACCGACGAGGTGCCGGTCGGTGAGGACCAGACGCAGCACGTGGAGCTGACCCGGGATCTGGCGGTGCGGTTCAACCAGCGGTACGGGCATGTGTTCACGGTGCCGAAGGCGACGCATCCCGTGGTGGCGGCTCGGGTGATGGATCTGCAGGACCCGGGTTCGAAGATGGGGAAGTCGCACGAGAACGGGGCCGGGATCGTCTATCTGCTCGACGACGAGGAGACCGTTCGGCGGAAGATCATGCGGGCCGTGACCGACAGCGGGCGGGATGTCGCCTACGACCGGGAGGGCCGGCCCGGGGTCGCGAATCTGCTCGATGTGCTGGCGGCCGCGACGGGTGGGAACCCGGAAGCCCTGGCCGGTGTATATGAGTCGTACGGATCCTTGAAGCGGGACACGGCGGACGCGGTGGCGGAGCTGCTGCGGCCGGTGCGGGAGCGGCATGCGGAGCTGGCGGCCGATCCGGGGTATGTGGATCAGGTTCTACGGGAGGGAGCCGAGCGGGCCCGGGGGATGGCCCGGCCGTTGGTGGACCGGGCCTATCGGGCGATCGGGTTGATGCCCGCCGGGTGACGGAAGGCGGGCGCGGTGGCGAGGGCGGCCTCGCCACCGGCGTACGTCAGCCGTTGCCGTTGGCGAGTTCGCGGCTGCGGTCGCGGGCCGCTTCCAGGGCGGCGATGAGGGCGGCCCGTACGCCGTGGTTCTCCAGTTCGCGGATGGCGCTGATGGTGGTGCCGGCCGGGGAGGTGACGGCTTCGCGGAGCTTGACCGGGTGCTCTCCGCTGTCGCGGAGCATCACGGCGGCGCCGATGGCGGCCTGGACGATCAGGTCGTGGGCCTGGGCGCGGGGCAGGCCGAGGAGGATGCCGGCGTCGGTCATGGCCTCGACGAGGAAGTAGAAGTAGGCCGGTCCTGAGCCGGAGAGGGCGGTGGCGGCGTCCTGCTGGGACTCGGGGACGCGGAGCGTCTTGCCCACGCCGCCGAAGATCTCCTCGGTGTGCACGAGGTGGTCGGGGGTGGCGTGGCTGCCGGCCGAGATGACGGACATGCCCTCGTCGACGAGGACGGGGGTGTTGGGCATGACGCGGACGACGGGGGTGCCGGTGGTGAGCCGGTCCTCGATGAAGGAGGTGGGGATACCGGCGGCGGCGCTGATGACCAGGCGGTCGGCGGTGACGTGGGGGGCGAGTTCGTCGAGGAGACGGCCCATGTCCTGCGGCTTGACGGCGAGGATGAGGGTGTCGGCGCGCTTGGCGGCCTCGGCGTTGGTGACGGTCTCGACGCCGTAGCGGGCGCGGAGCTCCTCGGCGCGTTCGGTGCGGCGGGCGGTGACCAGGAGGTTGGCGGGGCGCCAGCCGGCCCGGATCATGCCGCTGAGGAGCGCTTCACCGATCTTGCCGGTGCCGAGGACTGCGACGGTCTGGGTCATGGCTCTGTTCACCTCGCCGGAAGGAATACGTGTCGCCATCCTCGCACCGCGCGGGGGCGCGCGGTGCGGGTGTCCGAGGGGCGGTCAGGCCGTGCGGCGGCGGAGGGTGGCCGCGCCGAGGGCGAGGACGAGGAGGGCGCAGCCCGCGACGACGAGGGCGTCGCGGACGAAGGCGCCGGTGATGTCGGGGTTGCGGAGGACCTCGTTCATGCCGTCGACGGCGTACGACATGGGCAGCACGTTCGAGATCCCTTCGAGGACGGGCTGCATCTGGTCGCGGGCGATGAAGAGGCCGCAGAGCAGCAGCTGGGGGAAGATCACGGCCGGCATGAACTGGACGGCCTGGAACTCGGAGGCGGCGAAGGCCGAGACGAAGAGGCCGAGGGCGGTGCCGAGGAGGGCGTCGAGGAGCGCGACCAGGAGGAGCAGCCAGGGGGAGCCGACGACGTCGAGTCCGAGGAGGCCGAGGGCGAGGGCGGTGGCGAGGGCGGACTGGACGATGGCGAGGAGTCCGAAGGCGAGGGCGTAGCCGGCGATGAGGTCGCCCTTGCCGAGGGGCATGGCGAGCAGGCGTTCCAGGGTGCCGGAGGTGCGTTCGCGCAGGGTGGCGATCGAGGTCACGAGGAACATCGTGATCAGCGGGAAGATGCCGAGCAGCGAGGCGCCGATGTTGTCGAAGGTGCGCGGGTTGCCGTCGAAGACGTACCGGAGCAGGAAGAGCATCAGGCACGGCACGAGGAGCATCAGGGCGATCGAGCGCGGGTCGTGACGCAGCTGCCGCAGGACGCGGGCGGCGGTGGCGAGGGTGCGAGAAAGAGAAGGCGCGAAGCGCGGCCTTGGAAGGGTGGTGGTGGGAGACGGGAGGGCGCTGGTCATGGCTGGGGCTCCTGGAGGCGTACGGCTTCGCGGGCGTCGGCGGCGTCGACGAGGTGGAGGAAGGCCTCTTCGACGGTGGCGGTGTCGTTGCGGCGGCGCAGGGCCTCGGGGGTGTCCTCGGCGAGGATGTCGCCGTCGCGCATGAGGAGGAGCCGGTGGCAGCGTTCGGCCTCGTCCATGACGTGGGAGGAGACGAGGATCGCGGCGCCGCGGTCAGCGGCGATGCGGTGGAAGAGGTTCCACAGGTCGCGGCGGAGGACGGGGTCGAGTCCGACGGTGGGTTCGTCGAGGACGAGGACTTCCGGGGTCCCGAGGAGGGCGACGGCGAGGGAGACGCGGCTGCGCTGGCCGCCGGAGAGCCGGCCGGCGAGGGCGTCGGTGTGCGAGGCGAGGTCGACGTCGTCGATGGCGCGGGCGACGGTGGCGCGGCGCTCTTCGCGGTGGGCGCGGCCGGGAAGGAGGACGGCGGCGAAGTAGTCGAGGTTCTGGCGGACGGTGAGGTCGTCGTAGACGGAAGGCGCCTGGGTGACGTAGCCGATGCGGGAGCGCAGGGCGGCGTCGCCGGCGGGGCGGCCGAGGACCTCGAGGGTTCCGGTGACGTTCGCCTGGGTGCCGACGATCGCGCGCATGAGGGTGGACTTGCCGCAGCCGGAGGGGCCGAGGAGGCCGGTGATCCTGCCCGGGGGGACGGTGAAGTCGAGGCCGCGCAGGACGGTGCGGTCGCCTCGTACGACGGTAAGGGCGTGCGCGGAGATCGCTGGGGCCGGGCCCCCTTCCGAGTAATTCATCATGCGTTGAATAATGCTCCTGGGGGATCGGAGCGTCAAGCGTCCGGGCAGGCATCAGAGCCCCGGCCGATGGATCGGCCGGGGCTCTGATGGTGAAGAGGGAGGGGTGGGGCGTCCCCGTACTACGTGCGCTTGGGCTTCTTTCGGGCCGCCGGGTTGCCCGTACGGGTGCCTCGGCGCTTCTCGTACTGCTTGCGGGCCGTCTCGTACTCGGTGCGGCGCAGCTTCTCGCCCGGCGCCTCGATGAAACAGCGGAAGAAGTAGGCGAGGAGGGAGCCGATGAAGCCGATCATCTTGAGGCTGCGCAGCGAGTCCTCGCGGGCCGGGTCGGCCGGGCGGCGGACGAAGCCCTCCCAGGTCTTGCGGAAGGCGATGGCGCTGCAGATCGCGAACATCAGCACCACGAGCATGTTCACGAAGCCGCCGACCTCGGCGATCTCCAGGCCCTGGTAGGCGAAGCGCAGGACGAAGCAGCCCGCCGCGGCGGCGACGAGCGCCCCGAGGGCGACGCCGGCGCGGCGGAGCCCGTACTGCCCGTCGTGCTCCACCCAGGTCGTCCCGAAGAAACGGATCTCCTCGGGCTGCGGCCCCGCGGGAACAGCAGCGGTGCCTGCGGCGCCGGTGTCGGTCGGCTTGGCGGTCTGGTCTTCGTCGCTCACGTGTCGATTATCCCGGATCCCCAGGAAGAGGGGACGGAAGGCGTCAGCCGCAGCGCTTGGCGACGAAGCCGTCGCTGCCCGTCTTCACGTACGCGTCCGAGATGAACTCACCGGCCGCGATGTTGTCCCAGATGTTCGTCGTGCCGTACGGGCCGCTGACGCGTTCGCCCGTCGTCTGGCAGAGGATCGGCACCCGGACGTCCAGGGCGAGCGTCCGCACGATGCGGTGCTGCGTGCCCGGGCCCGAGCGCACGTTCACGCGGTAGCCCGGGGCGACCGGATAGCGCACCGCGCCCATCGTCGACACCCCGGCCTGTTCCGTTCCGGCTGCGGTCTTGTCCATGCCCATCGTGTTCTCCCCCGTTGGCGCAAAAGCGCTCCGATGACTTTCACTCTCCGCGACGCGCAGGCTAGCAAGCCCCACCGACATCCCGTGCGCCATCGACTAGGCTCCGTGCGTCGCGCACGCGCGCGAAGTCGAGCGGAACCACACGGGGGTGGGCGATGCCGCCGTTGCGCAGGACCGGTGCCGACCGGGAAGCGGAAGAGCCCGAGTACGCGGGTGAGTACCGTCTCCAGGCCTGCCTCGGCGCGGGCGGCATGGGCGTGGTGCATCTGGCCACCTCCGCCTCCGGGCTGCGGCTCGCGGTCAAGGTGGTGCACGGACAGTACGCGGAGGACCCCGAGTTCAGGGCGCGTTTCCGCCAGGAGGTGGCCGCCGCGCGCCGGGTGAGCGGCGCCTTCACCGCACCCGTCGTGGACGCCGATCCCGACGCCGAGCGCCCTTGGATGGCCACCCTCTACGTGCCCGGTCCGACGCTCGCCGACCAGGTGAAGCGGAACGGGCCGCTTTCTCCCGCCGAGTTGCGCCGGCTGACGGCCGGCCTTGCCGAGGCGCTCCGCGACATCCACCGGGCCGGTGTCGTGCACCGGGATCTCAAGCCGAGCAATGTGCTGCTGACCGACACCGGGCCGAAGGTCATCGACTTCGGCATCTCCCGGCCGGTCGACAGCGATCTGCACACGGAGACCGGGAAGCTGATCGGCTCGCCGCCGTTCATGGCGCCCGAGCAGTTCCAGCGGCCCCGCGAGGTCGGGCCCGCGGCGGACGTGTTCGCGCTCGGCTCCGTCCTGGTGCACGCGGCGACCGGGCACGGGCCGTTCGACTCGGACAGCCCGTACATCGTGGCGTACCAAGTCGTCCACGACGAGCCGGATCTGACGGGGGTTCCGGACGCGCTCGCTCCGCTCGTCGCGCGGTGTCTGGCCAAGGAGGCGGCGGACCGCCCGACTCCGGCCGAGATCATGGCGGCGCTGCAGCCTCCGTCGTACGAGGCGGCGGCGTTCATACCCGCCCAGCGGCGGCCGCTCACGCTGCCCGACCCGCTCCCTGACGCGTCACCCGCTTCGGGGGCGTGGGACGCCGACACGCCCGTACGGGCCTCGGTGCCGCGCACCCGGCGGAGGCGGCTGGTCCGGCCGTCGGTCGTGGTCGCCGCCGCGCTCGTGGTCCTCGCGGCCGGGGGCGCGTTCGTGGCCCTGCGCGCGGGGGACGGCGACAACCCTGCGCCCCGGTCGCAGCCCGTCGGGGAGGCAGCCTCCTTCGACGGCTGGGAGACCGTGCTGGGGAAGAACGGCGCCCCGGCGTGCGTCACCGCGGCCGACGCGCTCTACTGCTCGGCCCGGGGCGTCCCGCTCGCCCGGCTCGACCCCGCCACCGGCCGCGTGCTCTGGTCCCGGCCCGGGGCGCCCGGCGCACAGGTCACGGCCCCCCTCCCCTTCGGCGGCCTGGTCGGGGCCGTCTCGGACGACGGAACCCTGCGGGTGTACTCCGCCGACCGAGGCGCTCCCGTCTGGGACACCGGCGCCGCCGCACGCCAGGAAGGCGCCAACGCGGCCGGGAACACGCTGCTCTACCCGACCTCCACCTCGGCCGTCCGGGCCGTCGACGGGGACACCGGGAAGCAGCTCTGGCGCCGCGCCCTGGCCGGCTTCACCGCGCCCCTCTTCGGCCCGTACGACGAGAGCTCGGGCCTCGTCGCCGTCTTCGAGACCACGGGCGGCGCCGCCCGCACCACGCTCGGGGCCCTGCGCCCCGAGACCGGCGAGGTCGTCCGGCGGACGCGGCTCGCGGGCGACCTCGTACCCGTGGGCACGAGCGGCGAGGGCGTGGTGTTCCTGCGGTCGTCGAACGCCGACAGCCGGACCGACGCCCTCGTCCGGTACGACCCGGCCGACGGTTCCGCACGCCGTGCCGCCCTGCCGTACCCGCTGGACGACCCGAGGATCGTCGTGGCCGGCGACACCGCCTACCTCCTTGACACCACCGGCCGCCTCACCGCGCTGGACACCGCCGGCGGGCGGGTGCTCTGGGAGCTGGAGACGGCGACGGGGAACATGTCGGCGCCCGTGCTCGGGCCCGATGGGCGGCTCTACTTCTCCGTGGCCGACGGGCGGTTGCTCGCCGTCGACACCGGGCGCGGGGCCCTGCTCGGGCAGACCGGGCCCCGGCTGCGGGACGGGCGGCTCGGGTACGCGGCAACGGTGCCCGCGCCCGTCGTCGTCGGCGACAAGGTGTTCGGGACCGCGCCCGACGGGTCCGTCTTCGCGGTGGACGGGCGGGATCCGGCGGGGTGGTGAACCCCGTGACCCCGTGACCCCGTGACCCCGTGACCCCGGACAGCGAGGAGCGCGGGGAGCGGCCTTTCGGGCCGCTCCCCGCGCTCCGTCTTTCCGAGCTGTGGCGCGTCAGCCGAGCTTCGACACGTCCCTGACCGCGCCCTTGTCGGCGCTCGTCGCCATCGCCGCGTACGCCCGCAGCGCGGCCGAGACCTTGCGCACGCGGTTCTTCGGGGCGTAGACGCCGCCCAGCGCCTCTCGGCGGGCCGCGAGGGTCGCGTCGTCGACGAGCAGCTCGATCCCGCGGCTCGGGATGTCGATACGGATCCGGTCACCGTCCTCGACCAGGGCGATCGTGCCGCCCGACGCCGCCTCCGGCGACGCGTGGCCGATCGACAGGCCCGACGTACCGCCCGAGAAGCGGCCGTCCGTCACCAGCGCGCAGGTCTTGCCCAGGCCCCGGCCCTTGAGGAAGGACGTCGGGTAGAGCATCTCCTGCATGCCGGGGCCGCCGCGCGGGCCCTCGTAGCGGATGACGACCACGTCGCCGTCCTTGATCTGCTTGTTCAGGATCTTCTCGACGGCCTCCTCCTGCGACTCGCAGACGACGGCCGGGCCCTCGAAGGTCCAGATCGACTCGTCCACGCCGGCCGTCTTCACGACACAGCCGTCGACGGCCAGGTTGCCGCGCAGGACCGCGAGGCCGCCGTCCTTGGAGTACGCGTGGGCCGCGTCGCGGATGCAGCCGCCGGCCGCGTCCGTGTCCAGGGTGTCCCAGCGCTCGGACTGCGAGAAGGCGGTCGCCGAGCGGACGCAGCCGGGGGCCGCGTGCCACAGCTCGACGGCCTCCTCGGACGGGGAGCCGCCGCGCACGTCCCAGGTCTCCAGCCACTCCTTGATGGAGCGGGAGTGGACGGTGTGGACGTCCTCGTTCAGCAGGCCGGCGCGGTACAGCTCGCCGAGGATGGCGGGGATGCCACCGGCGCGGTGGACGTCCTCCATGTAGTACGTGCCGCCGGGCGCCACGTTCGGGGCGACCTTGGCCAGGCACGGCACGCGGCGCGAGACCGCGTCCATGTCGGAGAGGCCGTAGTCGAGCTCGGCCTCCTGGGCGGCGGCGAGCAGGTGCAGGATCGTGTTGGTCGAGCCACCCATGGCGATGTCCAGGGCCATGGCGTTCTCGAAGGCCGCGCGGGTCGCGATCGAGCGCGGCAGGACGGAGTCGTCGTCCTCGTCGTAGTAGCGGCGCGTGATGTCGACGACCGTGCGGGCCGCGTTCTCGTACAGCGCCTTGCGCGCGGTGTGGGTGGCGAGGACCGAGCCGTTGCCGGGGAGGGAGAGGCCGATGGCCTCGGTCAGGCAGTTCATCGAGTTGGCGGTGAACATGCCGGAACAGGACCCGCAGGTCGGACAGGCGTTCTCCTCGATACGGAGGATGTCCTCGTCCGAGATCTTGTCGTTCACGGCGTCGGAGATCGCGTCGACCAGGTCGAGCGTACGGACCGTGCCGTCGACCAGCGTGGCCTTGCCGGACTCCATCGGGCCGCCGGAGACGAAGACCGTCGGGATGTTCAGGCGCAGGGCCGCGTTCAGCATGCCCGGGGTGATCTTGTCGCAGTTGGAGATGCAGATCAGGGCGTCCGCGCAGTGCGCCTCGACCATGTACTCGACGCTGTCCGCGATCAGGTCGCGGGAGGGCAGCGAGTACAGCATGCCGCCGTGGCCCATCGCGATGCCGTCGTCGACGGCGATCGTGTTGAACTCGCGCGGGATGGCTCCGGCCGCCGTGATGGCCTCGGAGACGATCCGGCCGACCGGCTGGAGGTGGGTGTGGCCGGGGACGAACTCGGTGAACGAGTTGGCGACGGCGATGATCGGCTTCCGGCCGATGTCCGCGCCGGGTACACCGGAGGCGCGCATAAGGGCGCGTGCGCCCGCCATGTTGCGGCCGTGGGTGACTGTGCGGGACCTCAGCTCGGGCATCGTCGCTCGCTCCTCAGTGATGCTCAGTGATGATGGGGGTGCTTGGTACGAGCGTACGCCGACCGCCCAAGATCTGGACGGCGTGTCCGGATGCCGGACGCGCTGTTCAGCCTTCGGTCAGGCTCCCCCGAGGGATCCGGTCAGGGCCCGGTCAGGGTCCGCTCAGGCTTCCGTGAGGTAGCGCTGGAGGGTCGGGGCCACGTGGGCCACGATCTCCTCCGGGTCCGCGGAGGCCAGCGGCTCGACCTGGATGACGTACCGCAGGATCGCGATCCCGATCATGTGGGAGGCGGCGAGTTCCGCGCGGAACTTCGGGTCCGGTACGTCGAGGTCGGCGGCGATCCGCTCCAGGAGCCGGCGCAGGACGAAGGTGCGCAGCACCTTCGCCGCCGCCTCGTGGGTCAGCGCGGAGCGGACGATCGCGAGGAGCGGGGCGCGGCTGACCGGGTTCTCCCAGACGCCGATGAAGTAGCGGGCGAGGCGCTCGCCGATCCCGTCGCGGGGGCCGCCGAGGATCGCGGGGAGGACGAGGGCGGGTTCGAAGGAGACCTCGATCGAGGCGGCGAAGACCTCGTCCTTCGTACCGAAGTAGTGGTGCACGAGCGCCGGGTCCACGCCGGCCGCCTTGGCGATGGCGCGCACGGAGGTCTTGTCGTAGCCGCGCTCGGCGAACTGGGCGCGGGCGGCCTCCAGGATGCGCTCGCGGGCGCCGGGTCCGCTCTCCTCCTCGGTACGGGAGGGACGGCCGCGACGGCGCGGGGCGGCCGGTCCGGTCATGGGCGGGGCGCTCCGGAGGGCCGGGACGAGGAGCCGGAGCCGGTGGACCTGGCGGAGCCGGTCGAGCTCGCGGCCGTGGCGGAGGCCAGATGGAGGCGGGTGAAGGCGAGGGCCTCCGCGAGGTCCGCCTCGCGCTCGGCCGCCGACATCGCGCGCCGGGTGTTGACCTCGATGACCACGTGACCGTCGAAGCCGGTGAGCGCCAGGCGCTCCAGGAGCTCGGCGCAGGGCTGGTTGCCGCGGCCGGGCACGAGGTGCTCGTCCTTGGCCGAGCCCTTGCCGTCGGCGAGGTGGACGTGGCCGAGGCGGTCGCCCATGCGGTCGATCATGGCGAGGGCGTCCGTGCGGGCGGTGGCGGTGTGCGAGAGGTCGACCGTGAAGTGGCGGTAGTCGTCCTTGGTGACGTCCCACTCGGGGGCGTACGCGAGCATCTCGCGGTCCTTGTACCGCCAGGGGTACATGTTCTCGACGGCGAACCGTACGTCCGTCTCGTCGGCCATCCGCCAGATCCCGGTCACGAAGTCGCGGGCGTACTGGCGCTGCCAGCGGAACGGCGGGTGGACGACCACCGTGGAGGCGCCGAGCCGCTCGGCCGCCGACCGGGCGCGCTGGAGCTTGACCCACGGGTCGGTGGACCAGACGCGCTGGGTGATCAGGAGGCAGGGCGCGTGGACGGCGAGGATCGGGACCTGGTGGTAGTCCGAGAGCCGGCGCAGGGCCTCGATGTCCTGGCTGACCGGGTCGGTCCACACCATGATCTCGACGCCGTCGTAGCCGAGGCGCGCGGCGATCTCGAAGGCCGTCGCCGTCGACTCCGGATAGACCGAGGCCGTCGACAGCGCGACCTTCGCATCCGGGATGCGCACGACTGGTTCTGCCACGAAGGACAGGGTACGGGGCGGGGCCGGGACCGGGGAGGTGGTTCCGGTCACGGTGGGGGGCGTGGGCGGGTCGCTCGGGGGCGGGCCGGGGGCACGCGCGCGTGGACGGACCGGGCGCCTCACGCGCGCGTGGCGGCCGTTCGGGGCGGGTGCTCCTCCGGCCGGTGGTGGCGGCTACTCCTCCGGCAGGTGGTCCAGGCGGCGCAGGATCACGCCCTCGCGCAGGGCCCAGGGGCAGATCTCCAGCTCGTCGACGCCGAAGAGGTCCATCGCGGCCTCGGCCACGAGGGCGCCCGCGAGCAGCTGCGGCGCGCGGCCCTCGGAGACGCCCGGCAGGGCCGCCCGCTGGTCGGCGGTCATGACGGCGAGCTTGGGGACCCACTCCTCCAGGGACCTGCGGGTCAGCAGGCGGTCGACGTAGAGCCCCTCCCCGGAGCCGGGGGCGCCGGCGATCCGGGCGAGCTGCTTGAAGGTCTTGGACGTGGCCACGACATGGTCGGGCTTGCCGAAGCGGCTGAACTCGCCGACCGTACGGGCGATCTGGGCGCGTACATGGCGGCGCAGCGCCCGTACGTCCGCCTCCTCGGCCGGGTCTCCGGGCAGCCAGCCCGACGTGAGCCGTCCCGCGCCGAGCGGCAGCGAGACCGCCGCGTCCGGCTCCTCGTCGATGCCGTACGCGATCTCCAGCGAGCCGCCACCGATGTCGAGCAGGAGCAGCTTGCCGGCGGACCAGCCGAACCAGCGGCGTGCGGCCAGGAAGGTGAGCCGCGCCTCCTCCTCGCCGGTGAGGACCTGGAGGTCGACACCGGTCTCGTCCCTGACCCGGGCGAGCACGGCGTCGGCGTTCGTCGCCTCGCGGACCGCCGACGTCGCGAACGGCAGGACCTCCTCGCAGCCCTTGTCCTCGGCCGCGGCCAGGGCGTCCCGCACGGTCGCGATGAGCAGCTCCACGCCGCCGGGAGCGATGGCGCCCCCGGCGTCGAGGAGCTGCGCCAGCCGCAGGTCGGCCTTGTGGGAGTGGGCGGGCAGCGGGCGGGCGCCGGGGTGGGCGTCCACCACCAGCAGGTGCACTGTGTTCGAACCGACGTCGAGGACTCCGAGTCTCATGGACGGAACGCTACTGCGCCCGCGCGCATACGCTTGGCGTGTGCCAAAGACGAAAAAGGCGAAGCCGGGCAAAGACAGCGGCGGCGACAGCGCCACGAAGTCTCCCAAGCCCCCCAAGGACCTCAAGACCTCCAAGGACTCCAAGGCCTCGAAGGAAGCCGCGAAGGCCTCCAAGGTCACGATCAAGCAGGGCACGGTGTCCGGAGTGGGCAGCGAGCCGGACGAGAAGGGGCTGGACTTCGCGCGCGCCTGGGTCGAGTTTCCCGACCCGGCCGACGACGAGCAGATCTTCCGCTGCGACCTGACCTGGCTGACCTCGCGCTGGACGTGCATCTTCGGCAGCGGCTGCCAGGGCATCCAGGCGGGCCGCGCCGACGACGGCTGCTGCACGCTCGGCGCGCACTTCTCGGACGAGGAGGACGAGCAGCGGGTCGCCTCGTACGTGGAGCGGCTCACGCCGGAACTGTGGCAGTTCCACGACGTCGGTACGGACTCGGGCTGGGTCCAGCTCGACGACGACGGCGACCGGCAGACCCGGCGCTGGAAGGGGTCCTGCATCTTCCAGAACCGGCCCGGGTTCGCGGGCGGCGCCGGCTGCTCGCTGCACATCCTCGCCCTCAAGGAGGGCAAGGAGCCGCTGGAGACCAAGCCTGACGTCTGCTGGCAGCTGCCGGTGCGCCGGACGTACGAGTGGATCGACCGGCCCGACGACACCCGGATCCTGCAGGTGTCGATCGGCGAGTACGACCGGCGGGGCTGGGGCCCGGGCGGTCACGACCTGCACTGGTGGTGCACGTCGGCGACCTCGGCGCACGGGGCCGGGGATCCGGTGTACGTGACGTACCGGCCGGAGCTGACCGAGCTGATGGGCAAGGCGGGGTACGACGTGCTGGTCGAGCTGTGCGAGGCGCGGCTCGCCTCCCAGCTGCCGCTGCTGGCCCCGCACCCGGCGGACCCGCCGCGCTCCTAGGAGGCGGGCGGGGAGTCCGAGCCGCTCGGGGTTCCCGGGTCCGTGGACGTCGGGGGCTCCGTCGTCGGGGTCGGGTCCGTCGTGGGCGGCGGGGTCGTCGGCTCCTCGGTGGGCGGGGGTGTCGTCGGCTCCGTCGTCGGGGGTGTCGTCGGGGGCTCCGTCGTGGGCGGCGGAGTCGTCGGCTCCTCTGTGGTCGGCGGGGGCTCCTCCGTCGTCGGGGGCGCCGGGGTGGTCGCCCCGCGACCGTCGATCCGTACGACCGCGCCCGACGGGTTCACGCCGACCCGGGCGGACCAGGCGCCCGCCGGTTCGCGCGCCTGGTCGACGGAGATCCGTACCGTCACCGACTCGCCCGGGCGCAGCGTGCCCGAGGCCCGGTCCACGTACAGCCAGGGCGCGTCCGACCAGAGCGCCCAGGAGACGGGCGAGCCGCCGGAGGCGGTGAGGGTGAGCAGGGTGGTGTCGCCGTTGCCCCGGGCCGTGACCGTGATCCGGCCGGGGCTCGCCTCGCCCGGCGCCGAGGGACCCACGGGGCCGCCGGGGCTGATCACCTCGACCGAGACGTCCGGGGACCGGCTGCCCTGGGTGAAGCGCGGGTCGGGGGTGGTGCGGGCGTTGCCCGCGTTCTCGTAGTGGTCGTACGGGGAGCCGTCGAGGCCCGCCGGTTCGTCCGCCTCGCTCGCGCTGACCGGGGCGCCGGCGCGGGCCTCGCCCGCGACGGGACCGCTGCGGTACGAGGCCCAGAGGGCGAGGACGGGGGCCGCGACGACGGCGGCCACGACGGTGGTCGTCACCGCGCGGGCCCGCATCCGGTCGCGGCGGGCCGCGTGGTCCTTGGGGTCCA
Organism: Streptomyces sp. NPDC026092; assembly: GCF_040638605.1. NCBI lineage: Bacteria > Bacillati > Actinomycetota > Actinomycetes > Kitasatosporales > Streptomycetaceae > Streptomyces > Streptomyces sp. NPDC026092. The sequence continues at coordinate 13,897 of NZ_JBEZYN010000025.1, forward strand.
GGGGGAAGCCCGCGGGCCCGAAGCGCGGGGCGCCCGCACGCGCGCGTGGGGCGTGCAGCATCGCCACGTACGCGGCCGCCCTGGGCGCCTCGACCAGCGGGAGCCGGGCCGGGGTGGGCGTGGTCGCGCCGGGCCACGGGCCGCTCGCACCCGCCCGCTCGGCGGCCCGGCGGCAGCGCGGGCAGTCGTCGACGTGGCGGACGAGCTCGGCGCGCAGGGCCGTGGAGAGCAGCACCTGGTGGTCGCCGGTGAGCCGGGCGACGGTGGGGCAGTTGCCGGTCTCGACGACCGCGAGGGCGGCCCGGGTGCGCTCGACCTCGCAGGCGGCCGAGGAGAGCAGCTCGCGGGCGGCGAGCGGGTCGAGGGAGAGCACGGCGGCGACCGCGCGGTGGCTGAGGCCGTGCCGGACGGCGAGCTCCAGCGCCTCGCGCTGCTCGGGAGTGGTGCCGGCGGCCTCCGGCCAGGCGAGGACGGCCAGTTCGGCGCGGCGTCGCTCGGCGACCTCCTCGGAGACCCGGGTCGGCTCGGGCGCGGCGACCGGCGGGCGGCCGGTGTGCGCGCCCTGCCGCTTGGCGCGCTGCTCGCCGAGGCTGCGCAGACAGGCCCAGCGGGCGAGCGCGTACAGCCAGGCCCTGCGCCCGTCCTCGTCGGACGGGCAGCGCCCGCGGTGGCGCTCGGCGACGGCGAGGACATCGCCGAGGACGGCGGTCGCGGCGTCGTGGTCGCAGAGCACCGAGAGGCAGTAGGTGAACAGGCCGTCCAGATACGCCTCGTAGCGGGCGGGCGGGTGCTGGCCGAGTGTGCGGGGGCTTTCGGCCGCCCGCCGGTGCGCCCGGTGTGCGCCGGTGGTGTGGGTGGGGGGTTCCAGCCTGCTGCTCGTCACTGGGCGACCGTAGGCAGGGCGGGGCGGGGTCTTCGTACCGCTTGAACTCTTTTAATCCTTACGGGTGAAGGTATCCCTCAAAAGGGGACACGAACACGGCATTCCGCTGCCGCGAGGGCGGCGTGGGACCGCCGTCGGACCGCCCCCGCTCCCGGCTCCGCGTCCGCTGTCAGTGGGGGCGGCTACGGTGTGGCGCATGGCTGCCCGTACGAAATCCGCCAAGGACCGGCCGTCCTACCGCTGCACCGAGTGCGGTTGGACGACCGCCAAATGGCTCGGCCGTTGCCCCGAGTGCCAGGCCTGGGGGACGGTCGAGGAGTACGGCGCGCCCGCCGTCCGCACCACCGCCGCCGGCCGGGTCTCCACCGCCGCGCTTCCCATCGGCCAGGTCGACGGCCGCCAGGCCACCGCGCGCTCCACGGGCGTGGACGAGCTGGACCGGGTCCTGGGCGGCGGACTGGTGCCCGGCGCGGTCGTCCTGCTCGCGGGCGAGCCCGGCGTCGGCAAGTCCACGCTGCTGCTCGACGTCGCCGCGAAGGCGGCCAGCGACGAGCACCGCACGCTGTACGTGACCGGTGAGGAGTCCGCGAGCCAGGTCCGGATGCGGGCCGACCGGATCAACGCGCTGAGCGAGCACCTGTACCTGGCCGCCGAGACCGACCTGTCCGCCGTGCTCGGGCACCTCGACGCCGTGAAGCCGTCCCTGCTGATCATGGACTCGGTGCAGACCGTCGCCTCCCCGGAGATCGACGGGGCGCCGGGCGGCATGGCCCAGGTGCGCGAGGTCGCCGGGGCCCTGATCCGGGCCTCCAAGGAGCGGGGCATGTCCACGCTCCTCGTGGGCCACGTCACCAAGGACGGCGCCATCGCGGGGCCCCGCCTCCTGGAGCACCTGGTCGACGTCGTCCTGAGCTTCGAGGGCGACCGGCACGCGCGCCTGCGCCTGGTCCGGGGCGTGAAGAACCGGTACGGGGCGACGGACGAGGTCGGCTGCTTCGAGCTGCACGACGAGGGCATCACGGGCCTGGCCGACCCCTCGGGCCTCTTCCTGACCCGGCGCGACGTGGCCGTGCCCGGCACGTGTCTGACGGTCACCCTGGAGGGCCGCCGGCCGCTGGTGGCCGAGGTGCAGGCGCTGACCGTCGACTCCCAGATCCCCTCGCCCCGGCGGACCACCTCGGGCCTGGAGACCTCCCGGGTCTCGATGATGCTGGCCGTCCTGGAGCAGCGCGGCCGGATCACCGCGCTGGGCAAGCGGGACATCTACTCGGCGACGGTGGGCGGTGTGAAGCTCTCCGAGCCCGCCGCCGACCTGGCCATCGCGCTCGCGCTGGCCTCCGCCGCCAGCGACACGCCCCTCCCGAAGAACCTCGTCGCGATCGGCGAGGTGGGCCTCGCGGGCGAGGTCCGGCGGGTGACGGGCGTGCAGCGGCGGCTCGCGGAGGCGCACCGCCTGGGCTTCACCCACGCATTGGTTCCCACCGATCCGGGGAAGATCCCGGCGGGAATGAAGGTCACGGAGGTGGCCGACATGGGCGACGCGCTGAGGGTGCTGCCGCGGGGAAGGCGGCCCGCGGAGGGGTCCTGACGGACGGGTGCAAACGGTGTGCGAATCCCGCGCGGGGCGGTGTCGCTAGACTTTGCCCTGGTCTCGCCCATCCGTACGAGCCGGAGGAGAGCAGTGGCAGCCAAGGACGGGAACGAAGCGCTGATGCGCGCGGCCCTCAGCGCGGTCGCTCCCGGCACCGCACTGCGTGACGGCCTCGAGCGCGTTCTGCGGGGCAACACCGGTGGTCTGATCGTGCTCGGCATGGACAAGACGGTGGACTCGATGTGCACCGGCGGCTTCGTGCTCGACGTGGAGTTCACGGCGACGCGCCTGCGCGAGCTGTGCAAGCTCGACGGCGGGCTCGTCCTCGACAAGGACATCTCCAAGATCCACCGGGCCGGTGTCCAGCTCGTTCCGGACGCCTCCATCCACACCGAGGAGACCGGCACCCGCCACCGCACGGCGGACCGGGTCTCCAAGCAGTGCAACTTCCCGGTCGTCTCGGTCTCCCAGTCGATGCGGCTCATCGCGATCTACGTGAACGGTGAGCGCCGCGTCCTGGAGGAGTCCGCCGCGATCCTCTCCCGGGCCAACCAGGCCCTCGCGACCCTGGAGCGGTACAAGCTCCGGCTCGACGAGGTCGCCGGCACGCTCTCCGCCCTGGAGATCGAGGACCTGGTGACCGTCCGGGACGTCACGGCCGTCGCCCAGCGCCTGGAGATGGTCCGCCGGATCGCCACCGAGATCGCCGAGTACGTCGTCGAGCTCGGCACCGACGGCCGGCTTCTCTCGCTCCAGCTGGACGAGTTGATCGCGGGCGTGGAGCCCGAGCGCGAGCTCGTCGTCCGGGACTACGTGCCGGAGCCGACGGCCAAGCGCTCGCGCACGGTCGCGGAGGCGCTCACCGAGCTCGACGCGCTCTCCCACGCCGAGCTGCTCGAACTGCCCATCGTGGCCCGCGCCCTGGGCTACAGCGGCTCCCCCGAGACCCTCGACTCCGCGGTCTCGCCGCGCGGCTACCGGCTCCTCGCCAAGGTCCCGCGGCTGCCCGGCGCGATCATCGAGCGGCTCGTGGAGCACTTCGGCGGCCTGCAGAAGCTGCTCGCGGCCAGCGTGGACGACCTCCAGACCGTCGACGGCGTCGGCGAGGCGCGGGCGCGCAGCGTCCGCGAGGGCCTCTCCCGGCTCGCGGAGTCCTCGATCCTGGAGCGGTACGTCTAGGAGCGCGCAGGCCTAAGGGCGCGCACAGCACGCGGAAGGGGCGGTACGGGATCGGATCCCGTACCGCCCCTTCCGCGTGGCGTCAGTCCTTCGCCAGCGTGAACACGGCCGGAGTCACCTTCACGCCCGGCACGGCCGCCTCCGCCAGGTACGTTCCCGGCCCCACCGGGCCCGCCGGGGGCGTGGCGCACTGCGGGGCGCTCCGGGCGCGGTCCCACTCCACGGTGTGCGTGATCGTGGAGCCCGCCGGGATCCGGAGCAGGACGGCGTCGGCCGGGCGCGGGCAGTCCTGCGAGGACCAGACCTCGTCGTCCTTGTTGTCACTGATCGTCAGGACCGCGCTCTTCGGGCCGAAATCGGCCTTGCACTCGGTGGCCGAGGTGTTCTTGGCGACCAGCTGGAAGCGCGGCTTCTCGCCCGGCGCGTACGAGACCTTGGCGCTGCGCAGGGTCAACTGGAGTGCGCCGGGGGCGCAGTTCGGCAGCGGAGAATTGGCCGGAACCTGCTGCCCCGCGCCCGTACCCGCACCGCCGTCGCCGCCCCCGCCGTCGGTGTCGCCGTTCTTGCCGCCGCCCTCGGCGCCGGCGTCCGCGCCCGTGCTCGTACCGGCGCTCGCCCCCGCGTCCGTACCGCCGTCGCCACCGGAGTTGTCACCGGAGTCGCCCGACTCGTCGCGGCCGCCCGGGTGTTGGCTGATCGCAGGACCGGAGCCGGACGGCCCGGGGGTGATCGAGGGCGCGGGAGAAGAGCCGTTGGCGGCGTCGTTGCCCTTCTTCCCGCCGCCGCCACCGGAGGTGACGACCCAGAGGGCGACCAGTGCCACGAGGGCGATCAGGCACAGCGCGACCGCCCTCCGTCGCCAGTAGATGGAGGAGGGAAGCGGCCCGACCGGATTGCGCAGTGATCCCACGCCACGAACCTTACGAGAGATCGGCGCCAACTCCCGCCCCACCCGCCGCCCCAGGCATCAAGTTTTGCCGATGATCACATCCACCCCACTTTCGTCAGGGGTGGTCGTGGTCCTTCGGCCCGGGTGGAGGGCATCGGCCGGCGCCTAGCGTCGCCTGCCATGGACACCCTCGACACCGTCTCCGACGATCTCTATCGCGACGTCACGGACTTCGCCCACTCCACCCCGCACTGGTTCCGGCTGCTCGCCGAGGTGTGGACGGAGGCCGGGCTGCTCCTCTTCGGCGTGCTGTTCCTGGCCGGCTGGTGGCGCGCCAGGTCCGCGCAGGGCGGCGCGATGGCGCTCGCGCTGCTCGCCCCGCTCGCGACGGCCTTCGGGTACGTGGTGAGCGAGGCGCTCAAGTCGGTGGTGGACGAGGAGCGTCCGTGCCGGGCGGTCGTCGGCGCGCCCGCCTCGCTCGTGCCGTGCCCGCCGACCGGCGACTGGTCCTTCCCCAGCAACCACGCCGCCATCGCGGGGGCGGCGGCCGTGGCGCTCGCGCTGTCCTGGCGCGGGCTCGTGTGGCTGACCGTGCCGATGGCGCTGCTCATGGCGTTCTCCCGGGTCTTCGTGGGCGTCCACTACCCGCACGACGTGGTCGTCGGCCTGATGGTCGGCGGGGCGGTCGCGTTCCTGGTCGTCAAGGGGGCGAACCGGCCGGTCCGGGCGCTGGTGGAGACGGCGCGATCGAGCCGGAACGGCGCCGTGGTGTGGTGCGCGGGGCGCGGGCCGCGCTCGCATGCCTCCCCGCGCCCCGGGGGCGTACGCCACGGCGCGTACTGAACGCGCGTGGGGCGGGCGTCGGACGTGTGCCGGACGTGCCAGGATCGGAGTGCGATGACTTCCACCGATGCCTCCTCCCCCGCGTCCACAGCCGTTTCCACCGCCGTGGCGGCCTCCGTGTCGACCGCGTTCGAAGCCCCGGCCGGCGCGGCGCCCGCCGCGCTGCACGGGCCCGTCCTCGCCTGGTTCGACCGGCACGCCCGCGACCTGCCCTGGCGGCGCCCCGAGGCGGGGGCGTGGTCCGTGATGGTCAGCGAGTTCATGCTCCAGCAGACCCCGGTCGTCCGGGTCCTGCCGGTGTACGAGCAGTGGCTGGCGCGCTGGCCGCGCCCGGCCGACCTGGCCGCCGACGCGCCGGGCGAGGCCGTCCGCGCCTGGGGCCGGCTCGGCTACCCGCGCCGCGCGCTGCGGCTGCACGCGGCGGCGGTGGCCATAACGGAGCGGCACGGCGGCGATGTGCCGCGCGAGCACGCGGCGCTGCTCGCGCTGCCCGGGATCGGGGAGTACACGGCGGCGGCGGTGGCCTCGTTCGCGTACGGGCAGCGGTATCCGGTCCTCGACACGAACGTGCGCCGGGTCTTCGCGCGGGCGGCGACCGGCGTGCAGTACCCGCCGAACGCCACGACCGCCGCCGAACGCAGGCTCGCCCGGGAGCTGCTCCCCGAGGACGAGGGCACGGCGGCGCGCTGGGCGGCGGCCTCGATGGAGCTGGGCGCGCTGGTGTGCACGGCGAAGAACGAGGACTGCGCGCGGTGCCCGATCGCCGACCGGTGCGCGTGGCGACTGGCCGGAAAGCCCGCTCACGACGGGCCGCCCCGGCGCGGACAGACGTACGCGGGCACCGACCGCCAGGTGCGCGGCCGCCTGCTCGCCGTGCTGCGGGACTCGGCGGGCCCTGTGTCACAGGCCGCCCTCGACGCGGTCTGGGACGAGCCGGTGCAGCGCGCCCGCGCCCTCGACGGCCTGGTCGCGGACGGCCTGGTGGAGCCCCTGGAGAACGCGGAGTACCGCCTGCCGCAGGGGTGAGGCCGGAGCGGGCCCGTGCCTCCGCGCGGGCCGGGACGCGGTCGAACCGGCTCAACACGAACAGGCGGCACCCGAACCCGGGACCCACCCCGCACCCACCCCGCCGAGCCCCGCCCTATACCCACTCCAGCGCCCTGTTACACAACCGATGGACAGCCGTGCGTCCGCCGACGGCTGGGGCGCACAACCTCGTGACAACAGCTCCGTAGCGTCATCGACGTCAAGCAAACGAGCTGGTCACGGGGATGGAGGCGGTCGGTATGTCGCACGGCGAGGTGCTCGACTTCGAGGAGTACGTACGGACTCGGCAGGACGCGCTGCTGCGCAGTGCCCGCCGGCTCGTGCCCGACCCGGTCGACGCCCAGGACCTCCTCCAGACCGCTCTCGTCCGGACGTACGGCCGCTGGGACGGCATCGCGGACAAGTCGCTCGCCGACGCCTACCTCCGCCGGGTGATGATCAACACCCGGACCGAGTGGTGGCGGGCGCGCAAGCTCGACGAGGTCCCCACCGAGCAGCTGCCCGACGCGTCCGTCGACGACGCCACCGAGCAGCACGCCGACCGCGCGCTCCTCATGGACATCCTCAAGGTACTCGCCCCGAAGCAGCGCAGCGTCGTCGTCCTGCGGCACTGGGAACAGATGAGCACGGAGGAGACGGCCGCCGCGCTCGGCATGTCGACGGGTACGGTGAAGTCCACGCTCCACCGCGCCCTGGCCCGACTGCGCCAGGAACTGGAGAGCCGTGGCGTCGAGGACGCCCGTGCTCTGGAGCGCTCGACCGTACGACGTCACGAACGGGGGCAGGACCGGTGCGCGGCCTAGGCGCCAGAATCGACGGCGACGACGGGCCCGGCGGCCCGCGCCGCCGGACCTTCACGGCGGCGAGCATCACGGCGGTGGCCGTGCTCGCCGCCGTCGCCGTGCTCATGACCGCCTGCTCCACCGGCGGTACGGGCTCCCGGGACGAGGGCGCCGCCCGTACGGACGAGGTGGCCTCGGCCGTCCCCGCGCCGACCTCCCCCTCCCCCTCCTCCGGTCAGATGCCCGCCAAGCGGGTCGACCCGATCGCGCTGCTCAAGGCCGACCCGAAGATCGGCTCGCGGCTGAAGGACGATCTGAAGCCCTGCGTCGCCGACCAGTACCCCGTGGACACCTCGTACGGGAACCTGACGAACGGGACTTCGCCCGATGTCGTCGTCAACGTGATGACCTGCGGTGACGCCGTCGGTATCGGCACGTTCGTGTACCGCGAGAACGGCGACGGCTACAAGAACGTCTACATGGTCGAGGACGCGGCCGTGTACGCCACGATCGACCGGGGCGACCTGGTCGTGACCAAGCAGGTGTACGCGAAGGGCGACCCGGTGGCCTACCCCTCCGGCGAGGACGTGATCACGTACCGCTGGTCGGGCAGCAAGTTCACCCAGCACGACTGGGTGCACAACGACTACAGCCGCGCGGTCGGCGACGGGGGGCTCGACGTCCCGCCGACGCCCGAGCCGAGCGGCAGCTGAACGAGAGCCCGGTTGAACGGGAGCCGCGGTGGAACAAGAGCCGCGGTGGGACGAGAACGTGAAGTGAGAGGGCGCGCGATGGCCGAGACCCATGTGCTGTTCGTCGAGGACGACGACGTCATCCGCGAAGCCACCCAGCTGGCGCTGGAGCGGGACGGCTTCGTGGTGACCGCCATGCCCGACGGCCTGTCGGGCCTGGAGGCGTTCCGGGCGGACCGCCCCGACATCGCGCTGCTCGACGTGATGCTGCCCGGCATGGACGGCGTGAGCCTGTGCCGCCGCATCCGCGACGAGTCGACCGTGCCCGTGATCATGCTCTCCGCGCGCGCCGACTCCATCGACGTCGTCCTCGGCCTGGAGGCCGGGGCCGACGACTATGTGACCAAGCCCTTCGACGGTTCCGTGCTCGTGGCCCGGATCCGGGCCGTGCTGCGCCGCTTCGGCCACGCCGGCGGCCCGGCGCCCGGCGACGCGGGCGAGGACGACGGGCCGGAGGGCGGCCTGCTGGTCTTCGGGGACCTGGAGGTCGACACCGAGGGCATGGAGGTCCGCAGGGGCGGCGCGCCCGTGGGCCTGACGCCGACGGAGATGCGGCTGCTACTCGAGTTCTCGTCCGCGCCGGGCACGGTCCTGTCGCGGGACAAGCTCCTGGAGCGGGTCTGGGACTACGGCTGGGGCGGCGACACCCGGGTGGTGGACGTCCATGTGCAGCGGCTGCGCACCAAGATCGGCCAGGACCGGATCGAGACGGTCCGCGGCTTCGGCTACAAGCTCAAGGGATGACGCAGGGGATGACGCAAAGGATGACCTCCGCCGATGTGTGAGAAGCAGGTCGGCAGGTGAGGCCGCCGGCCCTCCGTACCGGTGTGCGCTGGAAGATCGCCGTCGCCATCGCGGCCGTCGGCGCGCTCATCGCGGTCACGCTCAGCCTGGTCGTCCACAACTCGGCGCGCGTCTCGATGCTCGACAACGCGCGCGAGGTGCAGATGGAGCGGCTCCTCTTCGCGCAGCGGATGTACGAGAGCTCCAAGCCGAAGGAGCCCCGGTTCGGCACCAAGATCAACGACCCGATGCTGCCGCCCCAGCTCGACCAGCTGATGCGCGACAAGCGGCGCGGCACGTTCGTCCAGGAGCACAGCCACGGCGGTCCGCCGGACGTCTGGGCGGCCGTGCCGCTCGCCAACGGCGACGTGCTGTCCCTGCACATCCCGTTCGCCGACCGCAGCGCGGCGATCATGAAGGATCTCGACCGCGCCCTGATCATCGGCTCCGTCTCCGTCGTCTTCGGCGGCTGCGCGCTCGGTGTGCTCATCGGCGGCCAGCTCTCGCGCCGGCTCCGCAAGGCCGCCGCCGCGGCCGGCCGGGTCGCGCAGGGCAATACGGACGTACGGGTACGGGACGCGATCGGCGGAGTCGTCCGCGACGAGACCGACGAGCTGGCCCGGGCCGTGGACGCTCTGACCGACGCGCTCCAGGAGCGGATCGAGGCCGAGCGCCGGGTCACCGCCGACATCGCGCACGAGCTGCGCACCCCGGTGACCGGGCTGCTCACGGCGGCGGAGCTGCTGCCTCCGGGGCGCCCCACCGAACTCGTACGGGACCGGGCGCAGGCCATGCGCACGCTGGTCGAGGACGTCCTGGAGGTCGCCCGCCTCGACAGCGCCTCGGAGCGCGCCGAGCTCCAGGAGATCGCCCTCGGGGAGTTCGTGGAGCGCCGGGTGCGGGCGCTCGACCCGGAGGCGGTCGTGCACGTGGTGCACGAGTCCTGGGTGAGCACGGACCCCCGGCGCCTGGAGCGGATCCTCGGCAACCTGCTGGCCAACGCGGCCAAGCACGGCAAGCCCCCGGCGGGGGCGGACGGGCCCGCGCGGCCGGTCGAGGTCACGGTCGAGGGCCGGGTGGTACGGGTCCGGGACCACGGCCCCGGCTTCCCCGAGGCGCTGCTGCGCGAGGGCCCGAGCCGGTTCCGTACCGGTGCGAGCGACCGCGCGGGGCACGGCCACGGGCTCGGCCTGACGATCGCGGCGGGGCAGGCCCGGGTCCTCGGGGCCCGGCTGACCTTCCGCAACGCGGCTCCGGAGGGCACGCCGCGGGGGGCGGGCGGCGCGATCGCGGTGCTCTGGCTGCCGGACCACGCGCCGACGAACACGGGGAGCTTCCCGATGATCAACTTCGCGGACTGACGACTGTAGACGCGTGAGAGGGCCCCGGCACCTGTGGTGTGCCGGGGCCCTCCCCTATGTACAGCCTTCGTCAGACCGTCTCGGCGACCTTCGCCTGTTCGCCGTCCGTGGCCTGCGGCTTCTTCGCCTCCGGTCCGGCGCCGCGCAGGGCGACCTCCTTGACCAGGAAGGCGAGGACGAAGCCGACGACCGCGATCGCCGCGCCGACCAGGAAGGCCGAGTGCGTACCGGCGGCCACCGCGTGCTGGTACGCCTCGCGCAGCGCCTCCGGCAGCTTCGCGAGGGAGGCCGCGTCGAGCTGGGCGGACTGCTGGGTCAGCTCCGAGCCGCCGCGCGACGCCATCTCGTCCTGGACCCGGCTCGTGAAGAGCGCGCCCATGATCGCGACGCCGAAGGAGGAGCCGAGGGTGCGGAAGAGCGTGGTCGAGGAGGAGGCGACGCCCATGTCCTTCATCTCGACGCTGTTCTGCGCGACGAGCATCGTGATCTGCATCAGGAAGCCCATGCCGGCGCCGAGCACCGCCATGTAGACGCCGGAGGTCAGGCGGGAGGTGTCGGTGTCCATCTGCGCGAGCAGGAACAGGCCGATCACCATCAGGGCCGTACCGATGATCGGGAAGATCTTGTACTTGCCGCTGTTGGTGGTGATCCGGCCGGAGATCAGCGAGACGACCATCATCGCGAGGAGCATCGGCAGGAGCAGCAGACCGGAGTTGGTCGCGGAGGCGCCCTGGACGGACTGCTGGAAGAGCGGCAGGAAGAGGACCGCGCCGAACATCACGAAGCCGGTGAGGAAGCCGATCACCGACATGAGGGTGAAGTTGCGGCTGCGGAAGATGTGCAGCGGGACGACCGGGTCGGCGGCGCGGGTCTCGGCCCAGAGGAACGCGGCGAGCGCGAGGACACCGGTGACCGAGAGGCCGACGATGGTCGCGGAGCCCCAGGCGTACTCCGTACCGCCCCAGGTGGTGACCAGGACGATCGCGGTGATGCCGACGGTCAGCAGCCCGGCGCCGAGGAAGTCGATCCGGGTGGAGCGGTCGCGCTCCTTCTTCGGCAGGTGGAGCACGGCGGTGACCATCGCGAGGGCGACGGCGCCGAGCGGCAGGTTGATGTAGAAGGACCAGCGCCAGCCCCAGTGGTCGGTGATGGTGCCGCCGACCAGCGGTCCGCCGATCATGGCGAGGGCCATCACGCCGGCCATCATGCCCTGGTACTTGCCGCGCTCACGGGGCGGGATCAGGTCGCCGATGATCGCCATGACGCCGACCATCAGACCGCCGGCGCCCAGGCCCTGGACGGCGCGGAAGCCGATGAGCTGGCCCATGTCCTGGGCCATGCCGCTGAGCGCCGAGCCGACCAGGAAGATCACGATCGAGGTGAGGAAGACGCTCTTGCGGCCGAACATGTCGCCGAGCTTGCCCCAGATCGGGGTGGAGGCGGCGGTGGCCAGGGTGTAGGCGGTCACGACCCAGGAGAGGTGCGCGAGGCCGCCGAGCTCGCCGACGATGGTCGGCATCGCGGTGCCGATGATCATGTTGTCGAGCATCGCGAGCAGCATCGCGATCATCAGGGCGAGGAGGACGACGCGGACGCTGCGCGGCTGCTCCGTCTCCGGCGCCGTCTTGGCTTCTGGTGTGGTGGTCATGTCGTCCGCTGCTCCCGTGTCCCCTGCTCCCGACGCCCGCCGGGTGCTACCGACGCCCGCCGGGGTGCTTACTTGCCGACCGGCTAGTTACTACACTGGGGAAGGTAGACCCGTAACTAGCCGGGCGTCAAGTAAGTAAGAGCGTGTGGGAGCGAGCAGACCATGGCCAGAGGCAACACCCGCCAGCGCATCCAGGACGTGGCGCTCGAACTCTTCGCCGAACAGGGGTACGAGAAGACCTCGCTGCGGGAGATCGCCGAGCGTCTCGACGTCACGAAGGCGGCGCTGTACTACCACTTCAAGACCAAGGAAGACATCCTCATCGGGCTCTTCCAGGACCTCACCCGCCCCATGGACGAGCTGATCGAGTGGGCGCGGACCCAGCCGCGCACGCTGGAGACCCGCCAGGAGGTACTGCGCCGCTACCAGCACGCGCTCCTCGACGCGGCCCCGCTCTTCCGCTTCATGCAGGAGAACCAGGCCACGGTACGGGAGCTCAGCATCGGACTCACGTTCAAGGAGCGCATGATCGAGCTGACGGGCCTGGTGCAGGAGCCGGACTTCGCGATGGTCGACCGGGTGAGGTGCGTGAGCGCGATCTTCACGCTGCACGCGGGCACCTTCTTCATGCAGAACGTCGAGGGCGACACCGAGGAGAAGCACGAAGCCGTCCTCGAGGTCGCCCTCGATCTGCTGAGCCAGGCGCATCACGCCTGATCACAGTCTGTATGTCAGATGGTGACGCCCACCGAACGCAGGAACGCGGCCGGGTTGAGGGCGGAGCCGTAGTTCGGGGTCGTACGGATCTCGAAGTGCAGGTGCGGGCCGGAAGAGTTGCCGGTGTTGCCGGACAGGGCGATCTTCTGGCCGGCGCCGACCTTCTGGCCGACGTGGACCTGGATCTTCGACAGGTGCGCGTACTGCGAGTACTTGCCGTTGGCGTGCTTGACGACGATGGCGTTGCCGTACGCGGGGCCGTCGCCGCCGCCGTTCGGGCCGGCCTTCACGACGGTGCCGGCGCCGGCGGCCTTGACCGGGGTGCCGGTCGGGACGGCGAAGTCCTGGCCGGAGTGCTTGTGGGCCCACATGGCGCCGCCCTGGTTGAAGCTGGCGCTCAGGGTGTAGCCGCCGACCGGCTTGACCCAGGAGGGGGCCTTCTTGGCGGCGACCGGCGCGGCCTTGACCTTGACCACCTTGGCGACGGCCGCCTTCTTCGCGGCGGCGGCCTTCTGGGCGGCCGCGAGCTGGGCGGTGGCGGCGTGAGCCTGGGCGTCGGCCTGCGCGGCGACGGCAGCGGACGCACCGGTCGCGGCAGTCGCGATCGGGGCCTTGCCCTCGGCGGCGAAGGCGGACCCTGCTCCGGCGACCAGCGACACTCCCAGACCCGCGGTGGCGAGAGCGACGGCGGTGACTCGGGCGGCGGGGTTCATAACGCGCTTCGACATACGGGGGAAAACCTCCGGACAGAAAGGGACCCGACGCGAGCGGTGCGCCGGGCGGGCTTGCTCATCCTTGGTAACCCGGACCCCCATCCGGCGTAAACCACCCCATCTACGACATTGCGTCGTAGCGGCGGACGGGGAAGTTCAGCCCTTGACGAGCCGGGGCCGCACCTTCGGAATCGGACATACCGACACAAGAGAACTGGTTTATCCGCACGTCGGACTCGCCCGAAACCGTCCATCAGGCCCCTCCGCGCACGGTTCGGGTGGCCTCGGGACCAAAGTCCCGGGGTCGGCGCCCTGAACGTCCCGAAAGAGCACCAAACGCCACCACTATTCCGTCTAGTACCCCTCGAAACGCCTGTGCGCCTTGTCACGGCGCCGCCCCCGCCAATGGGACCTGGGTCACGCAACCGAGGCCTTCTGGATCACGTCCGGGACTACGCTGACGCCGTCGGGCACCAAAGGGGGACACCAATGGATCCGTCAGTCATCGGCACGCGCCTCGCCTCCGCGGCGATGGCCCCGATCCTGAAGAAACTGCTGGTCAGCGACGGTCCGGGAGCCGGCCTGCCGGGCGCGGCCCGGCGCATCCGGCTCTCGGGGCTGGTCTCCTTCCGCGGCGAGAGGCGCACGCTGACGGAGAAGGACGTCCGCAAGCTCGCGGCGACGCTCGTCGAGCGCGCGGTGGCGGGCCCCGGCGAGCCGCCGTTCCCGGCGGACGAGACCGAGGCCCTCACCGACACCCTGGCCGCGACCCTGCTCGCGCTCGGCGACCTCGACATGGACGACGTCCAGGCCGTCCACCTGGGCACCACGGCCCTTGCCAAGCGCCTGCGCGCGGCGGCCCCGGCCCCGGACGGCCTGTCGACGGACTCCGTCCACTTCCTCGGCTCGCTGACGGAGTGGGCCTGCGTCCACATCCTGGAGTTCTTCACCCAGCGCTCCACCTTCGTGCCCCGCTCCCTGGTCGAGCAGACCCGCGGGCAGGCGGAGCTGAACGCCAAGGTCGACGAGGTCATCCGGCGCACGCCCCGGGTGGACGCGCGGGACGCGGAGTTCGAGCGGCGGTACCTGGCGCATGTCGCGAGGAAGCACGGGAGCCTTCAGATCTATGGGGTGGACCTGGAGGGGGCTCCGGAGAAGTGGCCGCTGGACGTGGCGTATCTGTCGCTGGAGGCGACGGGGGCGTTGGCCGGGGGAGCGTTACGCACGGAGCTGGACGCGTTGGCAGCCGCCGGCGACCGCCTCTCCCAGCTGACCGACCGTGCCGCCGCGCTACCTGTCGCGGGGGGCGCCCCGACCGGCCCGGATGCAGCTGCCGTGCTGTCGGAACTGACCACGGCGGCGGCCGAGCATCGCCAAGCCATAAGCGCCGTCGCCGACCTTGCGGTCCGCTCCGCAGCCGGCGGCCGCGCCGACCTCGCCCTCACTCGCCACGACAAGGTGCTTCTCCGCGGCCTCGCCGGCTCCGGGAAGACCACGCTCGTCCAGTGGCTGGCCGTCTCGGCCACCCGCGAGGACCTCGCGGACGACATGGCGTACCTCCGCGACCGCATCCCCTTCGTCCTCCCCCTCCGCACCCTCACCCGCCACGGCGAGCGGCTCCCCACCCCCGACCGCTTCCTCTCCGCCGTCGACTGCCCGCTCTCCCCGCCCGAGGGCTGGGCGGACCGTGTCCTCGCCGCCGGGCGCGGCCTGGTCCTCGTCGACGGCATCGACGAGATCCCCGAGGCGGAGCGCGAGCGCGCCCGCCGCTGGCTCCGCGACCTCCTGGACTCCTACGACGGCAACCGCTGGCTCGTGACTTCCCGGCCCAGCGCCGTACGCGACGACTGGCTGACCGCCGACGGCTTCGCCGAACTCACCCTCGCCCCGATGACGACCGCCGAGGTCACCACCTTCGTACGCCGCTGGCACCAGGCGGCAGGGCCGGAGGCCGCACCGTACGAGCAGCCGCTGCTCGACGCCCTACGGACCACGTCCGACGTCGCCCAGCTCGCCACCAACCCCCTCATGTGCGGTCTGATCTGCGCCCTGCACCGCAGCCGCCGGGGCTTCCTGCCGCGCGGCCGGAAGGCCCTCTACGACGCCGCTCTCTCCATGCTCCTCACCCGCCGGGACCGCGAGCGGGACATGGGCACGCCGTACGGGATCGAGCTGGGCGAGGCCCCGCAGATCCAGCTGATCCAGCGGATCGCGTACTGGCTGACGCTCAACGGCCGCACGACGATGGACCGTTCGCACGCGGAATCGGTCGTACGGGAGGCGGTGCCGGCCATCACCGAGGCGTCCGGGCACGCCCCGGACCGGGTCTTCACCCACCTCCTCCAGCGCAGCGGCCTTCTCCGCGAACCGACCGCCGACACGGTCGACTTCGTGCACCGCACCTTCCAGGACTACCTCGCGGCGAAGGCCCTCGTGGACCGCTGGGACATCGGCGTCCTGGTCCAGCACGCGGCCGACGACCAGTGGGAGGACGTCATCCGCATGGCCGTCGGCCACGCGCGCCCGCGCGAATGCGCGGAGATCTTCGAGGAGTTGCTGCGCGCGGTCGACGCGGCGCCTGACCGCCGCACCCGGCTGCGGATCCTGGTCGTGGCGGCGACTGCCCTCGACCATGCGACGGAGGTGGCACCGGAGACCCGGGATCGGGTCCTGCGCCGGACGGCGGCGATCATCCCGCCGTCCGGGCCCGACGAGGCGCGGGAGCTGGCATCGGCGGGCCGGACGGTCCTGGACCTGCTGCCGGGGCCGGAGGGGCTGAACGAGCTGGAGGCGCAGATGGCCGTGGTGACGGCCTCCCACATCGAAGCCGACTCGGCCCTGCCGTACCTAGCCCGGTTCGCCGACCATCCGAACATCCTGATTCGCTCCCAACTCATGTGGGCCTGGCGCCGGTTCGACACACGTGCGTACGCCGACGATGTCATCGCCCGCCTCGACCCGACCGACCTGTTCTTCACCGTCGGCTCCGACGAGCAGGCCACGGAACTCGCACGACTGGGACTTCGCCCCACCTGCCTCGACCTGCGCTCCACCCTCTCCGAGGAGGGGCTGGTGGCGCTCGCTCCCTTGCTCGCCGAGGCACGGGACCTGAACATGTCCCAGTGGAACTCGTGGTCAGCCACGACCTGCCTCAACTCAGACAGCCTGCACCGTCTCATCGCCTCCGTCGCCCCGGACGAGGGTTTCGACTCGCTCGCCCAGCTCCCGACGCTGCGGGTGATCATCCTCCGGCAGGCTCACCTGCTGACACATCGGGACTGGCGCGGAATCGCGTCCCTCAGCGGAGTACGCAGTCTCCACGTGCGGGCCTCGACGCTCCTCGACATCCCCGCCCGCCTCCAGCTACCGCAGATCGACGAGCTGAGGCTGTATCTGGCCGAAGCCGACGCGCCCTTCGACAAGGTGGCCGAGGTCTTTCCCGGTCTTGAAATGCTCTCTCTGCGACAGGGGCCACTTGATGGGGCGCGGGACGTGGCTCCCCTGGCTGGCCTGCAACACCTGACCCTCATCAGCGGCAGAGGCATCGCTTTCACCGGCACGGAACACCTCGCCCCCAACATCCAAGTCCGCACATGAGCTGACCGCCCCCGCCCACCCCCGATACCTTCACGATCATGACCGACATAGAACTCGCCGACGCCATCGAGTCCGTACGCGATCAGTTGATCGAGGCCGCCGGCCGTGCCACCGGGAAGCCCGTCGCCTTCGAAGTGGGGGACATCGAGATGGAGTTCACGATCGAACTCCGCAAGGAGGTGAAGGGCGGCGCCAAGGTCAAGGCCTGGGTCGTCGAGGCCGGGGCCGATGCCTCCCGGACGCGGGGCGAGACGCACCGCGTCTCCTTCACGCTCAAGCCGCGCGACGCCACCACCAACGGCCCCTGGCTCGTCGGGAACGACGACGCGGGTGACACCTCCGACTTCGGCTCGGGTCCCGCGGATCGATGACCAGGCACTCCCGTCCCACCTTGCGGGCGCCCGTCGTCGTCCGTTCCGAGCCGCACGGCACCCAGGGCAGCGGCGTCCTGCTCACCACCCAGACCGTTCTCACCAGCGCCCATGTCCTCCGGTCCGCCCACTCCGCCTGGGTGTCCTTACCCGGCCGGAGCGAGTCCGTCCTCTGCCAGGTGGTCTGGTCGGACCAGCGGCTCGACGCGGCGCTCCTCCAGGCCCGGGAGAGCCTGACCGGCACGCGCAACCTCACCGAGCTCGGCCGGGTGGCCACCGACCGGCCCGTGCCCGGCTGCGAGATCCTCGGGTTTCCGCAGGTCCAGCGGTACGAGGACGGGCGCAAGCTGGAGAGCGACCAGTACCGCGGCACCCTGCTCCCCCTCGCCGGGCTCATCCGCCGCACGATGGTCGTCGAGCTCGACGCGCCCCCGGCCACCGAGCCCACCGACAAGAATTCACCGCTCGCCGGGCTCTCCGGCGGGCCCGTCTTCGCCGGTGCCGAGCTGCTCGGGATCGTGCGCGAGGTCCCGCGGGGCCGTGGGCACCGGCGGGTGGAGTGCGTGCCCCTGAGCGCGCTCGCCGCCGACACCGAGTTCCGCAGCGCCTACTCCCAGGCCACCGGCCTCGCCTTCCCCTCGCTCGCCGCCCTCACCCACCACTCCTCGACCGACGCGCCCTACGAGCAGGAGTACGGAGAGGCCGTCGCCGCCGCCTACCGCCGTACACGGATCTTCGGCCTCGACGAACTCGGCCGGCGGGCCGCCGAATGGGACCTGGACACCGCCTACCTCTCCCTGGAGGCCACCTCACGGGACCCGGGCGCCACTCCCGTCCCGCAGCGCATCGACGACCTCCTCGCCTCCCGCCCCCGCGTCCTGCTCCGCGGGGACGCGGGCGCGGGCAAGACCACCCTGGTCTGGTGGCTCGCCGCCCACGCGGCCGCCGGGACCCTCGGCCCGCGGCTCGCCGAGCTGAACGGCCTCGTGCCGTTCGTCGTCCCCCTGCGCGCCCTCCGCGCCCGCGGGGCCGGCTTCCCCTCCCCCGCCGAACTCCCGGGAGCGGCGGGCCTGATGGTCGACGCCGCGCCCGACGGCTGGGCCGGACGCGTCCTCGCCGAGGGTCGGGCGCTCCTCCTCGTCGACGGCCTCGACGAGGTGCCCCAGGAGGACCGCGAGGCCGTCCACACCTGGCTGTCGGGGCTCCTCGCCCGCTACCCCCGTACCCGCTGCGTGGCGACCGTACGGCCCCTCGCCGTCGAGGTGGACTGGCTGGGCGGGGAGGAGTTCGAGGAGCTCACCCTGCTCCCCCTGCGGGACGAGGACATCCAGGCGTTCGTCACCGCCTGGCACGACGCCGCCCGCCTCGACGCCGACGACGAGCCCCTCGACGCCCTCGAACGCGACCTGCTCCAGCAGTTCCGCCACAACCCGACCCTGGCGGACCTGGCCCGTACGCCGCTGCTGTGCGCGGTCATCTGCGCCCTCCACCGGTTACGGGAGGGGTTCCTGCCCGAGACGCGCTGGGCGCTCTACGACTCCGCCCTGAGGCTGCTGCTCGGCAGCCGGGACGACCGGCGCAGGATCGACGCCCCCGACGGCATCCGGATGTCGGTGGAGGAGCACCAGCAGCTCCTCCAGCGGCTCGCGGCCTGGCTCGTCCGGGGCGGGCAGACGGAGTTCACCCGGGAACAGGCGCTGCACCAGCTGAACCGGACGCTCCCGGGGATGCCGCGCGTCGCGGCCCAGGGCACGCCCGAGGAGATCCTGACCCACCTCCTCAACCGCACCGGTCTCCTGCACGAACGGACCGACTCCGTCTTCCAGTTCGCCCATCGCACCTTCCAGGACTTTCTGGCGGCCAAGGAGTTCGTCGAGGACGACCTCGTACCCGAGTTGCTGCGGCACGCGCGCGAGCAGCAGTGGCACGACGTCCTGCTCCTCGCGGCCGGCCACTGCTCGCGCCGCGACCTGCCTGTTCTGGTGGAGGGCCTGCTCGCGGCCGGCTCGGGGAGCCGCGACAAGGACCTGAAGACGACCCTGTACGTCCTGGCGGCCCTCTGCGCCCAGCACGCGGCCTGGCTCTCGGAGGGGCTCCACACGCGCGTGCGGAAGGCGGTCGTCTCGGTGCTGCCCCCTCGACGCCCCGGCCAGCTGAAGGCGCTGGCCCGGTTGGGGGATTTCGTCCTGCCCCTGCTGCCCGGGCCCGCGCCGGAGACGGGCGAGCCCGATCTGACGCTCCCGCTGATCTGCGAGATCGGGGGCGCGGCGGCGCTCCCGTACGCGCGCGCCTACGCCGACGACGAGCACACGTTCCGATTGTCCATCAGCTGGTCGAACTTCCCGGCGGAGGCGTACGCCCGCGAAGTCCTGGCCCGTATCCGGCTCGACACGATCAGTCTCTTCGTCACCGGCAGGGACCAGCTCGCGCAGATCCCGCTGCTACGGCACGCACCCGACTTCATCCTCCAGGGCGACTTCGCCCCGGAGGAGCTGACGGCCGCTCTCCGTGAACACGACCTGCGCGGGATCACCATCGCCGACAATCCCCGGCTGACGGACCTCTCCCTCCTCGCGCCCTTCGCCGCCACCCTCGACGCCCTGGCGCTGCAGCGGTGCACCGAGCTGGCGGACCTCACGGCCCTCGGCCGTCTCGACCGGCTGCACACCCTGCTGCTGGACGGCGTCCCGCTGGGGGCCGCCGAGCTGAAGGTGATCGCCGGGCTGCCGCTCCTGCAGCACCTCACGCTGCGGCTCCGCCCGGACGTGACCCGGCTGGACCTGACCCCGCTGCACTCCCTCACCGCCGTCGAAGTGAAGGTCGAGGGGCTCGCCAAGCGCCAGGTCCTCGGCCGTGCGCCCTTCGGCGACCGCCTCACCCTGCGGCCGTAGGGCGCGGGCGCGCAAAAGGGGCGGCCCCGGACTCTTCCGAGTCCGGGGCCGCCCCTGTCACGCGATCGGGCGCTTACGCGTCCTTCGAGAGGTTCGGGCCCGCTCCGCCCGTCGCCTGCTCGATCGGCGGGACGTCCGGCAGGGCCGACTTCTCCTCGCCGCGGAAGGTGAACTTCTTCTCCTCACCTTCGCCCTCGACGTCCACGACCACGATGTGCCCGGGGCGCAGCTCGCCGAAGAGGATCTTCTCGGAGAGCGAGTCCTCGACCTCGCGCTGGATCGTCCGGCGCAGCGGCCGGGCGCCCATGACGGGGTCGTAACCCTTCTTGGCGAGCAGCTCCTTCGCGGCCTGGGAGAGCTCGATGCCCATGTCCCGGTCCTTGAGGCGCTCGTCCACCCGGCTGATCATCAGGTCGACGATCTGCAGGATGTCGGCCTCGGTGAGCTGCGGGAAGACGATGATGTCGTCCACACGGTTCAGGAACTCCGGGCGGAAGTGCTGCTTCAGCTCGTCGCTGACCTTCGCCTTCATCCGCTCGTAGTTGGACTTCGTGTCGCCCTGGGCCGCGAAGCCCAGGTTGAAGCCCTTCGAGATGTCCCGGGTCCCGAGGTTGGTCGTCATGATGATGACCGTGTTCTTGAAGTCCACGACCCGGCCCTGGGAGTCGGTCAGACGACCGTCCTCCAGGATCTGGAGAAGGGAATTGAAGATATCGGGGTGGGCCTTCTCGACCTCGTCGAAGAGGACGACGGAGAACGGCTTGCGGCGCACCTTCTCGGTGAGCTGTCCGCCCTCTTCGTAGCCCACGTATCCGGGCGGGGAACCGAAGAGCCGGGAAACCGTGTGCTTCTCGCTGAACTCCGACATGTCGAGGGAGATCATCGCGTCCTCGTCGCCGAAGAGGAATTCGGCGAGCGCCTTGGACAGCTCGGTCTTACCGACACCGGACGGGCCGGCGAAGATGAACGAGCCACCGGGACGCTTCGGGTCCTTCAGACCGGCTCGCGTACGACGGATCGCCCGCGAGAGGCCGA
Source organism: Streptomyces sp. NPDC026092 (assembly GCF_040638605.1). Classification (NCBI taxonomy): domain Bacteria; kingdom Bacillati; phylum Actinomycetota; class Actinomycetes; order Kitasatosporales; family Streptomycetaceae; genus Streptomyces; species Streptomyces sp. NPDC026092. Next base: position 34,979 of record NZ_JBEZYN010000025.1, read on the forward strand.
TGACGGCGTCCTTCTGGCCGATGACGCGCTTGTGGAGCTCGTCCTCCATGCGCAGCAGGCGGCTCGACTCCTCCTCGGTCAGCTTGAAGACCGGGATGCCGGTGGCGGTCGCGAGGACCTCGGCGATCAGCTCGCCGTCGACCTCGGCGACGACGTCCATGTCGCCGGCCTTCCACTCCTTCTCCCGCTTGGCCTTCGCCGCCAGCAGCTGCTTCTCCTTGTCGCGGAGAGACGCCGCCTTCTCGAAGTCCTGGGAGTCGATCGCGGACTCCTTGTCCCGGCGGACGCCGGCGATCTTCTCGTCGAACTCGCGGAGGTCCGGCGGCGCGGTCATCCGGCGGATGCGCATCCGGGAGCCGGCCTCGTCGATCAGGTCGATCGCCTTGTCCGGCAGGAAGCGGTCCGAGATGTACCGGTCGGCCAGGGTCGCGGCCTGGACGAGGGCCTCGTCGGTGATGGAGACCCGGTGGTGGGCCTCGTACCGGTCACGCAGACCCTTGAGGATCTCGATCGTGTGCGGCAGCGACGGCTCCGCGACCTGGATGGGCTGGAAGCGGCGCTCGAGGGCCGCGTCCTTCTCCAGGTACTTGCGGTACTCGTCCAGCGTGGTCGCACCGATGGTCTGGAGCTCACCGCGGGCCAGCATCGGCTTGAGGATGCTGGCGGCGTCGATCGCGCCCTCGGCGGCACCCGCACCCACCAGGGTGTGGAGCTCGTCGATGAACAGGATGATGTCGCCGCGGGTGCGGATCTCCTTGAGGACCTTCTTCAGGCGCTCCTCGAAGTCACCGCGGTAGCGGGAGCCGGCGACCAGCGCGCCGAGGTCCAGGGTGTAGAGGTGCTTGTCCTTGAGGGTCTCGGGCACCTCGCCCTTGACGATGGCCTGCGCCAGGCCCTCGACGACGGCGGTCTTGCCGACGCCGGGCTCGCCGATGAGAACCGGGTTGTTCTTCGTACGGCGGGACAGCACCTGCATGACCCGCTCGATCTCCTTCTCGCGCCCGATGACCGGGTCGAGCTTGGATTCGCGGGCCGCCTGGGTGAGGTTGCGGCCGAACTGGTCGAGGACCAGGGACGTCGAGGGGGTGCCCTCGGCAGGACCGCCGGCCGTGGCGGCTTCCTTGCCCTGGTAGCCGGAGAGCAGCTGGATGACCTGCTGCCGCACCCGGTTGAGATCGGCGCCCAGCTTCACGAGGACCTGGGCGGCGACGCCCTCGCCCTCGCGGATCAGGCCGAGCAGGATGTGCTCCGTGCCGATGTAGTTGTGGCCGAGCTGGAGGGCCTCGCGGAGCGACAGCTCCAGGACCTTCTTGGCACGCGGGGTGAAGGGGATGTGCCCGGACGGGGCCTGCTGCCCCTGCCCGATGATCTCCTCAACCTGCTGGCGGACCGCCTCGAGCGAAATCCCGAGGCTCTCCAGGGCCTTAGCGGCGACACCCTCACCCTCGTGGATAAGGCCCAGGAGGATGTGCTCGGTGCCGATGTAGTTGTGGTTGAGCATCCGGGCTTCTTCCTGAGCCAGGACGACAACCCGCCGCGCGCGGTCGGTGAACCTCTCGAACATCGTTAATCGCTCCTCAGAGCGGTCAGTCAGTTAGGGGTCGATCCCCTCCCTGTCCTTCCGCAGCTTAGTCCCGCAAGCGGGGACCGCTCATTCCAACTGCCGACATCCGTCCGGATCACCCCCTTGTCCGTGGGGAGACCTGCTGCCGAACAGCCGACAAATGCTCCAACTCGATGGTGCGAGACGATGTTCCCGCAGGCCAAGCAGTTACCCCCGCCTCCAGTACGCCGATGGCGAACGTGAGACGCGAATCCCCGCGAGTCGTCCCTCCTCACTAGGAATGTCTTACCCGTAGGCACTGACACTCCATGCGGCACACCCCGGTTCCCTCCGCTACGGGCGAACATCCTTGCGCCGCCGAACGCCTCCGTACGCCCCCGAAACGGACACGGAGTGCTACCGGCCAGGGACACAGGGTCAGCCAGGCATCCGGTCCGGGTACCCCTGGGGCGTAACCAAGGAGCCCTCGGGGGCGTTCCCCGGGCATGTCCTTCAGCGTCCGGCGCGTGCCGCCGCCCCGCTCGCCGCTCGACGGCGCGCCGCTCGCCGGTGCGCCGTGCGAGGGCGATCCGGTGCGCTGGTACGAGGAGGAGCTCGGCTGGGCGACGGTGCCGGGGCCGCCGGTGGGCCTGGTGACGGGGGTGCGCTTCGACGTCCTGGAGCTGCCCGCCGAGGCCGGTCGCGCGGTGCTGCGCAGGACGGGCATGGGCGCCACGGGGCCGGTGGCCCTGGTGGGGCGACGGATGCGGCTGCTGGTGGCCGCGGGAAGCGCGGAGGAGCTGCCGGGGCTGCTCGACTGGCTCGAATGGGGCGGGATCTCGCTGGATCTCACCGCGATGGGCGCCGGCAGCCGGATGACCGCTCCTGTTCCCCCAGGATGGAGCGGTTCCGGCGCGCCGGGCGCCGCGGTGTGGCTGCGGGCCCCCGAGCCGGGCCGCGCGGTGGAACCCTCACTGCCGGCCCTGCGACCCGCCGAGCGGGCCGATGGGGCCGCCCCCTGTCTCGTACGCCTGGTGGCCGCCGCGGCGGCCGAGTGCCACCGGGTGCGTCTGCTGAGCGCGCGCCCCCGGCCGACGGCTCAGCGGTTGGCGTTCTCGTAGGCGGTCTTGACCTCCGCCGGGACGCGACCGCGGTCGTTCACGGGGTAGCCGTTCTCCTTGGCCCACGCGCGGATCTTCGCGGTGTCCGGACCGGCACCCGGGGCGACGCGGCCCTTGCCACGCGTACCGGCGCTGCGGCCACCGGTGCGCCGACCGCTCTTGGTGTACGGCTCGAGCAGGCCGCGGAGCTTCTCCGCGTTGGCGGTGGTGAGGTCGATCTCGTAGGTCTTGCCGTCCAGCGCGAACGTCACGGTCTCGTCCGCCTCGACACCGTCGAGGTCGTCGACAAGAAGGACCTGAACCTTCTGTGCCACCGGATTTCCTTTCATCGAAAATGCAGTACGCGGAAAGGAAACCGCTTTTCCCGGAAAAACACAAACCCCTGGGAGAGGTTCAGAAGGCTGGGAACGCGGGAAACGTGCGCGATTCGGACATAGAGGTTCCGAGCTGGTTCCCGTTCAGGATCAGAGCGATCGTTACGTCACAGGTGCAGAAGCATCCGGCTGTTGCCCAAGGTGTTCGGCTTCACTCGTTCGAGACCGAGGAACTCGGCGACACCCTCGTCATAGGAACGCAGGAGCTCGCTGTACACATCTCCGTCGACCGGAGTCTCACCGATCTCCACGAAGCCGTGCTTCGCGAAGAAGTCGACTTCGAAGGTCAAGCAGAATACCCGGCGCACCCCGAGCCAACGCGCGGTGTGCAGCAACTTGTCGAGCACGTGATGTCCGACGCCCGCACCCTTGAACTCGGGATCGACGGCGAGAGTACGTACTTCGGCGAGGTCTTCCCACATGACATGGAGTGCGCCGCAGCCGACCACGACGGCGTCCTCGTCGCGCTCGGCGACCCAGAACTCCTGGATGGCCTCGTAAAGCGTCACCGTCGCTTTGTCGAGCAGGATGCCCCGGCGGACGTACGGATCGACAAGGCGGCGTACCGCGGCGACATCACCGGTACGGGCGCGACGAACGGTGACGGCTTTTGAAGCGGCGGGGGACGACGGCATGGGGGGACGTTATCGCCCGGTGTCGTCAGGGGCGTCGGCAGCCTCGCCGACTGTCTCGTCCGGGGCGGCGGGAGCCTCGGCCGGAGTCTCCGCAGGTGCGGGGGCGGGGGCCGGTGCGGGAGCCGGTGCGGGGGTGGGCGCGGGGGCTTTCTCCGCAGGTGGGGCGGGGGGCTCGGGGGCGTTGTACCCGACGACGCGGATCGCGTCGCTGAGGGCCTCGCGCTGCTCGCTGGACATCATGCCGAAGAACGCGACAAGGGCGGATGCGGGGTTGTCGCTCTGCGCCCAGGCTTCGTTCATCAGTGCGGCCGAGTAGGCGGCGCGGGTGGAGACCGCCGTATATCGATAGGCGCGCCCGTCGACTTCCCTGCGTACCCAGCCCTTCTGATGGAGATTGTCCATTACGGTCATGACGGTGGTGTAGGCGATGGACCGTTCCTGCTGGAGATCCTCCAGGACTTCCCGGACGGTCACCGGCCGGTTCCATTGCCAGACGCGTGTCATGACGGCGTCTTCGAGCTCTCCCAATTGACGGGGCACACCGCCACCATAGTCCGCGAACCGGTAATGGCCGGTTATTGACGGTGGAAACGCAACAAAAAGGACGTACGACCTGAAAGCGGTCGCACGTCCTTCGGGTGTCCTTCTTCGCGCGCCTTCCGGAGCGGGCGGCGCCGCGCGGGCTACGAGGCCGCGCGGTCCGACTGCCGGGTGGCCTCGGCGCGGGCGAGGGCGGCGTCCACGGCGGCGTCCTCCTTGGCCTTGTTGGGGCCGCCCTGGCTCTTCACGATCGTGACGACGAGCGCGGTGAAGAACACGGCCATCACGACGGGGGGCAGGAGCGCGGATACGTAGTCCATGGCGACCAGGGTAGCTATCCGGCGGCGCGTTCCTCGGGCGGGGGCGGGGGTACGGGGCGTCGGCGCGGCGGGAACACCTCGGAGGGCTTGGGCGCCGGGCGCTTGGCCGGTGCGGGCGCGGCGGGCGGCTTCGGGGTGGCGGGCCGCTTGGGCTCGTCGGCGGCGCGCCCGCCGGGGAGGGCGAGCAGCCGGGCGCGGGGCGCCGGGTGCGCGGACAGCGCCTGGGCGGGCAGGGCGGATGCGGGAAGCGCGGGACCGGGCAGCACGGAGCCGGGCGCCGCCTGGGCGAGGCGGGCGAGTCGGGCGCGTACGGAGCGCTCGGCGAGGACCTGGCAGCGTTCGAGGAGCACGGCGGCCCGGGGGTTGGCCCGCAGGGCGCGCAGGGCCGCGAGGTCGTCGGCGGCGGGGTCGTACCCCGCGCCGAGGGCGTCCTCGAGGAGCTCCAGATAGCCGGTGAGCGAGCCGGGCAGGGCCTCGCGGTACCGGGTCAGGTCGGCGAGGAGGAACGCCCGGAGCCGGCCTGCCTCGCGGACGGCGTCGTCCACGGATTCGGCGAGGCGCAGACAGTCCTGGACGTCCTCGTCCTGAAGGGGGACGGGGTTGAGGGCGGTGGCAAGGGCGCGGCGGACCACACGCAGCTCGTCCGCGCTGAACGCCATGCCGCCCCGGGATCCGTATGGCGTGGGCATGGGGTGACGATACGCGCTAATCGGACAAATTTCGTTTACCGATCATCCCCGGGCGCGGCGCGGGACGGCACCCTGCACCGCGCGCGGCTACAACCGGGAGACGTTCCGCTCGTACACGAGCCGCAGCCCCACAAGGGTCAGCCACGGCTCGTGCTCGTCGATCTGGGTGGAGTCGCCGAGGACCATCGGGGCGAGGCCGCCCGTCGCGATCACCGTGACGGTGGAGGGGTCGCCGTCCCGGCCCACGAGTTCGCGCTTCATGCGGGAGACCACGCCGTCCACCTGGCCCGCGTACCCGTAGACGATGCCCGACTGCATCGCCTCGACCGTATTCTTGCCGATCACGCTGCGCGGCCTGGCCAGCTCGATCTTGCGGAGCATGGCGCCCTTGACGCCCAGCGCCTCGACCGAGATCTCGATACCGGGCGCGATCGCGCCGCCCGCGTACTCCCCGCGCGCGGTGATCGCGTCGTACGTCGTCGCCGTGCCGAAGTCGACCACGATCGCCGGGCCGCCGTAGAGCTCGACCGCCGCGACCGCGTTGATGATGCGGTCCGCGCCGACCTCCTTCGGGTTGTCCGTGAGGATCGGTACGCCCGTCTTGACGCCGGGCTCGACGAGGACGGCCGGGACGTCGCCGTAGTACCGCCGCGTCACCTCGCGCAGCTCGTGCAGGACCGAGGGGACCGTCGCACAGATCGCGATCCCCTCGATGCCGTCGCTCAGCTCGACGCCGAGGAGCGGGTGCATGCCCATCAGGCCCTGGAGCAGGACCGCCATCTCGTCGGCCGTGCGGCGCGGGTCGGTGGAGATGCGCCAGTGCTCGACGATCTCCTCGCCGTCGAAGAGGCCGAGGACCGTGTGCGTGTTGCCGACGTCGATGGTGAGCAGCATCAGGCCCGCACCTCGCGCAGGTCGAGGCCGATGTCGAGGATCGGGGAGGAGTGCGTGAGCCCGCCGACCGCGAGGTAGTCCACGCCCGTCGCCGCGTACGCCGCCGCGTTCTCCAGGGTGAGCCGGCCGGAGGACTCCAGGACCGCGCGGCCGGCGACCAGGGCGACGGCCTCCTCGGTCTCCAGGGGGGTGAAGTTGTCGAGCAGGATCAGGTCGGCGCCCGCTTCCAGGACCTCGCGGACCTGGTGCAGCGTGTCGACCTCGACCTCGATCGGGACGTCCGGGAACTGCTCCCGTACGGCCTTGAAGGCCTGCGCGACGCCGCCGGCGGCCACCACGTGGTTGTCCTTGACCAGCGCGGCGTCCGACAGGGACATGCGGTGGTTGACGCCGCCGCCGCAGCGCACCGCGTACTTCTCCAGGGCGCGCAGGCCCGGCGTGGTCTTGCGGGTGTCGCGGACGCGGGCCTTGGTGCCCTCCAGGACGTCCGCCCACGCGCGCGTGGCGGTCGCGATGCCGGAGAGGCGGCACATGATGTTCAGCGCGCTGCGCTCGCCGGTGAGCAGGTCGCGGGTGCGGGTGGTGACGCTCAGGAGCTTCTGGCCGGCCTCGACCCGGTCGCCGTCCTCGACGTGCCGCTCGACCTCGAAGGTGTCGGTGCACACGATGGACAGCACGGCCTCGGCGATGCGCAGGCCGGCGACCACGCCCGCCTCGCGGGCGGTGAAGTCGGCGGTGGCGACCGCGTCCTCGGGGACGGTCGCGACGGTCGTCACGTCCACGCCGCCGTCGAGGTCCTCCTCGATGGCCAGGTGGGCGATGTCCTCGACCTGGACCGGGTCGAGGCCGGCGTCGGCGAGGAGCTGGGCGAGCGCCGGGTCCAGGCCGCTCTCGTAGATCTCGTCGGCGCAGCCGCAGCCGTCACCGCAGCCGCCGGAGTCCTCGGCGGGCGCGCTGATCTGGATGAGGGGGACGTCCACGGGCTGCGGACGTGCTTCTTCGGGCGTGCTCACGACTGCGGCTCCTCTGGGGCTACGGGTGTGACGGGGGGAAAGTCTGCGGTGGCGGTACGGCGGACCACGAGCCGCCGGTCCGAGGTGAGGCGGACGACGAGATGGCGCTGCCAGTCCTCGGCGCGCTCGGGGTGGTCCTCGCGCCAGTGGCAGCCGCGGGTCTCCTCGCGCTCCAGTGCGGCGGCGACCAGGACCCGGGCGACGCACAGGAGGTTGGTCGTCTCCCAGGACTCGACGCCCGGCTCGGCGGTCTTGCCGAAGTGGTCCTCCGTCGCGGAGAGGCTCAGCGCCTCCAGGGCGTCGGCGGCCGTCCCGAGGCTCTCGGCGGACCGCAGCACTCCGGCGTTCGCGCTCATGATCCGCTGGATGCGGACCCGGGTCTCGGGCGCGAGCAGCGGCAGCACGGTCGGGCCTGCGGGCACCACGGGCAGGCCCTCGGGGTGCGGGCCGCGCGTGGCGATGTCGTCGGCGATCCGCTCGGCGAAGACCAGGCCCTCCAGGAGCGAGTTCGAGGCGAGCCGGTTGGCGCCGTGGACGCCCGTGCAGGCCACCTCACCGCACGCGTAGAGGCCCGGGACCGTGGTCCGGCCCGTCAGGTCGGTGCGGACGCCGCCGGAGGCGTAGTGGGCCGCCGGGGCGACCGGGATGGGCTCGGTGACCGGGTCGATGCCGTGGGACCGGCAGGCGGCCAGGATCGTGGGGAACCGGTGCTCCCACATGTCGGCGCCGAAGTGCCGGGCGTCCAGGTACATGTGCTCCGCGCCCCGCTCCTGCATGCGGCGCATGATCGCCTTGGCGACGATGTCGCGGGGGGCGAGCTCGGCCAGCTCGTGCTGCCCGAGCATGAAGCGGACCCCGTCCGCGTCGACGAGGTGGGCGCCCTCGCCCCGTACCGCCTCGGAGACCAGCGGCTGCTGCCCCTCGGAGTCGGCGCCGAGGAAGAGCACCGTCGGGTGGAACTGGACGAACTCCAGGTCGGAGACCTCCGCCCCGGCCCGCAGGGCGAGCGCGACGCCGTCGCCGGTGGAGACGGCCGGGTTGGTGGTGGCCGAGAAGACCTGGCCCATGCCGCCGGTGGCGAGGACCACGGAGGGGGCGTGGACGGCGCCGACGCCGTCGTGCTGGCCCTCCCCCATGACGTGCAGGGTCACGCCCGCGGTGCGGCCGTCCTCGTCCTTGAGGAGGTCCAGGACGAGGGCGTGCTCGATGGTGCGCAGCCCCCCGTCCCGTATCGCCTCCACGAGGGCGCGGGAGATCTCCAGTCCGGTGGCGTCGCCGCCGGCGTGGGCGATCCGGCGGCGGTGGTGGCCGCCCTCGCGGGTCAGGGCGATCTCGCCGTCGTCGGTCTTGTCGAAGTCGGCGCCGGTGGCGATCAGCCGGCGGACCGCGTCGGGGCCCTCGGTGACCAGGAGCCGGACGGCCTCGGTGTCGCAGAGCCCGGCGCCCGCGACGAGGGTGTCGTCCAGGTGCTGCTCGGGGGTGTCGCCGTCGCCGAGCGCGGCGGCGATCCCGCCCTGCGCCCAGCGGGTGGAGCCGTCGTCGAGGCGGGCCTTGGTGACGACGACCGTGCGCAGTCCGGCTGCGGTGCAGCGCAGGGCCGCGGTCAGCCCGGCGACGCCGGAGCCGACCACGACGACATCGGCGTCGATGGACCAGCCGGGCGCGGGCGCGTGCAGCCGTATTCCAGTCACTTGGTGGCTCCGAACATCAGCGGGATGTTGTCGATCAGCCGCGTGGTCCCCACGCGCGCGGCGACGGCGAGGAGCGCCTCGCCGCGGTGGTCGTCGGCGACCTCGGTGAAGTCGGCCGGGTCGACCAGGGCGAGGTAGTCGAGGGTGAGCGGCGGCTCGGCCTTCGCCGCCTCGTCGACGACGGCGCGGGCCGCGGCCCGTACGGCCTCCGCGCCGCCGCTCTCGGACGCCTGGGCGACCGCGTGGGCGTCCGCCGCGGCGCGGGCCTCGCCGAGCCGGGAGAGCCCCTCCGCGCGGGTCTCGGCCCGGTTCTGGGAGCCGGGCAGCGAGTCGGCACGCGCGCGCAGGGCGTGCTGGGCGGCGAGCCGGTCGCTCGCGGCGAACAGGGCGCGGGAGAGCGCGAGGGCGGTGCGGCGCTCGCCGGCGGAGAGGTAGCGGTTGCGGCTGGAGAGGGCCAGGCCGTCGGCCTCGCGGACGGTCGGCACGCCGACGATCTCCGCGGGGAAGTTCAGATCGCGGACCATCCGGCGGATCAGGGCCAGCTGCTGGGCGTCCTTCTGGCCGAAGAAGGCCAGGTCGGGGCGGGTGAGGTGGAGCAGCTTCGCGACGACGGTGAGCATCCCGTCGAAGTGCCCGGGCCGGGAGGCGCCTTCGAGGAGCTCTCCCATGGGGCCCGCGCTGATCCGGACCTGGGGCTCCCCGCCGGGGTACACCTCGTCGACGGAGGGCGCGAAGACGGCGTCCGCGCCGGCCGCCTCGGCCGTCCTGAGGTCGGCGTCCAGGGTGCGGGGGTAGCGGTCGAGGTCCTCGCCCGCGCCGAACTGCAGCGGGTTGACGAAGACGGTGACGACGACGAACCCGTCGGGTCCGACGCACTCACGGGCCGTACGGACCAGGGTGGCGTGGCCGTCGTGGAGCGCGCCCATGGTCATGACAACGGCGGTACGGCGGCCGGTGGGGCTGTTTTCGGCCAGGACGGGTGCGGGCGCGTGGCGGGACGCCAGGGCGTGGAGTTCGTCCGCCGTACGGATCAGGGCGAAGGTCGTCGATGTCATCGGTCGGTCTCCCCGTCGGCGAGCACGCCCAGCAGGTCCTCGGCCAGCTCGGGCTTGAGCAGGCCGTGCGCGAGCGCCCGGTCGGCGGTCGTGCGGGCCATCGCCAGATAGCCGGCGACGGTACCGGGCGCGTGCTTGCGCAGCTCGGCGACGTGAGCGGCGACCGTGCCCGCGTCACCGCGCGCGACGGGGCCGGTGAGCGCGCCGTCGCCGGAACGCAGCGCGTTGTCCAGGGCGGCGCCAAGGAGCGGGCCGAGCATCCGGTCGGGGGCGGCGACGCCGGCCTTGCGGAGCAGGTCCATGGACTGGGCGACCAGGGTGACCAGGTGGTTCGCGCCGAGGGCGAGGGCCGCGTGGTAGAGCGGGCGGGCCTCCTCGGCGATCCACTCGGGCTCGCCGCCCATCTCGATCACCAGGGCCTCTGCGGCCAGGCGCAGCTCCACGGGCGCGGTCACCCCGAAGGAGCAGCCGACGAGGCGCTGGACGTCCACGGAGGTGCCGGTGAAGGTCATGGCGGGGTGCAGGGCGAGCGGCAGGGCGCCGGCCCGGCGGGCGGGGTCCAGGACCCGTACTCCGTACCGCCCGGAGGTGTGCACGAGCAGCTGACCAGGGCGTACGGCCCCGGTCTCGGCGAGGCCCTCGACCAGGCCCGGCAGGGCGTCGTCGGGCACGGTGAGCAGCACGAGATCGGCCCGGGCGAGGACCTCGGCGGGCGGCACGACCGGCACGTCGGGGAGCAGCTCGGCGGCGCGCCGGACGGACGCGTCGGAGACCGCGGAGACCGCGACGGGGCGGTGGCCCGCGAGCTGGAGGGCCGCGGCGAGGGCGGGTCCCACCCGGCCGGCTCCGACGACTCCGACGGTGAGTCGCGCGGGTCGGTCTTCCGCTCGGGGTTCTGCTCGGGACTCAGCTGGATGGTTCACGCGGCAACGGCCTTCCGTTCCAGTCCGCGGGGGGTACCGGACGATTTCTGGTCATGCTACGCCAGCGTTTCGCCCTCCTCCGTGACTGTCCACAGGGTGTGGGTGGTGGTGTGATGATCGGCCCATGGACGAAGGCGTGGACCAGAACGTGGACGAAGACGAGAGCGGCCGGTCGGACCGGCCGATGGACGGTGCCGAAGCCCGGCGCCGTCAGGCCGAGGTGTGGGGCGGGGCAGCGCGGAAGCTGGCGCACTCGCCGGTCGAGGGCACGGTCGGGGACCGGCTGCGGGCGCTCGCCGACTGGGCCGCGGACACCGAGGACGACGGCGGCTTCCTCGACGCGTACGGCGACGGCCTCGTCGAGGAGGTCGAGCGCCGGGTCGCCGCTGAGCTCGGGTTTCCGGCGGCGGTCTTCTTCCCGACCGGGACGATGGCGCAGCAGGTGGCGCTGCGCTGCTGGGCCGGGCGGACCGGCAGCCCCGTCGTCGCCCTGCACCCGCTCGCCCACCCGGAGGTCCACGAGGGCGGCGCGCTGGTGTCGGTGAGCGGGCTGCGGACGGTCCACCTGACGGACGATCCGAGGCCGCCGACGGCCGAGGAGGTACGGGGCCACACGGAGCCGTTCGGGACCCTGATGCTGGAGCTGCCGCTGCGGGACGCGGGGTTCGTGCTGCCGACCTGGGACGAGTTGGTGGCGACCGTGGAGGCCGCGCGGGAACGTGATGCGGTGGTGCACATGGACGGCGCGCGCCTGTGGGAGTGCGCCCCGCACTTCGGGCGCGATCTGCGGGAGATCGCGGGCCTCGCGGACAGCGTGTACGTGTCCTTCTACAAGTCCCTGGGCGGCCTCTCGGGGGCGGCCCTCGCCGGCCCGGAGGACGTCATGGAGGAGGCCCGGGTGTGGCGGCACCGCTACGGCGGCCAGGTCTTCCAGCAGTACCCGGCGGCGGTCTCCGCACTGCGGGGCCTGGACCGGGAGCTGCCCCGGCTGCCCTCGTACGTGGCCCACGCGCGCGTGGTCGCAGGGTGGCTGCGGGCGGCCTTCGAGGAGGCGGGCGCGCCGTGGTTCCGGGTGCACCCCGAGCCGCCGCACACCCACCAGTTCCAGGTCTGGCTCCCGTACGACCCGGACGTCCTGACGGCGGCCTCCGTGGCGCTGACGGAGGCGACCGGCACGGTCCTCTTCCGCCGCTGGCGGAGCCCCGGAGCGGGCGGTCCGCCGGGGGTGGCGATGGCGGAGGTGACGGTGGGCGAGCCGGGCCTCGCGTGGACGGAGACGGACGTACGGAAGGCGGTACGGGCGTTCCTGGAGCTGCTGCCCCGGCCTTAGGCGGACAGCCCTCATACGGGTGTTCCTGGAGCTGCCGCCCCTGCCGTAGGGGGACAGCCCTCAGCAGGCCTTCGGGTGGTGCCGGCGGCTCAGGGCCGTACGCAGCCGGCCCCGGGCGGGCCGGCCCGCGAGGACCGCGCGGAACCGGCGGCGGTCGCGGAGGGCCCGGACGGTCGCGACGTCGTGGGTGCCGGGCAGCGGCGGCATCCGCTCCTCGTGCTGCGCGGCGCGATAGGTGTCGAAGAGGTACTGGTGCATCGCGTTCATGACCTCACGATGGCTCCGCCCTACGGCCCCGTCGCGCCGATTGACGGGCGGCGTCAAACGGCGCGACACCACCCACCGGGCGTCCCGCACCATGGGGGACGTGAGCGTGACCATCGACATCACCGGCCTTCCGCACGAGCGGATCGTCTTCGCCCCCTCCCCCCTCGCCGAACTGGGGGCCGCACTGCACGCACTGTGCGAGCCCGGCCACCACCCGGGCCTGCACGGCTGGGCCACCACCACCTGCGCCGGGCTGAAGCCGGAGCTCGCCGACCGGCTCCACGAGGCCGACTTCATGTGGCGCTCCACCCGGTCCGACTTCCTGCTGACCGCCCAGCCGCGCGCGACGCTCGCCGAGGAGCTGGACGATCTCGACCGCATGGACGACGAGAAGTTCGTGGGCGCGGCCCTGGAGATCTCCTGCAACAGCCAGTACGGCGAGGGCGTGCCCTCCCCGCTCGTCGACCCGCAGGCCCGCTGCCGGGTCCTCGACCTGGCAGCGGCGCGCGGCCCGCGCCAGGCCGCGTTCGTGGAGCGGATGCTGGCCGACCCGCCCGGCACGCGCGCGTGGATCCGCAGGCTCATGGAGGACTGCGACGAGGCGTTCTTCGCCGACACGTGGAACCGGGTCCGGGTCCAGCTCGCGGCCGACGCCCGGCACAAGACCGAGCTGCTGCGCCGCAAGGGCCTCACCGAGGCGCTCGCCGCCGTCTCCCCCGCCATGAGCCTGGAGGAGGACGCCCGCGGCACCCGGATCGTCGTCGACAAACTCGTCCACGGCCGTACGACCGCCCAGGGCTCGGCGCTCACGTTCCTGCCGACCGCCTTCGGCCGGCCGCACCTCTTCGCCCTGCACGCGGCGGGCTGGCAGCCGGTGGTGCAGTACCCCGTCTCCACCCGCGAACTCGCCGGCACCGCGCCCGTGGAGACCGTCAAGCTCCGCCTGGAGGCCGTCGCGCACCCGATGCGGATGCGGATGTGCCGGAACCTCGCCCGCGCCTCGTACACGACGAGCGAGCTGGCCGACGCGTACGGCATCTCCGCGCCGGAGGTCTCCCGGCACCTCGCCGTCCTGAAGAAGGCCGGGCTGCTCACCACCCAGCGCCGCGGCCGCTACGTCCTGCACCAGCTGGACGTGACCGTCGTCGCCCGCCTGGGCAGCGACTTCCTGGAGGCGGTCCTGCGCTGAGGCGCGGTCCTCAGCCCGCGCCGCCGCCCGCCCGGACCAGGCCCGTCTCGTACGCGAGCACGACCACCTGCACGCGGTCGCGCAGCTCCAGCTTGGTGAGGATCCGGCCGACGTGCGTCTTCACCGTGGCCTCCGAGAGCACGAGCCGGGCGGCGATCTCGCCGTTCGACAGGCCCTGGGCGACCAGGAGCATGACCTCGCGCTCCCGGTCGGTGAGTCGCTCGATCTCCTTGTGCTGCGGCTCCTTCCCCGAGGACGGCAGCATCGGCGAGAAGCGGTCGAGGAGGCGGCGGGTCGTGGACGGGGCCACCACCGCGTCGCCGCTGTGCACGGAGCGGATCGCGCCGAGCAGCTCGGCCGGCGGTACGTCCTTCAGCATGAAGCCGCTCGCGCCCGCCTTCAGGCCGGAGAAGGCGTACTCGTCCAGGTCGAAGGTGGTCAGGATCAGGACGCGCGGCGCACCGGGCTCCGAGCAGATCCGCCGGGTCGTCTCGACCCCGTCCAGCTTCGGCATGCGGACGTCCATGAGCACCACGTCCACGGCCGTCGAGCGCAGCACCTCCAGCGCCTCCACGCCGTCGCCCGCCTCGGCCACGACCTCCATGTCCGGCTGAGCGGCGAGCACCATGCGGAAGCCGGTGCGCAGCAGCACCTGGTCGTCGACGAGCATCACGCGGATGGACATGAAGATCCTTAAGGGTCTCAGTGAGCGGGGTCGTCAGGGGGCGTCGAGGGGCGAGCGGGCGTCAGTGGGCGGGCTTGAGGGGAAGCAGGGCGCTGATGCGGAAGCCGCCGCCGGGGCGCGGGCCCGCGTCCAGGGTGCCGCCGACCATGCCGACCCGCTCCCGCATGCCGATCAGGCCGTGGCCTCGGCCGTCGGCGCCCCCGTCCTCGTACATCTCGTGGGTCGCGCCCCGTCCGTCGTCCTCCACGAGCAGCCCGAGACCGTCGTCGAAGTAGACCAGACGGACGCTCGCCCCGACGTCGGGACCGCCGTGCTTGCGGGTGTTGGTGAGGGCTTCCTGCACGATCCGGTACGCGGTGAGCTCGACGCCACTCGGCAGCGGACGCGGGGTGCCCTCGATCCGGAAGTCCACGGTCAGACCGGCGCCCCTGACCTGCTCGACGAGGTCCTCGATCTGCTCGACGTCCGGCTGCGGCACGTACTCCCCGGCCTCCTTGTGCTCGCCGGTGCGCAGGATGCCGAGCAGCCGGCGCATCTCGGCCAGCGCCTGCCGGCCGGTCGAGGAGATCGTCTCCAGGGCCTGCTTGGCCTGGTCAGGCGAGGAGTCCAGGACGTACGCGGCGCCGTCGGCCTGGACGACCATCACCGACACGTTGTGCGCGACGACGTCGTGCAGCTCGCGGGCGATCCGGGCGCGCTCGGCGGCGACGGCGACCTTGGCCTGCGCCTCGCGCTCCTGCTCCAGGCGGGAGGCTCGCTCCTCCAGCTGCGCGAAGTACGCGCGGCGGGTGCGCAGGGAGTCGCCGAGCACCCAGGCGAGGGCGAACGGCACGGTCATGATGATCGTGAAGAAGACGTGCGCGGCCGTGGAGTTGATCTCCTCCTGGTCCGGCCAGCGCAGCTGGGAGAGGGTCGCGGCGCTCAGACCGGCGGCCAGGGCGAGCCGGGAGGCCCAGCGCGGGCCGTCGTGCGCGGCGACCGTGTAGATGATCACGAGCATCGCGAAGTCGGCGAAGAACGGCATGAGCCCGAAGGCGAGCTGGGCGACGCCGATGACGATCGTGAGCACGAGCATCTTCTCGGGCGCGCGTCGGCGCAGGGCCACCACCAGGCACAGCAGCGCGGCGACCACGCCGTACGCGGCGGGGTTGTCGACCGCCGGGTAGGACGAGCCCACCCACAGCACGGAAAGCCCGAAGAGGACGACGGCCCAGAAGCTGTCGACGCCCGTCGGGTGTCTGCGGATGAAGTCGTAGAGGCGCTGCACGTAACCCAGCGTAGGGAAAGCGAATAGGTGCAGGGGTCAACCGTGGGGTCGATCCTTGACGCGAGGACCGTACTCCCCAAGGTGGAGACTGGGGCCCGTGACGGATGAGACGTGTCAGTGGCAGGGGTGGCGCGAGGCCACGGAGCGGGCGCTGTACGGCCCGGGAGGCTTCTTTCTGCGCCCCGAGGGACCCGCGGGGCACTTCCGCACCTCGGTGCACGCGTCCCCGCTCTTCGCGGGGGCGGTGGCCCGGCTCCTCGTCGAGGTGGCGGAGGAGCTGGACACG
This sequence comes from Streptomyces sp. NPDC026092, assembly GCF_040638605.1. Classification (NCBI taxonomy): domain Bacteria; kingdom Bacillati; phylum Actinomycetota; class Actinomycetes; order Kitasatosporales; family Streptomycetaceae; genus Streptomyces; species Streptomyces sp. NPDC026092. The sequence goes on from NZ_JBEZYN010000025.1 coordinate 50,801, forward strand.
GACGAGGTCGCGTTCGTGGACATGGGCGCGGGGCGCGGGGAGCTGGTGACGGGGGTGCTCGCGGCTGTCGGTTCCCTCGCGGAGGGGCTGTCGGTACGGGCGTACGGCGTCGAGCGCGCGGAGCGGCCGGCGGGGCTCGACCCTGTGGTGGAGTGGACGGACCGGGTCCCGGAGGGGGTACGGGGGCTGCTCTTCGCGAACGAGTGGCTCGACAACGTGCCGGTGGACGTGGTGACCGTGGACGAGTCGGGGACCGTGCGGTACGTCGAGGTGCGGGCGGCGGACGGGGCGGAGCGGCTCGGGCGGGCCGTGGAGGGCGCGGACGCGTCGTGGCTCGAGCGGTGGTGGCCGCTCACGGAGCCCGGCACGCGCGCGGAGATCGGGCGGGCGAGGGACGAGGCGTGGGCGGCGGCGGCCGGCTGCCTGGCGGCGGGGCGGGCGGTGGCGGTGGACTACGGGCACGTACGGGAGTCCAGGCCGCCGTTCGGGACGCTGACGGGGTTCCGGGGCGGGCGTGAGGTGGCGCCGGTGCCGGACGGGTCGTGCGACGTGACGGCGCATGTGGCGATGGACGCGTGCGCCTCGGGCGGCGGGCAGTTGATCTCGCAGCGGGAGGCGCTGCGGGGCCTGGGCGTACGGGGCGAGCGCCCACCGCTCGCGCTCGCGTCGAGCGACCCGGCCGCGTACGTGCGGGCGCTCGCGGCGGCGGGCGAGGCGGCCGAGCTGACCGCGCGCGGCGGCCTGGGCGACTTCTGGTGGCTCACGCGGCGGGTGGCATCGGGGCGAGGGGCCTGACAGAGCGCCGCCCCCGGGCGAGGGGCACGACAAGGCACCACCCCCGTGGGTTGTGCCCACCCTCCCCCTAGGACTTCGTCCTGGGGGGACCCCCAGCCCTGCGGAACCATTGCCCACAACGGTGGGGGCGGCAGGGATACTGTCCCCATGACGGAGACGACGGTCGGAATCGGCGGGGCGGCGGAGAGCACCGACATGGTGCTGAACATCGGGCCGCAGCACCCCTCGACCCATGGCGTGCTCCGGCTGCGGCTGGTTCTCGACGGTGAGGTGATCCAGCGGGCCGAGCCGGTCATCGGCTACATGCACCGGGGCGCCGAGAAGCTCTTCGAGGCGCGGGACTACCGGCAGATCGTCATGCTCGCCAACCGCCACGACTGGCTCTCCGCCTTCTCCAACGAGCTCGGTGTCGTCATGGCCGTCGAGCGCATGCTCGGCATGGAGGTCCCCGAGCGGGCCGTCTGGACGCGGACGCTGCTCGCCGAGCTGAACCGGGTGCTCAACCACCTCATGTTCCTCGGCTCGTACCCCCTCGAACTGGGCGGTATCACCCCGGTCTTCTACGCGTTCCGGGAGCGCGAGGAGCTCCAGGCCGTGATGGAGGAGGTCTCCGGCGGCCGGATGCACTACATGTTCAACCGGGTCGGCGGGCTCAAGGAGGACCTGCCCGCCGGGTGGCTCGACCGGGCGCGCGCCGCCGTGGCCGACGTACGGTCCCGGATGGACGTCTACGACAAGCTCGTCACCGGCAACGAGATCTTCCGTGGCCGCACCCGCGGCGTCGGCGTGCTGACCCCCGAGGCGGTGCACGCGTACGGCGTCTCCGGGCCCATCGCCCGTGCCTCCGGTGTCGACTTCGACCTGCGGCGCGACGAGCCGTACCTGGCCTACGGGGAGCTTCAGGACACCCTGAAGGTCGTCACCCGCACGGAGGGCGACTGCCTCGCCCGCTTCGAGTGCCTCCTGGACCAGACCCACAACTCCCTGGACCTCGCGGACGCCTGCCTCGACCGGATCGCGAAGCTGCCGCAGGGGCCGATCAACCAGCGGCTGCCGAAGGTGCTCAAGGCCCCCGAGGGGCACACGTACGCCTGGACCGAGAACCCGCTCGGCATCAACGGCTACTACCTGGTCTCCAAGGGCGAGAAGACGCCGTACCGGCTCAAGTTGCGCTCGGCGTCCTTCAACAACATCCAGGCGCTGACCGAGTTGCTGCCGGGCACCCTCGTCGCCGACATGGTGGCGATTCTGGGTTCGCTCTTCTTCGTCGTCGGTGACATCGACAAGTAGGGCTCAGGTCCCCTTGCCTCAGTTCCCCTTGCCCATCAGCACGAAGTCCCTGCCGTCGTTCTCCGGGCGCACCCGCTCCACCACGGTCCAGCCCCAGCGTTCGTAGCGGTCACGCAGTTCGGGCACGTCGAGCGTCATCAGCAGGCGGGGGTGGGACGCGGGGGCCTCCGCGAGGAGGGCGTCGTGCAGTGCGCGGCCGAGGCCGCGGCCCTGGTGGGCGGGGGCGACGACGAGCTCGGCGAGTTCGAAGGCCTCCTCCGCGCCGCCCGTGAGCGCGGTGTCGAGCCACCCGGCGGCGAAGCCGGTCACGGCGCCCTCGGCGTCGTACGAGGCGACGCAGCGGAAACCGGGCTGCCGCTCCGCCGTCTTGCCGAGCAGCCGCTCGACCGTGCGCAGCGCCCCGCGCGGCGGTTCGTGCCAGGGCGGGCCGCAGAAGGCCTGCGCGCACAGGGCGATCCACTCGTCGCGGCGCGCGGCCACGTCCTCCGCGGCGAGCGCCGTCGGCGCCCCGATCGTCAAGAGCCGACCACTCCGCGCAGCTCCGTCACGTCGAGCTGCTCGGTCTCGTCGTGCGCGGTCAGGTCGATGACCTTGCCGATCGCCCGCTGTTCCGGGGTGCGGCGCACGACGGTCGCGAGGACCTCCTCGCCCACCACGTCGGCCAGGTCGGCGTCCTGCACGGCCTCGATGGCGGCGGCCGTCTTCTGTGCGCCCTGCGTGCCGAAGAAGTCGAAGCCGCCCTCGGGGCGGGCCACACGGCGCGTGGCGTACGGGACGATCGCGGAGGCGGCCGGGACGGCGCGTACCGCGGGAACGGCGGAGGGAACGGCCGCGAGGGCCGTCGAGGGGGCGGGTACGACGGCGGACGACGGTCGAGCGTGCTGCTCGCTCCCGGCGGCCGCCGCGTGCTTCCCCTGCGGCTCCTCCGTCTCACGGGCGCGCTCGGCGAGATCGCGGCTGCGGGCGGCCTCGGCCGTACGGCGGGCCTCTTGGGCGGCGGCGTTGCGCGCGAGGTTGCGCAGGGCGTCGGCGGCCTGGCGGTAGGCGGCCGGGGTGGGCGTGGATCCGGCGGCCGGCAGCTCCTTGGCCGGGCCGGACGACTCCAGGGCGAGCTGCCTGCGGCCTTCGAGGGCGCTGGCCCGCTCGGTCTCGGCGGTGGCGTACCGGCGCAGCAGCGCCGCGTGTTCGCCGCGCAGTCCGGCGAGTTCGACCCGCTTGGCGCGCAGCTTGGCGTCGAGCTTGGCCCGCAGCTCGCGCGACTCCTCCAGGTCGGCCTCGAGCTCGGCTATCCGCTCCTCGGTCTTCCACTGGTCCGCCGTACGGGCCCGGGTGAGCTCCGCGACCTGCCGGCCGGCGCTCCGGTCCCAACTGCGCATGATGACGCCACCGGTGATCGCCGCGGCGGCCGCGGCGGCCACGAGCAGCCGCAGCGCCACGGGATCGGCGAGCAGCCAGGCGCCCGCGGCACAGACGACCGACGCTCCGGCGACCGCTGAGGGCGGCAGAAGCTTGTGGAGGGGAGGTGAATGGCGGTGGCGTCCACGTGGCATGGCCTGAAATTTACCGTGCGTAGGCGCGGTATGGGGTGTCGGCCCGGCAATCTCTTGGCCACTTCTCGCCGTCGTGACCGAGTCCCGGTCGGTACCGGGCCGACTCCCCTCCCCCGAGCCTTACTTCTTGACCAGGCCCTTCGACTCCAGATAGGTCTTCGCCACGTCCTCGGGCTTCGCGCGCTCGGCGTCGACCTTGCGGTTCAGTTCGGCGAGATCGGCGGTGGTGAGGACCTTTGTGATCTTGTCGAGAGCGGCCGCGATCTCGGGCGATCCGGCGTCCTTCGCATTGACCACCGGCAGCACATTGTCGGCGTTCTGGAGCTTCTTGTCGTCGTCGAGGAAGACAAGGCCGAAGGACTCGATGGTGGCGTCCGTCGTGGTGGTCAGCACCAGCTGGTCCACGCCGTCCTTGACGGCCTGCTTGGCCTGCGGGGTGCCGACTCCCTTGGGGTCGATCCCGGTCACGTCGATGCCGTAGGTCTTCTTCAGGCCGGGCGCGCAGAACGGCCGTATCTCGCATTCGTCACCGGCCGCGATCTTCACCTTCAGCTTGGACGCGCCCAGGTCGGAAAGCGTCTTCAGCTTGTTCTTCTCGGCGAATTCCTTCGAGACCGCGAAGGCGTTCTGGTCGACGGCCTCGCCGACCGCGAGGACCTTCAGGCCGCGCGGCTCCGCGAGCTTCTTCAGCGCCTCCACCGTGGCGGCCGCGTCGCCGGACGCGACCGGCTTCTCCTCGGGCGCCTTGGGGCCGTTCGCCTTCGCATTGAGGAATTCCGCGATCGTCGCCGCGTATTCCGGTACGACGTCGATCTCGCCCTTCTCCAGGGAGGGTTCGTACAGCTCGCGGTTCTTGACGGTGGTGATGGTCGCGTCGTATCCGGCGTCCTTCAGCACCTGCGCGTAGAGCTCCGCGAGGACCTTGGACTCGGTGAACGCGGCCGCGCCCACGACGAGGGAGCCCTTCTTGCCGGCGCCGGACGTGCCGCCGCTGCCGCCGGCCTTCCCCTGCTCCAGGCTGTCGCCGCCGCACGCGACGAGCGAGACGGTCAGCGCCGCCGTACCCAGTACCGCACCCGCGATGCGCGAGGTCCTGCTCACGAGATCACTCCTAGTCGTCGTTCGTTCCGTGTCACAAGCGGTTCGTTCCAAGCCGGGCAATACGGCGTTCAGGCGCGTCGGGCAAGGAGGCGGTCCGCGCCCACCAGGGCGGCCTCCACGACGAGGGCGAGCAGCGCCACGAGCAGGGCGCCCGCGACCACCTGCGGGGTGTTGTAGGTGTTGAAACCGGCGGTGATGATCCGGCCCAGGCCCCCCTGGCCGACCATGGCCGCGATCGTCGCAGTGGCGACGACCTGCACGGCGGCCGACCGCAGCCCCGTCATGACCAGCGGCCGGGCGAGCGGCAGTTCGACCTTCCGGAAGACCTGTCCGCCCGACATGCCCATCCCCCGCGCGGCCTCCACGACCGCCCGGTCCACCTCCCGCATCCCGACGTACGCGTTGGTGAGCAGCGGCGGCACCGCGAAGAGCACCAGGGCGATCACCGTGGGCACGTACCCCGCGTTGCGCAGCGGCGACACCATGAAGAGGGCCAGGACCGCGAAGACGGGGATCGCCCGCCCCACGTTGGAGATGTTCACGGCGAGCGCGCCGCCCCGGCCGATGTGGCCGAGCCAGAGCCCGAGCGGCAGCGCGATCGCGCAGGCGAGCAGCAGCGCGACCCCGCTGACGTACACGTGCTCACCGAGGCGGTGCCACACCCCGCCGTCGCCCGCCCAGTTGGCGCCGGTCGTCAGCCAGCTCCAGGCGTCCGCCACGATCCCCACCGCTCACTCGCCCCCCGGCGCCGTGCGTATGCGGGTCCACGGGGTCAGCAGCCGCTGCACGCCGAGGAGCAGCAGGTCCGCGACCACCGCGAGCAGGACGCACAGCACCGAGGCCGCGAGCACCTGCGCCTTGAAAAACGTCGGCAGCGCGTCCTCGATGAGGTTGCCGAGGCCACCCCGCCCGACGATCGAGCCGACCGTCGTGAGCGCGATCGTGGAGACCGTCGCCATGCGTATACCGGCCATCAACGCGGGCAGCGCCAGCGGCAGCTCGACCTCCCAGAGCAGCCGCCCCGAGCCGTACCCCATGCCGCGCGCGGCCTCCCGCGCCTCGGCCGGCACCGCGTCCAGGCCCGCCACCATGTTCCGTACGAGAATCGTCAGGGAGTACAGCACGAGGCCCGTCACCACCAGCGCGGCGGAGAGCCCGAAGAACGGCAGCAGCAGCGAGAACATCGCCAGCGAAGGAACCGTGTACAGCAGCGTCGTCAGACCGAGCACCGGTCCGGCGAACCGCGGCCGGGCCCGGACGAGCAGCGCCAGCGGAAAGGCGACGGCGATACCGATGAGGACGGACACGGCCGTGATGCCCACGTGCTGGAGCAGCGCGTCGGTCAATTCCTGGCTGCGGGTGCGCAGATACTCCCCGCAGATCCAGTCGTTCGTCACCAGACAATTCGCCGCGCTCATGTACCCTCCCCCCGGTCACTCGCCGTTGCCGAACGTATGTCTGACCGACCCTATCCCCCGGCACCGACAATCGCCGAGGACCGCCACATTCCGGCAACACGCCCTTCACACGCACCCGTCACTCAGGCGTCAGAATGGGGAACATGATCCGGTTCGAGCATGTGACCAAGCGGTACGCGGACGGCACGACCGCCGTCGACGACCTCTCCTTCGAGGTCGCCGAGGGTGAACTGGTGACGCTCGTCGGCCCGTCCGGCTGCGGCAAGACCACCACGATGAAGATGGTGAACCGGCTCATCGAGCCGACCGAGGGCCGCGTCCTCCTCGCCGGCGAGGACATATCCGCGATCGACCCCGTCCAACTGCGCCGCCGCATCGGATACGTCATCCAGCAGGTCGGCCTCTTCCCGCACCGCACGGTCCTCGACAACACCGCGACCGTCCCGCACCTGCTCGGCGCCCCGCGCGCCAGGGCCCGCGCCCGCGCCGCCGAACTCCTCGACCTGGTCGGCCTCGACCCGAAGACGTACGGCAACCGCTACCCCGAGCAGCTCTCCGGCGGACAGCGCCAGCGCGTCGGCGTGGCCCGCGCGCTCGCCGCCGACCCGCCCGTCCTCCTGATGGACGAGCCCTTCGGCGCGGTCGACCCCGTGGTCCGCGAGCACCTCCAGAACGAGTTCCTCCGCCTCCAGTCGCAGGTCCGCAAGACCGTGCTGCTCGTGACCCACGACCTGGAGGAGGCCGTCCGCCTCGGCGACCGCATCGCCGTATACGGCCAGGGCACCATCGAGCAGTTCGACACCCCGGCCCGGGTCCTCGGCGCACCCGCCACCCCCTACGTCGCCGACTTCGTCGGCGCGGACCGCGGCCTCAAGCGGCTCTCGGTCACCGCCGTGGACGCCGGCGCCCTGGAGGACGTCCCCGTCCTGCGCGCGGGCGAGCCGACACCGAGCGCGGACGCCGCCGCCTCCAACGCCCCCTGGTCCGTCGTCCTCGACGCGGACGGCCGCGTCGAGGGCTGGGTCGCCGCGGACGAGCCCGGCCGCACCCGCCCGGCCCCGGAGCCGGTGCCGCTCGGCGCCTCCCTCCGGGAGGCACTGGCCGCGCTGCTGCAGAACGACACCGGCTGGCTGCCCGTCACCGACCCCGCCGAAGGCGGCCGGTACGCGGGCGTGCTCACCCCGGCCGCCGTCCACCGCGCCCTGCGCGCGGCCTCCCCGGAACCGGCATCGGACCCCGCACAGGCACCGGCCAAGACGCTCAGTTCGCGCTGAGCCGCCCGCTCATCCACACCAGGCCCGGCGGGATCTCCCGGTTCCAGGTGTTGAAGTTGTGGCCGCCGCTGTCCAGCGTGATCGAGGAGACCCGCGCGGGGGCCTTGACCTTCTTGATGAAGTCCCGGGTCCCCCGCAGGTTTCCCTCGCCCTGCTTGGACGTCGTCACCAGGAACGACGAGTTGCCCTGCGGCAGGTGGTCCAGGCTCCACAGCAGGTTCGCCCGCTTGCGCGCCCTGTCGTCACGGTGGAAGAGATCGCCCGTCGTGACGTCCTCGGCCGCCTGGTAGTACGCCGAGAACCCGGCGCCCGCCGCGAACCTGTCCGGGTGGTGCAGCGCGATCTTCAGCGCGCAGTAGCCGCCCGTGGAGTTCCCCATGAACCCCCAGTTCCGCGCCTTCGTACCCACCCGGTACGTCTCCGAGACGGCCTTCGGCAGGTCCTGCGCGAAGAAGGTCTCGGTCTGCGGACCGCCCGGGATGTCCACGCACTCGGTGTCCCTCGGGGGCGCCACCGTCGGCCGCAGCATCACCAGGATCATCGGCCGCATCTTCTTCTCCTTGGCCTGGAGGAAGGCGGTCTTCGGGTACTTCAGCCCCTTGAGCAGGTTCTCCGCCGTGCCCGGGTAGCCCGTGAGCACCACGGAGGCCGGGAACGTGGCCTTCTCGTACCCCTTCTGGAAGTACTCCGGCGGCAGGTACACGTACGCCGGCGAGCTGATGCCCGACTTCTCGCCCGCGACCACGACCTTCTGTATCTGCCCGCCGACCGAGGGCTTGGAGCCGCCCGGCACGTCCAGCGCCTGCGTACCGACGACCTTGAGGTCCTTGGAGGCCGCCGAGTGGTCGACGACCACCCCCATGTCCTGCTCCTGGCCGAAGAGATCGGCCCACGACCCGTAGAAGAGGAACGAGTTGTTCGCCGCGAGACCCACCGAGGCGAACAGCGCGAGCTGGGTCACGAGCAGCAGCCCGATCCGGCCGAGGACGGCCCGGACGCCACCCCGGGCGAGGCGCGGCCACAGCCAGACCGTGGCCACGAAGAACACCACCGCCAGCGCGACCGCAAGCACCAGGACCTTGTTGCTGGTGAGACCCATGAGACGCCCGAGCCTTCTTCCTGAGAATTTCCTGTACGTGTGAATGAACCCGCTCCCCCGCGAAGCCGTCCTAGAAGGCGCAAAACCTCCGGACCCGGCCCGCCCCTGACCACCGCGTGGCCGCCGGAGAACGAATCTTTCGCGGAGCTACGGGAAGCACGGGAAGCGATGTCTGTCACGGTAGATGGGGACAAGTCAGGATTGGTTCCGGTTCGGGTGCGCCGGATTCTGCGCGGACCACGCCCCGAGAAGGTGCCCTCCCTCGTCGGAACGGCCTGCACCCTCGTCGGCCTGATCGACATCGCGGCGGGCGTCTTCCCCCGCTTCCGGGCCAGCCGGATGCACGCCCTCGCCGAGGTCCTGCCCGGCACGCTCGGACCGCTCTCCGCGGCCCTCTCCCTCAGCGTCGGCGTCCTCCTCCTGCTCCTCGCCCACGGCCTCAAGCGCCACAAGCGCCGCGCCTGGCGGGCCGTCGTCGTCCTGCTGCCACTCGGCGCCGTCGCCCAGTTCGTCTGGCGCCACTCCGTCCTCGGCGCCCTGCTCTCCCTCGCGCTCCTTGCCCTGCTCGTACGCCACCGGGACCAGTTCGCCGCCCTGCCCGACCCCCGCAGCCGCTGGAAGGCGCTCGCCAACTTCGTCCTCATGGGCGCCGGCTCGATCCTCCTCGGCCTGGTCATCGTCAGCGCCCACCCGCGCGTCGTCGTCGGCAACCCCAGCCTCACCGACCGCCTCGAACACGTCCTGTACGGACTCTTCGGCTTCGAAGGCCCCGTCGGCTACGGCCGCGGCGTCGACTGGACCGTCGGCTACTCCCTCGGCGCCCTCGGCATGCTCACCGCCCTCACCACCATCTACCTCGCCTTCCGCCCCGAGCACCCCGCCGCCCGGCTCACCGAGGACGACGAGACCCGGCTGCGCGCCCTGCTCGCCAAGCACGGCGGCCGCGACTCCCTCGGCCACTTCGCACTCCGCCGCGACAAGGGCGTCGTCTTCTCCCCCAGCGGCAAGGCCGCCGTCTGCTACCGCGTCGTCTCCGGCGTCATGCTCGCCAGCGGCGACCCCATCGGCGACGTCGAGGCCTGGCCCGGCGCCATCGAACGCTTCATGGACGAGGCCAAGGCCCACTCCTGGACCCCCGCCGTCATGGGCTGCTCCGAGACCGGCGGCGAGGTATGGACCCGCGAGACCGGCCTCGACGCCCTCGAACTCGGCGACGAGGCGGTGGTGGACGTCGCGGATTTCTCCCTCTCCGGGCGCGCCATGCGTAACGTGCGCCAGATGGTGAAGCGGATCGAGCGCAACGGCTACACCACCAAGGTGCGGCGCGTCCGCGACCTCAGCGACGGCGAACTCGCCCGCGTCCGCCGCGCCGCCGCCGACTGGCGCGGCACCGACACCGAGCGCGGCTTCTCCATGGCCCTCGGCCGCATCGGCGACCCCGGCGACGGCGACGCCGTCATAGCGACCGCGCACAAGTGGGAAGGGGCGGCGCGAAGCGCCTCCGGCAGGGCGGTGGCGGGAGACGGGTGGGCCGACGAGGACGGCACCGCCTCCCCCTACGGCGACCTGAAGGCGATCATCCACTTCGTCCCCTGGGGCCCCGACGGCATGTCCCTGGAACTCATGCGCCGCGACCGCTCCGCCGACCCCGGCATGAACGAGCTCCTCATCGTCGCCGCCCTCCAGGACTCCCCCCGCCTCGGCATCGAACGCGTCTCCCTCAACTTCGCCATGTTCCGCGCCGCCCTCGCCCGCGGCGAGAAGATCGGCGCCGGACCGGTCCTCCGGCTCTGGCGCGGACTGCTCGTCTTCCTCTCCCGCTGGTTCCAGATCGAGTCCCTGTACAAGTTCAACGCCAAGTTCCGGCCCCGCTGGGAACCCCGCTTCGTCGTCTACCGCAAGAGCCGCGACCTGCCCCGCATCGGCTTCGCCGCCATGCAGGCCGAGGGCTTCGTCAACCTCCAGCTGCCCCGCCCGTTCGCCCGCCGCAGGGCCGCCGCCGAACCCCGCCCCTGCGCCCACATCGTCGCCCCGCAGGCCGACCGCGAGTGCCGCGCGGCATGACGACCCCGTGAGCCGCACGGGCCGCGCGCACGGGCCCGTAGGGTCCGCGCGGCCGAGCGGGCCCTACGCTGGGCATATGAGTACGTCGATCGGCCGGGGCACGGCCTTGGGCCTGCCGGAGTGGGACCGCTGCGCGGTCATGGGCGTCGTCAACGTCACCCCCGACTCCTTCTCCGACGGCGGCCGCTGGTTCGACACCACCGCCGCCGTCAAGCACGGACTCGACCTGGCCGCCGAAGGCGCGGACCTCGTCGACGTCGGCGGCGAGTCCACCCGCCCCGGCGCCAGCCGCGTCGACGAGGACGAGGAACTGCGCCGCGTCGTCCCCGTCGTCCGCGGCCTCGCCGCCGAAGGCGTCACCGTCTCCGTCGACACCATGCGCGCCTCCGTCGCCCACGCCGCCGTCCAGGCGGGCGCCGCACTTGTCAACGACGTCAGCGGCGGCCTCGCCGACCCCGCCATGGTCCCCGCCGTCGCCGCCGCCGAGGTCCCCTTCGTCGTCATGCACTGGCGCGGCTTCAGCCAGGAGATGAACAGCCTCGCCGTCTACGACGACGTCGTCACCGACGTCGTCACCGAACTGCGCCGGCGCATGGACGCCGTCGTCGACGGCGGCATCGCCCCCGAACGGATCGTCATCGACCCCGGCCTCGGCTTCGCCAAGCTCGCCCCGCACGACCTGGCACTCGTCGCCCACCTCCCCGAACTGCGCGCCCTCGGCAGGCCCCTGCTCGTCGCCGCCTCCCGCAAACGGTTCCTCGGCCACGTCCTGACCGCCCACGAGGGCGCCGCCCCACCGCCCGCCCGCGAACGGGACGCCGCCACCGCCGCCGTCTCCGCCATCGCCGCCCACGAGGGCGCCTGGGCCGTCCGCGTCCACGAAGTCAGGGCCACCGCCGACGCCGTACGCGTCGCCAGGGCCGTCGAAGGAGCCAGGTGACCCACCAGACCGACACCTCGGCGGTCGAGGCCGCGAACACCGCCTTCTACGAGGCGATGGAGATCGGCGACTTCGAAGCGGTCTCCGCGCTCTGGCTCGACGACGGCGCCACCCCCATCAGCTGCGTCCACCCCGGCTGGCCCGTGCTCTCCGGACGCGGCGAGGTCCTCCGCTCGTACGCCCTGATCATGGCGAACACCGAGTACATCCAGTTCTTCCTCACCGACGTCAAGATCTCCCTCGGCGGCGACGTGGCCGTCGTCACCTGCACCGAGAACATCCTCAGCGGCGGACCCGCCGAGGACGGCGCCGAGCTCGGCCCCCTCGTCGGCCAGCTCGTGGTCGCCACCAATGTGTTCCGCCGCACATTCGCGGGCTGGAAGATCTGGTCCCACCACGGCTCCCCCGTCCTCACCGAATCGGACGACGAAGAGGACGAGGAGCCGGGCGCCTGACGGGATCCGGGGGCCGATCGGGTGAGCCCGGGGATTGGATTCCGGCCCTCTGGGTAGGGGCCGCATCCAGTCCCCTGTGGCCGCCGCCCGAACCCCCATGGGCAAGCGCTGTCGGTGCCCGCAGGTAGATTCGATGCTGGACACCCGGCCGTCCGCACCCGGCTGCGTGGCCACAAGAACTACGACAGCAGGAGTGATTCGCGTGGATCGTGTCGCGCTGCGCGGCCTCAAGGCCCGAGGACACCACGGCGTCTTCCCCAAGGAACGCGAGGAAGGCCAGACCTTCATCGTCGACCTCGTCCTCGGCCTGGACACCCGCCCCGCGGCCGCCGACGACGACCTGACGAAGACCGTCCACTACGGCGTCGTGGCCGAAGAAGTCGTCGACGTCGTCCAGGGCGAGCCCGTGGACCTGATCGAGACCCTCGCCGAGCGGATCGCCCAGCAGTGCCTCAAGCACGCCGGCGTCCAGGAGGTCGAGGTCGTCGTCCACAAGCCCGACGCGCCGATCACGGTCCCCTTCGACGACGTGACCATCACCATCACCCGGAGCCGAGTATGAAAGCCACGCACAGCGACCCGACCGTGCAGCCCGTACCGGCCTCCGTCGTCGAGGCCGTCGACGCCGCCGACGTGACCCTGTCCAACCCCAAGTGGGCCGTCATCGCCCTCGGCGCCAACCTCGGCAACCGCCTGGAGACCCTCCAGGGCGCCGTCGACGCCCTGGAGGACACCCCGGGCCTCCGGGTCAAGGCCGTCTCCCCCGTGTACGAGACGGAGCCCTGGGGCGTCGAGCCCGGCTCCCAGCCCTCGTACCTCAACGCCGTCGCCCTCGTGAAGACGACCCTGCCGCCCAGCTCCCTCCTGGAGCGCGCGCACGCCGTCGAGGAGGCCTTCCACCGGGTCCGCGAGGAGCGCTGGGGCGCCCGCACCATCGACGTCGACATCGTGGCCTACGCCGACGTGGTCTCCGACGACCCCGTCCTCACCCTGCCCCACCCCCGCGCCCACCAGCGCGCCTTCGTCCTGGCCCCCTGGAACGACGTGGACCCCGAGGCCCGGCTGCCCGGACTCGGCCCGGTCGCGGACCTCCTCACGGCACTCGGCCACGACGGAATCGTGCCGCGCGCCGACCTGGAACTCCGTCTGCCCGAGTAGTCGTTAGGCTCGTGGAAGACCGCCCGCGAGACGACACGAAGGACACCCGGTGAAACAACTGCGGCTCAAGGTTCTGGCCGGACTGTTCATCGTGGCCGGAATCCTGTCCTGGGGCGCCGCGCGCCTCTGGGACGCGGTCGGCACCCTGCCGAGCGTGCCGCTCGCGGCCCCGATCGTCCTCGCGTCGATCGCGGCCGTCCTGACGGCCACGGCCCTCTCCATCCGCGCCCGCCTGAAGGCCCAGCGCGAGCGCCGCCCCGGCGCGAAGGGCGTCGAGCCGCTGATGGCGGCCCGCGCCGTGGTCTTCGGCCAGGCGAGCGCCCTCGTCGCCGCCCTGGTCGCCGGCATGTACGGCGGCACGGGCGTCTTCCTCCTGGGCTCCCTGGACATCCCGTCCCGCCGCGACCAGGCGATCTACGCCGGCTTCTCGGTCCTCGCCGGCTTCGCCGTCATCGCCGCCGCCCTCTTCCTTGAGCACGTCTGCAAACTCCCGGAAGACGAGAACGACACGAACGGCAAGGGCGCCTCGCCGGTCTCCTGAGCCCCGGAGTCACCGGCAGAGCGCATCAAGCCCCCTGAGAAGCCCGGAAACACGCCCCGCACCTCCCGGGCACTCCGACCGGCTCCCGGCGGGACTGCCCCGGCGGGACCGGCAGCGGTGCTAGCGCGCCATGATCAGGCTCATGGCCTCGTTACGGGTCGCGGGGTCGCGGAGCTGGCCGCGGACGGCCGAGGTGATGGTCTTCGCGCCCGGCTTGCGGATGCCGCGCATGGACATGCACATGTGCTCGCACTCGAAGACGACGATGACGCCGCGCGGCTCCAGGATCTCCATCAGCGAGTCCGCGACCTGCGTGGTCAGCCGCTCCTGGACCTGCGGGCGGCGGGCGTAGACGTCGACCAGGCGGGCCAGCTTGGACAGCCCGGTGATCTTGCCGGACGTCGAGGGGATGTAGCCGACGTGCGCCACGCCCCTGAACGGGACGAGGTGATGCTCACATGTCGAGTACACCTCAATGTCCTTCACGAGCACCATCTCGTCGTGCCCGAGGTCGAACGTCGTCGTCAGGACGTCCTCCGGCTGCTGCCGCAGGCCCGCGAATATCTCCTGGTACGCCCGCGCCACCCGCGCCGGCGTCTCCCGCAGGCCCTCGCGGTCCGGGTCCTCGCCGACCGCGATGAGGAGCTCTCGTACGGCGTTCTCGGCGCGCTTCTCGTCGAACTCGCCGATCGTGCCCTCGCCGTCCAGTGTCACCGGGTCGGTCATCTGTGCCTCGTTCCGTCTGGCTCATGGCGCGAAATGTGCCGCGCCCCCACAGGCTAAAACCTGTGGGGGCGCGGCTTCCATTCCGGGTGGGCGGAGGTCAGGCCTCCGGGGCCTCCTCGGGGGCGACCTCGATCGCCTTGGTGGTGTCCACCGGTGCGCTGCCGTTGGCGCCGTTCGTCAGGGCCAGCTCCTTGGGGGAGAGGACCGGCGGACGGGTCGACGGCGTGCGGCGGGACGAGCCCGTCCAGGCCGGGCGGGCCGGGCGCTTGACGATCGGCGCGAAGATCTCGGCGATCTCCTCCTTGCCCAGCGTCTCCCTCTCCAGGAGCTGCAGGACCAGGTTGTCGAGGACGTCACGGTTCTCGACGAGGATCTCCCACGCCTCGTTGTGCGCGGTCTCGATGAGCTTCTTGACCTCTTCGTCGACCAGCGCGGCGACCTCTTCCGAGTAGTCGCGCTGGTGCGCCATCTCACGGCCGAGGAACGGCTCGGTGTTGTCGCCACCGAACTTGATCGCGCCGAGCCGCTCGGTCATGCCGTACTGGGTGACCATCGCGCGAGCGGTGGCCGTGGCCTTCTCGATGTCGTTCGCCGCGCCCGTGGTGGGGTCGTGGAAGACGAGCTCCTCCGCCGCGCGCCCGCCCAGCATGTACGCCAGCTGGTCGAGCATCTCGTTGCGGGTGGTCGAGTACTTGTCCTCGTCCGGGAGCACCATCGTGTAGCCCAGGGCACGGCCGCGGGACAAGATCGTGATCTTGTGGACCGGGTCGGAGTTCGGCGAGGCCGCCGCGACCAGGGCGTGACCGCCCTCGTGGTACGCGGTGATCTTCTTCTCCTTGTCCGACATGATCCGGGTCCGCTTCTGCGGGCCCGCGACCACGCGGTCGATCGCCTCGTCCAGCGAGTGGTTGTCGATCAGCTTCTTGTCCGAGCGGGCGGTCAGGAGCGCCGCCTCGTTCAGGACGTTGGAGAGATCGGCACCCGTGAAGCCGGGGGTGCGGCGGGCGACGGCGCCCAGGTCGACGTCCGGGGCGACCGGCTTGCCCTTCTGGTGGACCTTGAGGATCTCCAGACGGCCCTGCATGTCCGGACGGTCGACCGCGATCTGGCGGTCGAAGCGGCCGGGGCGCAGGAGGGCCGGGTCGAGGATGTCGGGCCGGTTCGTGGCGGCGATCAGGATGACGCCGCCCTTCACGTCGAAGCCGTCCATCTCGACGAGCAGCTGGTTGAGGGTCTGCTCGCGCTCGTCGTGACCGCCGCCGAGGCCGGCGCCGCGGTGGCGGCCGACCGCGTCGATCTCGTCGACGAAGACGATCGCCGGGGCGTTCGCCTTGGCCTGCTCGAAGAGGTCACGGACACGGGAGGCACCGACACCGACGAACATCTCGACGAAGTCGGAACCGGAGATCGAGTAGAACGGGACGCCCGCTTCGCCTGCCACGGCGCGCGCGAGCAGCGTCTTGCCCGTTCCGGGCGGGCCGTAGAGCAGCACACCCTTGGGAATCTTGGCGCCGACGGCCTGGAACTTCGCCGGCTCCTGGAGGAACTCCTTGATCTCGTGGAGCTCCTCGACGGCCTCGTCCGAACCGGCCACGTCGGCGAAGGTGGTCTTCGGGGTGTCCTTGGTGATCAGCTTGGCCTTGGACTTCCCGAAGTTCATGACTCGGGAGCCGCCGCCCTGCATCTGATTCATCAGGAACAGGAAGACGACCACGATGAGAACGAAGGGCAGCAGCGAGAGCAGCACCGACAGGAAGGGGCTCTGCCGCTCCGGGGAGACGGTGTAGCCCTTGTCGAGGTCGCCGGCGGCGGACTGCTCCTGGAGCGTGGTGGTCAGGTTGGCGCCCTGGTCACCGATGTAGCTGGCCTGGATCTTGGTGCTGCCGCCGTACTTGTCCTTGTCGGCGTCCTTCTTGAGTTCGACCTTGATGACCTGCTCGTCACCGGTCGTCAACTTGACCTGATCGGCCTGCTTGTCACTGATCGCCTGGACGACCTTGCTGGTGTCCACCGTCTTGTAGCCCTCGGACGAGCCGACGACCTGCATCAGCACGACCACGGCGAGGACGGCCAGCACGATCCACATGACCGGCCCACGGAAGTATCGCTTCACGTCCATCCATACGGAGCGAGAACGCCCCGTCCCTCCTGCCCGTAGGTAAATGCTGCTGTGAGAGCTGCTATGAGAAAAAGCTGTTCTTCGGACGGTACCTCAGCCAGGTGACCCGTGACCGCCTTCCCTTGCTCCAACGGCGGGAGAGCGGTACGGGTTCCCCGTGCGTCAGCCCCCGTAGACGTGCGGCGCGAGCGTGCCGACAAAGGGGAGGTTGCGGTACTTCTCGGCGTAGTCGAGGCCGTATCCGACGACGAACTCGTTGGGGATGTCGAAGCCGATCCACTTCACGTCGATCGCGACCTTCGCGGCGTCGGGCTTGCGCAGCAGGGTGCAGACCTCCAGGGAGGCCGGCTCGCGCGAGCCGAGGTTCGACAGCAGCCAGGACAGCGTCAGACCGGAGTCGATGATGTCCTCGACGATCAGGACGTGCTTGCCCTTGATGTCGGTGTCGAGGTCCTTGAGGATGCGGACGACGCCGGAGGACTGGGTGCCGGCGCCGTAGGAGGAGACGGCCATCCAGTCCATGGTGACGGGGGTGGACAGCGCGCGCGCCAGATCCGCCATCACCATCACGGCGCCCTTGAGGACACCGACGAGGAGCAGGTCCTTGCCCGCGTACTCCGCGTCGATCTTCGCGGCCAGCTCGGCCAGCTTCGCGTCGATCTCTTCCTTGGTGATGAGCACCGACTGGAGGTCGGTGCCCATGTCCTTCTCGTTCACCCGGGTCACTTTCGTTGCAGCTTGCGTCAGCCTTGCCGAATGACCAGTCTGCCACCCTGCCGCCGTGCCTCGACGCGGCCGGGCAGATTGATGGCGCCTTGTCCACGCCATCCGGTGATGAGCCGGTCGACCTCTTCGATGTGGCGGGCGAAGAGGGAACCGGCGGGCGCGCCCTCGGCGATCATGGCGCGGCGCAGGATGCGGCGGCGGACGGCGGGCGGGAGTCCGAAGAGTTTGGCGCATTCGAGTCGGCCGGACTCGTCGCGTACGGCGGCTTCGGCGTCGGCGGCCCAGGAGTCGAGGGCGTCGGCGTCGTCGCGGGAGAGCTGGGCCGTACGGGCGAGGGCTTCGACGACGCCCTTGCCGAGGGCCTTCTCGAGGGCGGGGAGGCCCTCGTGGCGGAGCCGGGAGCGGGTGTAGGCGGGGTCCGCGTTGTGGGGGTCGTCCCAGACGGCGAGTTCCTGGGCGACGCAGGCCTTGCGGACGGTCTGCCGGTCGAGCTCCAGGAAGGGGCGGCGGTAGCGTCCCGCGGCGCCGGAGACGGCGGCCATGCCGGACAGGGAGCGGATGCCGGAGCCGCGGGCGAGTCCGAGGAGGACGGTCTCGGCCTGGTCGTCGCGGGTGTGGCCGAGCAGGACGGCGGTGGCGCCGTGGCGTTCGGCGGCCTCGTCGAGGGCGGCGTAGCGGGCGTCGCGCGCGGCGGCTTCGGGGCCGCCTTCGCTGCCGACGGTGACGGCGACGGTCTCGACGGGGTCGAGGCCGAGCGCGGCCATGCGTCCGGCGACCTCGGCGGCGCGCTGGGCGGAGCCGGCCTGGAGGCCGTGGTCGACGGTGATGCCGCCGGCGCGGACGGCGAGTTTGCGGGATTCGAAGGCGAGTGCGGAGGCGAGCGCCATGGAGTCGGCGCCTCCGGAGCACGCGACGAGGACCAGCGGAGCGGGTCGGTCCGGGGAGGGGCCGAGGGGGTGCCGGCCTGCTGTCGCGGCGGGGTCGGTCTGGTGCTCGGTGAGGACGTCGTGGAGTACGCGGCGGACCGCCAGGCGTATCGCCGCGACCGCAGGATGGGGACCCATGTCCGGTGCCCTTCGTGAAGGAGTGGGGTGCCTCGGTCGGAGTCTTAACGGTCGGAAGAGGGGGTTCGGTCACTCAGAGTGCGTCGATGGTGACAGAACATGGCCGTTACCCGAGCATTGCACGCCTCACCCTCCGTCTACGGTCCCTCGGATGGGTGATTGGGGGTGTGTTCTTCCGTCGTACGTCGCACCCGTCTCAGGAGTCTGCCTTACGGTGCACCCTCGCCACCCAGTCGGCCGGTTTGGCGATCTCGGCCTTGGTGGGGAGCGTGTTGGGGGAGGTCCAGACGCGGTTGAAGCCGTCCATGCCGACCTCGTCGACGACGGCGCGGACGAAGCGCTCGCCGTCGCGGTACTGGCGGAGTTTGGCGTCGAGGCCGAGGAGCTTGCGCAGGGCGAGGTCGAGGCGGGAGGCGCCGCGGGCGCGGCGCTGCTGGAACTTCTCGCGGATCTCGGCGACGGAGGGGACGACCTGGGGGCCGACGCCGTCCATGACGTAGTCGGCGTGGCCTTCGAGGAGGGACATCACGGCGGTGAGGCGGCCGAGGATCTCGCGCTGCTCGGGGGTCTGGACGATCTCGACGAGGGAGGGGGAGGGTTCGCCCTCCTCGCCCTCGGGGCGGCCGCCGGCGAGGGCCTGGGCGGCTTCGCGGAGGCGTTCGACGACGGTGGAGGGGTCGACCTCGGTGGCGCCGAGGAAGGACTGGATCTCGCCCTGGAGGTGGTCGCGCAGCCAGGGCACGGCGGTGAACTGGGTGCGGTGGGTCTCTTCGTGGAGGCAGACCCAGAGCCGGAAGTCGTGCGGGTCGACGGCGAGTTCGCGTTCGACGTGGACGATGTTCGGGGCGACGAGCAGGAGGCGGCCGCCGCCGTTCTCGCCGGTCGGGAGTTCGCGGGTGGCGGGGGCGAAGGTCTCGTACTGGCCGAGGATCCGGGAGGCGAGGAACGACAGGAGCATGCCGAGTTCGACGCCGGTGACCTTGCCGCCGACCGCGCCGAGCATGGTGCCGCCGGGGGTGTTCGAGCGGCGTTCCTGCATCTTGTCGAGGAGCGGGGAGAGCAGTTCGCGGAAGCCGGCGACGTTGGCCTTGATCCAGCCGGCGCGGTCCACGACGAGGACGGGGGTGTCCCGTGGTTCGTGGCCCTCGGGGATCATCCGGGTGAAGGCCCGTACGTGTTCCTCGGACGCCTTGGCGTGCCTGCGGAGCTCCGCGACGACCTCGCGGGCCTCTTCGCGGCTCACCTCGGGGCCCGGCTTCACCAGTCGGGTCGCGGTCGCGACCGCGAGATTCCAGTCGACCATCTCGGCTCCACCGATGCTCGTCATGCGTCAACCGTACGTTCTCCGGACCCGATCAGGGCAGGTTCGGTACGGGTCCGGCTTGGGGCGCGAGCGCGGCCGAGAGCCGGTCGAGGGCGGGTTGTGCCTGGTACGGGGAGGGGGTGCGGCCGGCGAGGAAGGCGAAGGCGAGGAGGCGGCCGTCGGCGGTGACGACGGTTCCGGCGAGCGTGTTGACGCCCGTGAGGGTGCCGGTCTTGGCGCGGACGAGGCCGGCGCCGCCGAGGGCGGGGCCGGTGTCGAAGCGGCCCTTGAGGGTGCCGCTGAAGCCGCCGACGGGCAGGCCGGTGAGGACGGGGCGCAGCGCGGGGCGGGCGGGGTCGGCCGCTCGGGTGAGCAGGCCGGTGAGCAGGGCCGCGGAGAGCCGGTCGTCGCGGGAGAGGCCGCTGCCGTCGGCGAAGCGGGCGCCGGCGGTGGGCAGGCCGAGGGCGGCGAGCTCGGCCTGGACGGCCTTGCCGGCGCCGGTGAAGCTCGCGGGCTGCTTGCGGGCGAGGGCCGTCTGGCGGGCGAGGGCCTCGGCGAGGTCGTTGTCGCTGTTCGTGAGGGTGCGCTCGACGAGGGCGGCGAGCGGGGCGGATTCGGTACGGGCCAGGGGGCCGCTCGTGGTGCCTTCGGCGGGCTTGGGGGCGCGGCCGGGGGCGGGGGCGCCGTGGACCTTCGTACCGGCCTCGGTGAGGAGCTCGGCGAAGGCGGAGGCCGCGTCTCCTGCGGGGTCGGCGCTGCGCGGGGCGGGGCCGCTGTCGGAGCCTCCCCCAGAGCCTTCGGCCTGGGAGGTACCCCCAAGTCGTCCGCCGTCGAGCATGAGGGCGCTGACGGGGGCGATGTTCTCGTTGGGGCCGATGGGGTGCCGGGCGGGGCCCTGGTAGCGGCTCGTGTCGTAGGTGAGGCGTACGGCGGTGATGCCGCGGGCCTTCAGGGCGCGGGCGGTGTCGCCGGCGAGGGCCTTCAGGCGGGCGCGGTCGAGGGTGGGGTCGCCGCCGCCGACGAGGGTGACCGTGCGGCCGTCGGGGGCGGCGACGACGGTCGTCGGGATGCGGTGGTCGGGGCCGAGGGCGGAGAGCGCGGCGACCGAGGTGGCGATCTTGATGGTGGAGGCCGGGGTCATGGCCGTGGTGGCGCCCTCGCCGTACAGCTGCTTGCCGGTGGTGACGTCGACGACCGAGGCGGTGCGCAGCGGCCCGAGGCCGGGGTCGGCGAGGAGCGGGACGAGGACGGCCGCGAGGTCACCCTGGTGGGCGGTCCCGGGGGTGCCGAGCGCGCGCAGCACTCCGGGGGCGCTCGGGGCGGGGGCGGGGCGGCGCGGGGCGGCGGGCGGCGCGTGATGTGCGCCACCTGTCGGGGTCGCGGCGGCCGCCCGGGCGCGCTCGGCCTTACGCTGACCGTTGTCCCACGGTCCGGCGGCGGTCACCGCTCCGGCGGCCAGGGCCAGACCGAGTACGGCAGAGCACGCCGTGAGCTGCCAGGTCCTCGGCTCCGGCATTGCTGACCAGCCCCTTTCGCGATCACACACAGGCGTGAGGGACACTTAATCACTGCGCGTTGCCGCAGGCATTCACATGTGTTGATTCAGGAGGAGCCACCCGTGGAGTTCGACGTCACCATCGAGATCCCGAAGGGGTCGCGGAACAAGTACGAGGTCGACCACGAGACGGGTCGCATCCGCCTGGACCGTCGCCTCTTCACCTCGACCAGCTACCCGGCCGACTACGGCTTCGTCGAGAACACCCTCGGCGAGGACGGCGACCCGCTGGACGCGCTCGTCATCCTGGACGAGCCCACGTTCCCCGGCTGCCTGATCAAGTGCCGCGCCATCGGCATGTTCCGCATGACGGACGAGGCCGGCGGCGACGACAAGCTGCTGTGCGTCCCCGCCTCGGACCCGCGCGTCGAGCACCTGCGCGACATCCACCACGTGTCGGAGTTCGACCGCCTGGAGATCCAGCACTTCTTCGAGGTCTACAAGGACCTGGAGCCGGGCAAGTCGGTCGAGGGCGCCGACTGGGTCGGCCGCGCCGAGGCCGAGGCCGAGATCGAGGCCTCCTACAAGCGCCTCGAGGCGCAGGGCGGCGCCCACTGAGTGGGTTCCTGATTCATCCGTGACGGGCGGTGCACCTGCTGGTGCACCGCCCGTCGCACATTCGTCCCGTCGCACACCCATACTGGGGCTGATCGTGCGTCGCGGAGTGAGGGCGATAACAGTGGCGGAGCCGGACGGCCCGGAGGACCGGAAACCGCAGTCGGACGAGGCGCACAGCGCCTTCACCCCGCCCGCCGGGGTGGAACAGCTGGTGGTGGCGGAGGAGGAGCATCCGACCTCCGAGTTCGCCATTCCCAAGGGGCTGGCTCCGGAGCCGCCCGCCGAGCCGGAGGGCTCGGCGTTCGCGCCCCCGTCGACGTACTCCGCGAAGCAGGCGCCGCAGGCCTTCACGCCCGCCCATGGGATGCCGCTCGTACGGCTGCCGGCGGATGCGCCGTGGCAGGACCGGATGCGGACGATGCTGCGACTGCCGGTGGGCGACCGGCCGGTGCCGGAGACCGCGCCCAAGGAGGACGAGCCCGGGCCCGCGGTGGGCCGTGTGCTCGACCTGACCCTGCGTATCGGCGAGCTGCTGCTCGCGGGCGGTGAGGGCGCGGAGGACGTCGAGGCGGCGATGTTCGCGATCTGCCGCAGCTACGGCCTGGACCGGTGCGAGCCGACGGTGACGTTCACGCTGCTCTCGATCACGTACCAGCCGTCGCTGGTGGACGACCCGATCACGGCGAACCGGACGGTCCGGCGGCGCGGCACGGACTACACCCGGCTGGCCGCCGTCTATCAGCTGCTCGCCGACATCAACACGCAGGAGCACGACGTCACGCCGGAGGAGGCGTACCGGCGGCTCGCGGAGATCCGGCGCAACCGGCACCCGTACCCCGGCTGGGTGCTGACGACGGCTGCGGGTGTCCTGGCGGGGGCGGCCTCGGTACTGCTCGGCGGTGACTTCACGGTCTTCTGCGTGGCGGCGCTCGGCGCGGTGCTCGGCGACCGGCTGGCGTGGCTGTGCGCGGGGCGCGGGCTGCCGGAGTTCTACCAGTTCCTGGTGGCGGCGATGCCGCCGGCCGCGATGGGAGTGCTGCTGACGCTGCTGCACGCGGATCTGCGGCCCTCGGCGGTCATCACGGGTGGCCTGTTCGCCCTGATCCCGGGGCGGGCGCTGGTGGCGGCCGTGCAGGACGGTCTGACCGGCTTCTACATCACGGCCTCGGCCCGGCTCCTGGAGGTCGGGTACTTCTTCGTGGCGATCGTGGTGGGTGTGCTGTCGGTGCTGTACGTGGCCGTGCAGTTCGACGCGCAGCTGAACCCGGAGGGGACGCTGGGTCTGGTCGAGCGTCCGGTGGTGCAGATCGTGGCGTCGATGGTGCTGTGCGCGACGTTCGCCATCCTGTTGCAGCAGTCGCGGGCGACGGTGGTGTTCGCGACGTTGAACGGCGGGGTGGCGTGGGTGGTCTACGCGTCGATCGCGGTGACGGCGGGCGGTTCGGCGGTCATGGCGACGGCGGTGGCGGCGGGCCTGGTGGGTCTCTTCGGGCAGCTGATCGCCCGGTACCACCACACGTCCTCGCTGCCGTACGTGACGGCGGCGATCGGGCCGCTGCTGCCGGGTTCGGCGACGTACTTCGGGGTGCTGTCGATCGCCCAGAACAACCTGGACCAGGGCTTCGCCAACCTGGCGAAGGCGGCGGCCCTGGCCCTGGCGATCGCGATCGGCGTGAACCTGGGAAGCGAACTGGCCCGCCTCTTCATGCAGGCCCCGCGCGCGGCGGCGGCACGGCGTGCGGCGAAGCGGACCAGGGGCTTCTGACGGGTCTTGCGGGGCTTGCCGGCCTTGCGGGTCTTGCCGGCCTGCGGTCTTGCGGGTCTTGCCTGTCTTACGGACCCGGGGCCCTGGGGCCCCGGGGGGGTTCAGCGCTTGGCGTGGCGGCCGCGGCCCGGGTTCGGGGTGCCGGGGGCGTCGTGGCCGTCCTCGTCGTCCTGGGCGGCCTTGGCCTTCTTCGACTGCGAGCGGGCGCGAAGGTACTCGATCACGATCGGGACCACGGAGATCAGGACGATCAGGATGAGGATCGCCTCGATGTGCTCGTGCACGAAGTCGATCTTGCCGAGGGAGGCGCCGAGGATGGTGACGCCCGCGCCCCAGAGCACGCCGCCGATGATGTTGAACGTGATGAACGAGCGGTAGTTCATCCGGCTGACACCGGCGATGATCGGCGTGAACGTCCGCACGATCGGGACGAAGCGGGCCAGGATCAGCGACTTCGGGCCGTGCTTCTCGAAGAACTCGTGCGCCTTCTCCACGTTCTCCTGCTTGAAGAGCTTGGAGTCGGGGCGCTTGAAGAGGGCGGGGCCGACCTTGCGGCCGAAGAGATAACCGACCTGGTCGCCGATGATCGCGGCGGCCACGATGAGCGTGCAGACGAGCCAGAGCGGCTGGTCCAGCTTGCCGGTGGTGACCAGCAGGCCGGTGGTGAAGAGCAGCGAGTCGCCGGGCAGGAAGAACCCGATGAGCAGGCCGGACTCGGCGAAGACGATGACGAGGACGCCGATCAGACCGAAGGTCTGAATCAGATAGTCCGGGTCCAGCCAGCTCGGTCCGAGGGCAAGCGTATTCACGGGGTTCCGGGCTCCTGCGGTCGGTGTGAGAGAGGGGGACGGCTGCCCCAAAGTATCAACGCATTCTTACCGGCCCGGGTTCCACGGGCCCCCCGCCGGGCGTTCCCGGGATGCGACGGCGGGCGGCCGGTCCGAGGCTGGTGGCCAGGAGGTGGATGCGGATGGGCATCGAAGAGTACGGCGGCGGCCAGGGGCCGCACCCGGATGTGCTGGTCGTCACCACGAACGACGTACCCGGCTACGAGGTCCGGCAGATCATCGGCGAGGTCTTCGGACTGACCGTGCGCTCGCGGCATCTGGGCAGCCAGATCGGCGCGGGGCTGAAGTCGATGATCGGCGGGGAGCTCAAGGGTCTGACGAAGACCCTGGTGGAGACCCGCAACCAGGCGATGGAGCGGCTGGTGGAGCAGGCGAAGGCGCGCGGTGCCAACGCCGTGCTGATGTTCCGCTTCGACGTGACGGAGGCGGCCGACGTGGGGACGGAGGTCTGCGCCTACGGGACGGCGGCGGTGATCGCCCCGCGCGCGTGAGGTCCGACAGGCCCGATTCCGGGGCGCGACACCCTCCATTCTCGGGGTGTTGTGCGGCATTTGTGCACCTATGGTGGGGCGGTGGCCATCGATACCCCGTCGTCCGGGCCCCCGCCCCACGTCCCCGAGACGCCTCTCCGTGTCCTGTTGCCGCAGGTGCTGCCCGCCCTCGTCGTGGGCGTGTTGTCGAGCCTGCTCTTCCTGGGGATCGAATGGGTCTCCGAGGAGTTCGAGCACGTTCTGTGGAACACCCTTCCGGACGCACTCGGGATCGGCGGCTACTCGTCGCTCTGGATGATCGTCATGCTCACCGCGACGGGCATCGCGGTGGGCCTGGTCATCTGGAAGGTCCCCGGGCACGCGGGCCCCGATCCGTCCGAGACCGGTCTCGGGGGCGCCCCGCTGGCGCCCTCGGTCGTCCCGAGCCTGCTGCTCGCGGGCACGCTCACGCTGGCGGGCGGGGTCAGCCTCGGCCCGGAGAACCCGATCATCGCGGCGAACATCGCGCTCGCCTACTGGCTCGGGCGCAAGGCGGCGCCGTCCTCGCCGGCCGCCTTCTGGGTCGCGCTGGCCTCCGCCGCCACCATCGGCGCCCTCTTCGGCACCCCGGTGGCCGCCGCCCTGGTCATCTCCGAGGCCCTCGCCAACCAGCCGGGCCCCGGGTCGCTGTGGGACCGGCTCTTCGCGCCGCTCGTCGCCGGCGGGACGGGGGCCCTGACCACGTCGCTGATCGCGCACCCAAGCTTCGACCTGTCGCTGCCCCAGCTGACCGACCCGGGCTGGGCCGATCTGCTCGCCACGCTGATCGTCGCCACCCTGGCCGCCCTCTTCGGCCTCCTCTGCTGCTACGGCCTCCCCCACGTCCACCGGGCCTTCCGGCGGCTGAAGCACCCGATGCTGATGCTGCCGGCCGGCGGTCTCGTCCTCGGGCTGCTGGGCGCGCTGGGCGGGCATCTGACGCTCTTCAAGGGCCTGGATCAGATGAAGGAGCTCGTCGCGAACCTCGGCGGCTGGTCCTCCGGCGAACTGGCCAAGATGGCGGTGGTCAAGCTCGTCGCCCTGCTGGTCGCCGCCTCCTGCGGCTTCGTCGGCGGCCGGATCTTCCCCGCCGTGTTCATCGGCGTCGCCTTCGGCATGCTGGCCCAGGCCCTGGTCCCGGAGATCCACCCGGCGGTCGCCATCTCCTCCTCCGTGCTCGGCGTGCTGCTCGCGACCACCCGGCAGGGCTGGGTGAGCCTCTTCGTCGCCGCCGTCCTCGCCTCCTCCCCGGCCATGCTCGCGCTGCTCTGCCTGGCCTCCCTGCCCGCCTGGCTGGTCGTCACCGGCCGCCCCCAGCTCGAACTCGACGAGACCGGCGCCTCCCTGCGCTGACCACCCTCTACCGGCCTCCCACCGGCCTTCCCCCTAAGGAGTCCCCATGGCGCTGCACAAGGGCCCCGGTAAGCCCGGGTCCGAGCCGGACCGGCACCTCGCCCTCAACCCGTTCTTCGGAGAGGCCAACCCGGTCGGCGGCATGACCGAGGCGCCGCCCCGGCACCGGCTCCCCGACGGGCCGCTGCCGCCCATGAGCGCCTATCAGCTCGTCCACGACGAGCTGATGCTCGACGGGAACTCCCGGCTGAACCTCGCCACCTTCGTGACCACCTGGATGGAGCCCCAGGCCGGTGTGCTGATGGCCGAGTGCCGCGACAAGAACATGATCGACAAGGACGAGTACCCGCGCACCGCCGAGCTGGAGCGGCGCTGCGTCGCCATGCTCGCCCAGCTGTGGAACGCGCCGGACCCCACGGCCACCGTCGGCTGCTCCACGACCGGCTCCAGCGAGGCGTGCATGCTCGCCGGCATGGCCCTCAAGCGCCGCTGGGCCAAGCGGAACGCCGACCGCTACCCGGGCAGCGCCCGGCCCAACCTGATCATGGGCGTCAACGTCCAGGTCTGCTGGGAGAAGTTCTGCAACTTCTGGGAGGTCGAGGCCCGGCTCGTCCCCATGGAGGGCGACCGCTTCCACATGGACGCGGAGTCGGCCGCCGCGCTCTGCGACGAGAACACCATCGGCGTGGTCGCCGTGCTCGGCTCGACCTTCGACGGCTCCTACGAACCGGTCCAGGAGATCTGCGCCGCGCTCGACGCCCTCCAGGAACGGACCGGCCTCGACATCCCCGTCCATGTCGACGGCGCGTCCGGCGCGATGATCGCCCCCTTCGTGGACGAGGAGCTCGTCTGGGACTTCCGGCTGCCGCGGGTCTCCTCGATCAACACCTCCGGTCACAAGTACGGCCTGGTCTATCCGGGCGTCGGCTGGGCGCTGTGGCGCTCGCCCGCCGAACTCCCCGAGGACCTCGTCTTCCGGGTCAACTACCTGGGCGGCGACATGCCGACCTTCGCCCTGAACTTCTCCCGGCCGGGCGCCCAGGTCGTCGCGCAGTACTACACGTTCCTGCGGCTCGGCCGGGACGGCTACCGGGCGGTCCAGCAGACCACCCGTGACGTCGCCCGGGGTCTCGCCGAACGGATCGAGGCCATGGGCGACTTCCGCCTCCTCACCCAGGGCGACCAGCTGCCCGTCTTCGCGTTCACCACCGCCCCCGACGTCACCCGCTTCGACGTCTTCGACGTCTCGCGTCGGCTGCGGGAGCAAGGCTGGCTCGTCCCCGCGTACACCTTCCCCGCCAACCGGGAGGACCTGTCCGTGCTGCGCGTGGTGTGCCGCAACGGCTTCTCCGCCGACCTCGCCGACCTTTTCATCGAGGACCTGCGGCGCCTCCTGCCCGAACTCCGGAGCCAGACCGGCCCGTCGCCGAAGGACCCGGGGGCCGCCACCGCCTTCCACCACTGAGCGACGGGGCGCGGGGGGGCACCGTCAGAGTCGCTGGTCGTCGCAGGCCAGGACGAACTTCTGCCCGTGCTCGCCGTCGGCGGATATCGCGTACGCGCACGCGGACCCGGAGCGGAGCATCCCGATCGGCGTACGGCGGGTGTAGCCCGTGCCCTCGCCCGAGGGGCGGAAGCTCCGGCCGCCGTCGACGCTCACGAACTCCCGGTCCTCGGCGGTGATCAGGACCCGGCCCGCCGGACCGGGAAGGGGCAGACCCTGGAGCGTGCGCGGCTCGTCGACCGGCCCGGTCGTCCACATCCGCTCCCAGGTGCGGCCGCCGTCCAGGGAACGGTGCAGGGCGCGCATCGGGTTCTTGACCGGGTTCCCGCCCTTCAACTCGCCCATCTCCGCCGCGTAGACGGCATCCGGGCCGACCGCGACCGAGGTGTACCACCCCGGTTCGGCGGTCGGGCTCGGCAAGCGGCTGAGCGACCAGCTGCGGCCCTGGTCCCGCGAGACGGCGACGGCCGCCCGGCCGGAGAGCGGGTCGGTGCCGGAGACCCACCAGGAGCCGTCCGGCTCCGCCACCTCGGCCGGCCTCGGCCGTGCCCCGAGCGGCGGCCCCTGCGCGAGCGCCCGCCGCCGGCCGTCAGCCGGGTCGATCACGACCAGCCGCTCCCGCGCGCACTCGTCCCGGGTCGGCGGCCCGGCGGGCTCGGCGCAGTCGGTGGTGAGGACGGCCCCGGCCGGGATCACCGGGGCCGTACCGCTCGTGCGCGCGTCGCCCTGGCGCCAGGTCCGCCCGCCGTCCCGGGTGAACCAGGTCCGCCGCGTCTCCGGTGTCGCCCCGCCCTCCTCGATCAGGGCCCGGCCGGGACCGAGGACCTTCAGGTCCGCCGAGATGCCGTCCGTCGACGGGACCTCGGGCAGCGGGGACCGGCGCAGCACCCAGCTCTTCGCGCCCCGGTCGAGCACGGCCACGGGCTGGCGGCAGAACCCGCTCTCCGGCGCGCCCGCGTCCTCCACGCAGTCGGCGAGCAGCGCGAACCCGCTCCCGTCCACCGCGAACCCCGGGCTGTGCGACCACCCGGGCAACCCCTCGGCGGACGGTATGCGGGGCGGAGCCCCGGCGCCGGATCCGCCCGAACCGCCCTTGCCGGGCAGGCTGGTCGAACTCCCCTTGCCGGGCGGGTCGTCCGTCCCCTCCCCCGTACACGCCGCCACCATCAGCAGCGCCACGACGGCGCCCGCCACTCCATGAAGCCGATGAACCCTGCGCATCCCCCGTCCCCCTGTCCCTCAGGCAGACGGCCCCCGGTGAACCGTCTGCCTTGGGTACACCGCTCGACCGCTTCGGGTTCCCATTCGCCCGCCACGAGTTCCGGAAGCGCCGCTACCGCCCGTCCTACGCGCTCAAGCGCCTGAACCTCCGTACCGCCAGCGGGAAGAAGACCGCGAGCAGCACGAGCGGCCACACCACGGCGGCCAGCACGTGGCCCGGTTCGCCGCCCGGGTTGCCGAAGAGGTCCCGTACCGCCGTCGCCGTCGCCGACATCGGGTTCCACTCCACGACCGTGCCCAGCCACGCCGGCATGGACTCGGGCGAGGCGAAGGCGTTGGAGAGGAAGCCGACCGGCCAGACCAGGATCTGCACGGCCATCACCAACTCCGGCTTCCCCGCGACCATCGCCAGGTGGATGCCGATCCAGAGCATCGCGAACCGCAGCAGGAGCAGCAGCCCCATCGCCCCGAGGAACGCCCCGAAGCCGCCGTGCGCGCGCCAGCCGATCGCGTACCCGACGCCGGCCATCAGCAGCAGCCCCGCCGCGGACTGGAGCATGTCGGCGACCGAACGCCCCACCAGGACCGCTCCGTCGGCCATCGGCATCGAGCGGAACCGGTCGATCACGCCCTTGTTGAGGTCCTGCGTGACGGCCGTCATCGTGCCTTCGAGGCCGAAGACCATCGTCAGCGTCAGCATTCCGGGCACGAGGAAGTCGACGTAGTCGCCCTCGATCCCCCGGCCACCGCCGACGAGATAGCCGAACATCAGCAGCATCATGATCGGGAAGGCGAGCCCGACCACCATCACGATCGGCTGCCGTGCCCAGTGGGCCAGCTCCCGGCGGGTCATCGTCCAGCAGTCGCTCATCACATACGCCACGCTCATGCCACCACGCCCTCCGTCGCCTTCTCCTCGCCCGCCGTCTCGTCGACCGTCTTCTCGTCGCCCGTCAGGTGGAGGAAGACCTCGTCGAGGGTCGGCCGCCGCAGGGCGATGTCCTCCGCCTCGATCCCGGCCGCCTCCAGGGCCCGTACGGTCTCGGCGAGCGCCGCCATCCGGTCGGTCACCGGCGCGCTGACCCGCCGCCGGTCCGCGTCGACGCTCACCTCTGCGGCGGGTACGGGCAGCAGCCGCGCCGCCTCGTCGAGCCGCCGGGCGTCGCGCAGGACGACGTCGATACGGTCGCCGCCCACCGTGGTCTTCAGCTCGTCGGCCGTTCCGTCGGCGACGACCCGGCCCCGGTCGACGACCGAGATCCGGTCGGCGAGCTGGTCCGCCTCCTCCAGGTACTGCGTGGTGAGCAGGACCGTCGTCCCGCCGCCCACCAGCGAGCGCACCGACTCCCACACCTCACCCCGGCCCCGGGGGTCGAGTCCGGTCGTGGGCTCGTCCAGGAAGAGCACCTCCGGCTCGGTGATCAGCGAGGCGGCGAGGTCGAGGCGCCGCCGCATGCCGCCGCTGTACTGCTTGACGGGCTTGCGCCCGGTGTCCGTGAGCCCGAACCGCTCGAGGAGCTCGTCGGCCCGCGCGCCCGCCCGGCGGGCGCCCAGGTGGTAGAGCCGGCCGAACATCTCCAGGTTCTGCCGGCCGCTCAGCTCCTCGTCGACGGCAGCGTGCTGCCCGAGGAGCCCCATCCGGCGCCGCACCTCGGCCGCCTGGCTCCGGACGTCGAAGCCAGCCACCCGCACGAGGCCCTCGTCGGCCCGCAGCAGGGTGGCCAGGATCCGTACCACCGTGGTCTTGCCCGCGCCGTTGGGGCCCAGCAGGCCGTGCACCGTGCCGCGCCCCACGCGCAGGTCGAGGCCGTCGAGCGCCTGCTTGTCGCCGTACCGTTTCCGCGCGCCTTCGACGACGATCGCGTCAGTCATTCCAGCCTCCCAGCCCAGCTCAGTAGTCAAACTTGACCACTCCACCGAAGGTACGCCCCGGCGGTTCGATTAGTCAAACTTGATTAGAGGGAATCCCCCGGATCGGGCTCGCCCGTCGCGAACGGGTTCTCCTCGCCCTCGGCGAGCACCCCCACGAACGGGTCACCCTCGCCCGCGAAGGTGTACGCGCCCGCCTCGATCCGCTCGATGAGGCCGAGCGTCCACTCCTTGCCCGCGTCGGCCGAGTGGATCCAGAGGTGCATGATCTCGCCGATGTGCCCGAGCTGCTGCGGGCCGCCCTCCGGGGTGTAGTACTCGGTGACGGCCTCGCGCCACTCGTCGAGCGCCCGCACCCGCTGCCGCAGCAGCTCCACCGCCTCCGTCCTGGGGAGGTCGACGATGAAGCCGATCCCCGCGGACAGGACGTCCATCTTCTGGTCGTACGTGGTCAGCGCCTCGCGCAGCAGCGTGAAGTACTCCGCCGTGCCCTCGTCCGTCACCTCGTACTCGGTGCGCGGCGGGCCGCCGGCCGTGCTCGGCGCGATCTCGTACGCGCGCAACAGGCCCTGCTTGGCCATCTGCTTCAGCGCGTGATAGATCGAGCCGGGCTTGGCGTTGGACCACTCGTGCGCGCCCCAGAACTCCAGGTCGTTGCGGACCTGGTAGCCGTGGGCCCGCCCGTGCTGGCGCACCGCGCCGAGGACAAGCAGCCGGATCGCTGACACCTTCGCACCTCCTAGTCAATTTTGACTAGGGTACGGGTCGCTGCCCTTGCACGCCTTACGCGCCCGTGCCCTGCCCCTCGCCCTGCTCCTCCGCGATCAGCGTGAAGGAGTCCTTGCCGTCCAGGGACTCCCGGACGATGTCCGCGTGCCCGGCGTGCCGCCCCATCTCCTGGACCAGGTGGAGCAGCATCCAGCGGATCGAGACCCGGCCGTCCTTCGGGAACCAGGGCGCCGGCGGCAGCGGGAAGGTCTCGTCCAGGCTCGGGACGGAGCGTACGAACTCCTCGGTCTCCTTCGTCACGCCCGCCCAGAAGGCCAGCACCTCGGGGATGCTCTCGCCCTCCAGGAGCCGGAACGCGTCGCCCCAGGTCTCCTGGGAGCGCTGCTTCTCGTTCGGGCGCTGCTGGGCGAGCCGCAGCCAGACCAGCTCCACCTCGGCGACGTGCTTGATCAGCCCGGAGAGGCTGAGCGCGCTCGCGCTGGGGCGGCTCGCCGCCTGCTCCTCGGTGAGGCCGAGGGCGGCGCGGCGGATCGCGGCCCGCTGGGCCTCGACGAAGTTGAGGAACGCTCCGCGCTCGTCGCCCTGGGCCTCCGCGGGAACAAGAGCAACCATGGTTCAGTCCGCCTTCCTGTCACGAAAATGAGAGTGGGTGCCGGGGAGTTCTCCTCTCCCGACACCCACCACGTTATGGAGCCTTGCGGACAGCTACGGTCCTCAACACCCGACCGGACAGACCTAGAACGGGAAGCGGCTCCGGCCGTGCTGGATCGAGATCCACTTCTGGGTCGTGAACGCCTCGATCATCGCGTCGCCGTTCAGCCGGCCGACGCCCGAGTGCTTCTCGCCGCCGAAGGGCACGATCGGCTCGTCGTGGACGGTGCCGTCGTTGATGTGGATCATGCCGGTGTGGATGCGCTTGGCGACCCGTACGCCCCGCTCGGTGTCACCGGTGTGGACGGCGCCGCTGAGGCCGTACGGGGTGTCGTTGGCGATCCGTACCGCCTCGTCCTCGCCGTCGAAGGGGATGAGGAGGGCGACCGGGCCGAAGATCTCCTGGCTGAGGACGGGCGCGTCGGCCCGGAGGCCGCCGAGGACCGACGGGGAGACGACGTTGCCGTCCGCCGAGCCGTGCAGCAGCGCCGTCGCGCCGGCGGCCACGGCCTGCTCGACGACGGCCGAGACGGACTCGGCCTGCTGGGAGTTGATGAGCGGGCCGATGTGCGTGGCGGGGTCGGCGGGGTCGCCGACGCGCAGGGTCTTCACCTTGGCGACGAACTTCTCGGTGAACTCGGCCTCCAGCGTGCGGTCCACCAGGATCCGGTTGGCGGCCATGCAGACCTGGCCCTGGTGCACGAAGCGGCTGAAGACGGCCGCGTCCACGGCGTAGTCGACGTCGGCGTCGTCGAGGACGATGAGCGCGCTGTTGCCGCCGAGTTCGAGGACGGCGTGCTTGAAGTTCTGCGCGCAGACGGTGGCGACGTGGCGGCCGACCTTGTCGGAGCCGGTGAAGGAGATGACCTTCGGGACCGGGTGGGTCAGGAGCGCGTCGCCGATCTCGGCGATGTCGGTGACGACGACGTTCAGCAGACCGGCCGGCAGACCGGCGTCCTCCAGGACCTTCGCGACGAGCGTGCCGCCGCAGATCGGCGTGTTCTGGTGCGGCTTGAGCACGACCGCGTTGCCGAGCGCGAGCGCGGGCGCGACGGACTTGAGCGAGAGCAGGAAGGGGAAGTTGAAGGGCGAGATGACACCGACGACGCCCACCGGGAGGCGGTAGACGCGGTTCTCCTTGCCGTCGACCGGCGAGGGCAGGATGCTGCCCTCGGGGCGCAGGGCCAGGTGGACCGCCTCGCGCAGGAACTCCTTGGCGAGGTGCAGCTCGAACGCCGCCTTCAGGCGCGTACCGCCGAGCTCCGCGACGATCGTGTCGCCGATCTCCTGCTCGCGCTCCTCGACGATCCGCAGGGCGCGCTCGAAGACGAGCCGGCGGGTGTACGGGTTGGTCTCGGCCCACTCGCGCTGGGCGCGCTCGGCCGCACGGTAGGCGCGGTCGACCTCGTCGACGGTGGCGATCGTGATCGAGGCGAGCTTCTCCCCGGTGTACGGGTTGAAGTCGATGATGTCCCACGAGCCGCTGCCCGGCTTCCACTCGCCGTCTATGTACTGGTGAGCCAGGTCGGTGAAGTAGGACATGAGGCGAGACCCCTTAACCCGCGGTGGCGGACGCTGTGGCGACCGTGACGGCCGGGACGGCCGTGATGGCTGCACTGACTTGATGTCACGTCATCGTACTTACGTCCTACGTGAGTTGAAGGAGTCCTCGAAGAAGATCACGGCTTTCGGCCGGATCGGGACTCTCCTGGGCCAGCCGCTCCATCACGCGCGCGTACTGGGCGACCTCCTCGCGCTTGTCGAGGTACAGCGCGCTGGTCAGCTGTTCCAGGTAGACGACGTCGGAGAGGTCGGACTCCGGGAAGCTCAGCATCGTGAAGGCGCCGCTCTCGCCCGCGTGCCCGCCGTAGCTGAAGGGCATCACCTGGAGCGTGATGTGCGGATGCTCGGAGATCTCGATCAGATGCCTCAACTGGCCCTGCATCACGGCCCGGTCGCCGTACGGGCGGCGCAGCGCCGCCTCGTCGAGGACGGCGTGGAAGTGCGGGGCGCGCTCGGAGACGAGGACCTTCTGGCGCTCCAGGCGGAGCGCGACGCGGCGGTCGATCTCGGCGCGCGGGGCGTCGGGCATGCCGCGGGTGACGACGGCGTGCGCGTACGACTCGGTCTGCAACAGGCCGTGCACGAACTGGACTTCGTAGATCCGGATGAGCGAGGCGGCGCCCTCCAGGCCGATGTACGTCTGGAACCAGCCGGGCAGCACGTCGCCGAAGCTGTGCCACCAGCCCGCCACGTTGGCCTCGCGGGCGAGGCCGAGGAGCGAACCGCGCTCGGACTCGTCGCTGACCCCGTAGAGCGTGAGCAGGTCCTCGACATCCCTTGCCTTGAAGCTCACCCTGCCCAACTCCATACGGCTGATCTTGGATTCGGACGCACGGATCGAGTAGCCGGCCGCCTCGCGGGTGATGCCGCGCGATTCGCGCAACCGCCTCAGCTGCGAACCCAGCAGGATGCGCCGTACGACGCTTCCGCTCGCTCCGCTCGATTCGACTGCGGTCACGGCTCCAGCCTCTCCTTCGCGGTCTCGGGCCCCCGGAGCCCCGGATTCTGCCACTAAACGCTTCAGCGCGTACACATTCGATTACGGAAAGACGGCGACTTCAGGGCGACTTCCTGATCAAGACGAAATCGATGCGCAGAAGATATGCACAAAATCGGCACGGGGCCGGACAGGTCCGGCGCGTGCACGTGCATCTGCCCTTGCATCCAGTGGTCGCATTCGGAACGATGGACCCCGCGCAACCGCACCACATCCGCGATTCGCCGCGATTCCCGGGAGTGCCTCGCATGGGGACGAATGGATCGACCATGCTCGAGCCGTTACGGCAGGGGCTTCCGCCGATCGATCCCGCCACGGTCTCCAGCTCGGCCTCCTGCGCCCTGCCGCCCGCGTACGAAGCGGTGCGCGGCGCACGGAAGTTCACCCGGGCCACGCTCGCGCAGTGGGATCTCACCGAACGCTTCGACGACGTCGCCCTGGTCGTCTCCGAACTCGTCACCAACGCGCTGCGGCACGCTCTCCCGTCGGACGCGACGCAGGACGAGGACCGGAACACTCCCCCCGTCCGGCTCCATCTGATGCGGTGGACGAGCCGCCTGGTATGCGCGGTGCGCGACCCGAGCCACAAGAGCCCCGAGACGCGCTCGCGGGACGAGGACTTCGCGGCGGAGTCGGGACGCGGGCTCTTCCTGGTCGATTCGTTCAGCGACAGCTGGGGCTGGCACCCGCTGGCCGGGACGCTGCACGGCAAGGTGGTCTGGGCGCTGTTCCGGCTCGGCCCCGAGTGACGCGCGTAGGTGTACGAAGAAGGGCCCCGGCGGGGATGCCGGGGCCCTTCTCCTGTTGTACGTACGGGTCCGGGCGGACGGGCCTCGGCGTACGCGTCACACGAGGTGGTCGAACTCCCCGTCCTTGACGCCCAGGAGCATCGCCTCTATCTCGGCGGGCGTGTAGACCAGCGCGGGCCCGTCCGGGTGGCGCGAGTTGCGCACGGCGACGTTCCCGCCCGGCAGTTTGGCGAACTCCACGCAGGAACCCTGGGAGTTGCTGTGCCGGCTCTTCTGCCACACGACACCCTGGAGCTCCGTGGCCGCCATGCCGTTGTACGCGTGATGCGCGTGCGCATGATGCACTGGTAGCTCCCCGAAGATGATTGGTGCAGGTGTCAACTTCCTCGGATCATAGCTGTGTTCATATGCCAATGCATGAGCAGATGCACGTGCACGGGGGGTGGCGTAGCGACTACGCGACTCCGTGCGACCCCGTCCATGCGGCCCCGCGCGCGGGGCTTGGCGTCAGCGAGCTACCGACGAGTAAGGCAAGAGTGCCATCTCGCGGGCGTTCTTGACGGCCCGGGCGATCCGGCGCTGCTGTTGCGCGCTCACTCGCGTCACCCTCCGGCTTCGGATCTTCCCCCGGTCGGAGATGAACTTCCGCAGAAGGTCGGTGTCCTTGTAGTCGATGTATGAGACGCCGTCACGGTCCAAAGGGTTCGGTCGAGGCGTGGACGACTTGGCGGACCTCGCGGACTTGGCGGACTTGCCGGGATTGGCGAGGTTCCGGGGGGACTTGGGGGACACGGTCAGACCTCCAGGAGGGAGTCGAAGGCGGGCGGGAGCTGCTTCCAGGCCTCGCGCCCGGCGGCGTACTCGGCATCGGTGAGCAGGCAGGAGTCGAGGACCTCGGCGAGACCCTCGCGGTCCAGGCCGGGCGAGGTGAAGACCAGGTGCTGGCAGCGGTCGCCGTGTTCGGGGTGCCAGTCCATGGCGGCGGCGGCCCGGCGCACGGGCGGGATCATCTCCCAGGCGGCGTCGGGCAGGGAGACCAGCCAGGGGCCGACGCTCTCGACGCAGAGCGCGCCGCCGGCGGCGTCCCAGTGGAGCAGGACGTCGGGTTTGTCGGCGAGCCAGAACCGGCCGCGGCTGCGGGCGGCGGCGCAGGTCAGCTCCTCCAGGGCCGCGTACAGCCGCTCGGGGTGGAAGGGCCTGGTGTGGTGCCAGACGAAGGTGGTCACCCCGCTGTCGTCCGCGTCCTGGGGCAGCAGCGCGCAGGCCGGGTGCTGCGCCGCCGCGGCGGCCTCGACGTCGAAGCCCGCGAGGGCGGCCGCGGCCAGCTCGGTACAGGGCGTGGCGGCGGAGGTGACGGGGATCTGGCGGGCGGTGGGGTGGAGTTGCGCGAGGAGGGCGCGGTCCGCGTCGTCGGCGGCCGGGTCGCCCTCCGGGTCCTCGACGACGGCCAGGACGGGTGCGTACTCCAGTTGGCGCGCCCAGGTGTCGGCCACGGTCCGCCGGTCGGTGGCGGCGGCCGCGAGCCCGACGTCGGCGAGGTCGTCGCCGTTGCCGAGGCAGGGCAGGACCAGCGCCGGGTCGACGGCGGTGATCACGGACGTCAGCCGGAGCCCGGCGGCGACCACGACCTCGGCCATCGCCCTGGGCTCGACGGAGTCCCAGAGATCGACGACCGCGAGCCGGGTGAGCCCGGAGTCGGCGAGCCGCCGCAGTTCGGGGACGAGGTCCTCGCGCAGGGCGCAGCAGGCGCAGTCGTTGACGAGCGGGGTCTCGCCGGTGGACAGGACGCCGGTGGCGTCGCGGACCGTACGGGCGACCGTCCCGGTCTCCGGGGCGGTCGCCAGGTCGTGGTGGAGCGCGACGCTGCCGGGGACGGCGGCGAGGAGCCGGTCCACGGTGGTGCGGCGGGCCTCGGAGTGGAGCCCGCCGACGAGGGCGACGGAGAGAGACATCAGAGCGTCGCCCCGCGCCTTCCGTACCGCTGCTCGAAGCGCTCCACGCGGCCGGCGGTGTCGAGGACGCGTGCGGTGCCGGTGTAGAAGGGGTGGCTCGCCGAGGAGATCTCGACGTCGACGACGGGGTAGGTGTGGCCGTCCTCCCACACCACGGTCCTGTCGGACGTGAACGTGGAGCGGGTGAGGAAGGCGAAGTCGCCGGCCTTGTCACGGAAGACGACCGGACCGTACGGGGGGTGGATGTCGTGGCGCATGGGGGTCAGCGCTCCTCTCGGAAGTCGACGTGCCGGCCCGCGACGGGGTCGTACTTGCGCAGGGTGAGGCGGTCGGGGTCGTTGCGGCGGTTCTTGCGGGTGACGTAGGTGAAGCCGGTACCGGCGGTGGACCGGAGCTTGATGATCGGGCGGAGTTCGTTGCGGGCCATGGTGTGTAGAGTAAATGAAAATGGTTCCCATTTCCAAGAATCTTCCGTTCCTCGTCCGAGAGGTAGGTCACCCTTGTCCGCCCACTGCCAGCTGACCGGCGCACAGCCCGGCTTCGGCAACCGCATCTCGCACTCGCACCGCCGCACGTCACGACGGTTCGACCCGAACATCCAGAAGAAGCGCTACTGGCTGCCGAGCGAGGGCCGGTACGTCCGGCTGACGCTGAGCGCCCGCGCGATCAAGACCGTCGACACGATCGGCGTCGAGGCCGCCGTGGCCCGGATCCGGGCGCGGGGGGTGCGGGTCTGATGGCGAAGAAAAGCAAGATCGCGCGCAACGAGCGGCGGCGGGGCGTGGTGGAGCGGTACGCCGCGCGACGGGCCGAGCTGAAGGAGATCATCCGGCGGCCGTCCACCCCGGAGGCCGAACGGGAGTCGGGGGTACGGGAGGCGGCGGTACGGGAGGCGGCGGTACGGGAGTTGCGCCGCCAGCCGCGCGACGCGAGCGCGACGCGCGTCCGCAACCGGGACGCGGTGGACGGGCGGCCTCGGGGGCACCTGAGGAAGTTCGGGATCTCCCGGGTGCGGCTGCGGGAGCAGGCTCATGCGGGGTTCTTGCCGGGGGTGCGGAAGGCCAGTTGGTAGCGGGGGGAGAGAGACGGGTGGTCACGATCCTTCTCGGGGTGGGGCGAGTGACTCCGACAGGTCGTCCAAGGCGTCCAGAAGCAGACCCGCGCCCTTGCGCAGCAGGGGGTCCTCCATCAGCGGGCCGAGGTTCGCGACCGTCTCGCGGAGCTCGTCCCACTCCGGCACCTTGCGCTCCCGCACCGCCTTCCCGCCCCGCTCCGTCGACCGGCGCAGCTCCTCCGCGAGGGTCGCGGCGGCCGGGACGGGCGGGGTGCCGCGTTCCGGCAGGTGCGCCTCCATCAGCATCGCGACCCGGCTGAACTGGGCCAGGGCGTGCCCCGCGTCGTCCGCCGCGGCCCGTGACAGGCCGCGGTGGCGCACGGGTTCGTGGGTCGCCCGGTCCAGCGCCTCCTGCCAGGCGATCCGGGTGGCCCGGGTGTCGAGCAGCGCCTCGCGCACGTCGGCGCAGAAGTGGCCGGCCGGGTTGGCGTAGTGGGCGACGACGGAGGCGGCGTAACGGCCGTCGGTCACCAGCCAGTCGGCGAGGCGGCCGCGCAGCCGGGGCGTCTCCCAGGCGGGGTAGACGG
This sequence comes from Streptomyces sp. NPDC026092, assembly GCF_040638605.1. Taxonomy (NCBI): domain Bacteria; kingdom Bacillati; phylum Actinomycetota; class Actinomycetes; order Kitasatosporales; family Streptomycetaceae; genus Streptomyces; species Streptomyces sp. NPDC026092. The sequence continues at coordinate 89,888 of NZ_JBEZYN010000025.1, forward strand.
CGTACGCGAGCATCGCGAGGACGCCGCCGAGGAGGGTGAGGACCACCCGCTCGTACACGGTCTGCGTCCAGGCCGAACCGCCCATGCCGAGCAGGAAGACGACGTACGCGGCGACGCACACCTGGCTCACGGCGTACCCGGTGCGCATCAGCAGGTACATCCCGAAGGCGCAGGCCACGGCGAGCGCGGCGGAGGCGTACACGCCGGGGTCGGCGACCTCGACGACGGCGGTGGCGAGGGCGACGCCGACGAGGGTGCCGCCGAAGCGGGCGACGGAACGGGAGTACGTCTGCGAGAAGTCGGGGCGCATGACCATCACGGAGGCCATCGGGGCCCAGTAGCCGTGGCCGAGGGGGAGGGCGGAGCCCAGGACGTACCCGGCGGTGGTGACGGCGGTGACGCGGACGGCATGCCGGAAGACCGGGGAGCCGGGGCGGAGTTCGGCGCGCATGCGGGCGGCGACGACGGGGACGAGGCGGAGGAGGGTGGGGCGGGCACGGGGGCCGGGGGTGGGGGTGGGGGTGGGGGGTGCGGTGGGGGGTTGGGTGGGGGCGCCTGTGGGGGTTTGTGTGCCGGCTTCTCTGCTGGTTTCTGTGTGGGGTTCGGCGGTCTCGACGACGTCGTCGAGGAGGGCGGCCAGGCGCACGGCCGCGCGGCGGGGTGGTCCGCCGAGGATGGCGCCGGTGTCGGGGGTACGGAGGGCGGCGACGGCGCCGGGCGGGAGGTCGACGGGCTCACCGTGCCGGATCGCGTGGGCGGCGGCGTCCAGGACGGAGGCGGCCGCGGCGAGGAGTTCGCGGACGCGGTCGCGTTGCGGGCCCTCGGCGGGGGCGCCGACCGCGGGGTCGGCGAGGGAGGCGAGCACGGGGCGGATCCGCTCGGCGAGGCCCCGGGCGCCATGGAGTTCGGCGGGGCGGGTACGGGCCTGGCGGGGCGTGACGGCGGCGGCGCTGCGGGCGGTCATGAGGGGGACGGGGTCGAAGGGGGCGACCGGGTCCTGGCGGAGCCGCCGGGCGTAGTCCGCCTCGGCGGCGAGGGCGTCGGCGAGGGCGTCGCGCTGTGCCCCCCAGCGGCGGACGGGGAGCAGGACGACGAGGGCCGCCTGGACGACGCCGCCGACGGCGATCATCGCGGCGTGGCCGGCGGCCGCGGCGACGGAGGTGGGCAAGGTGACGGTGACCAGCATCATCGCGACGTTGGAGGAGGCGATGATGCCGATCGTCGGGCCGGCGGCCCAGGCGAGGCCGGACAGGAACGTCCAGACCGCGAGCAGCACGAGGAAGGGGCCGGGGTGGGTGCCGGCACCGGTGACGTAGCCGAGGAAGGTCGAGACCGCGAGGCTGGCGCCGGAGGCGAGGGCGAGGGTGGGGCGGGGGCGCCAGGACCGCTGGAACGTGGCGATGGCGGCCTGGAAGGCGCCGAACGCGGAGCTGATGGCGGCTCCCGGCCCGAAGAGCGCGAGCGTCACGCCGACGACGAGGGCGAGGCCGAGGGCTGCGCGGGCGGCGACGAGCGGTTCGAGCCGGCGCCGCTCGACGGTGAGCCCGGAACGGGCGGTCGCTTTCAGGGCCCGGAGCCAGCTCATGGCGGGAGCCTAGCCGCGCAGCGGTACAAAGGGGGCTATTCCCCCACCCCGCCCCTTCCCGAAACCCTGCCGGGGGCGTGGGGGGTGGGGAGGCGGGTCGGGGGCCCTACCCGGGGCCGGTACGACGGCCACGGCCGGGAGGGGCGGGACGGACCGCACCGGGAGGGGGCGCCACCGGCGGGTGGGACCTTGCGGCGGGGTACCGCTGGAGGAGCGCGCCGGCGGGGCGGGAGGTGGGCGCCGCCGGGGCGGGCACGGCCGGGAAGGGCGGGGCACCGCCGGTGGGTGGGGCCTTGTCGGGGTGCCGCCGGAGGGGCCTGGTGGGGTGGTGCGGGGGCGCGCCCGGTCGGGTGGTGGGGCCGGACGCCTGGGCGGCGCAGGGTCGCGCCCGCCGGGGGCCGGTAGGGCCGGCGCCGCTGGCGGGTGGGGCCTTGTGGCGGGGCGCGCGCCCGGAGGGGGCGGGGCCGGGCGGGGCGCTCGGCCTGGGGCGCGGGGTTGGGACGTTGCGGGTCGTGCGGGTCCGCCCTGGGGGCGTGTGGTGCAGCGGCGACACCATCGCCCAGGTCGACTGGTGCCACGCTTGGCACCGGAGGCGCCACTCCCTCCGTGGGCAATAAGTTGGCTGTTCAGCGGAGGCATCCGCCCCCCTCCCCCTGCGAACGACCCTCCCCCGCACCGGGGCGCCATCCCATCGACTCACGCCAATGGCTCGCCATGGCGCCATCAATGTGCCACTATGGCGCCACACGGTGAAGCAAACGCTGAGGCACCTAAGGGGTCGGATCATGGAGACAGCGCAGAGCAGTCGGCAGGTCGCCTCGCCCGGTGCGGTTGTTGCCTTCGTGCGGTTCGTGCTCTGTGGGGGTGGCGTCGGGGTCGCTTCCAGTTTTGGGGTGGCCGCGCTCGCCTCCTGGGTGCCCTGGGCCCTGGCGAACGCGCTCGTCGCCGTCGTCTCCACGGTGCTCTCGACCGAGCTGCACGCGCGGTTCACGTTCGGGGCCGGTCGGCGGGCGACCCGGCGTCAGCACGTGCAGTCGGCCGGGTCCGCGGTGGCCGCGTATGCGGTGACCTGCGTGGCGATGTTCGTCCTGCAGCAGCTGGTGGCCGCGCCCAGTGCGGTGCTTGAGCAGGTCGTCTATCTGTCCGCCTCCGCGCTCGCCGGTGTCGCGCGGTTCGCCGTGCTGCGGCTCGTCGTCTTCGCGCGGAAGCGGTCCGGGACCGCCCGGACGGCCACCCTCACCCGCGCCGCCGTCCAGCCCGCCGCGCTCTGCCGCGCCGCCTGACCCCCTACCCGCCTTCGACCTCCCCCCGCCCCCGCCCCAGGCCCGCCGCGTTCGCCGCCGTCGTGCCGTGGGTCCAGCCCGCCTCGTCCCACATCGCCCGGACCCGGGTCGTCCGCGTCTGCGGGAACATCTCGTCCGTGTGGGACGTGACCGCGGCCTCGCGGCTGCGCAGCGCCGGAAGCAGCGTCGGCTCCTCCGCCGTCACCCGGCGCGCGGTCGCCGCGAGGCGGGTGCCCAGGCGGTTCGCGTACGCCAGCAGGAACGACTGCCGGAAGGACTTCGTACGCTTCCGGCCGCCCGCCCGCTGCTCCGCCTCCGCACGCGTCATCGCCGCCGTCCCCTGCACCAGGAGCGAGGTGTACAGCAGCTCCACCGGATCCAGGTCCGCCTCGAAGCCGACCACCGTCGAGAAGCCGTACGGCTCGTTCCACACCGCCCGGCAGTGGTTCGCCGTCGCCACCGCGTCCAGCAGGATCGCCTTCGCCTGCTCGTACGGCGGCTCCACCCCGATCCGTATCGCCCCCGGCACATCCCCGGAGGGCGTACGCGAGGCGAGCGCCGCCTCGTCCAGGCTGTGGCGGGCCATCAGTTCCTGGGCCTTGGCGGTCAGCGCCTCCGCCTCCTCCGGGTACCCCGTCGCCTCCGCCTTCGCCAGCAGCGCCCGTACCCGCGTCAGCATCCGCGGCTCCCCCGCCGTCGGCGCCGGAAGCGCGTCGCCCGGCACCGGGCCCACCGGTTCCAGGGACGGCAGCCGTACCAGCAGGCGGTACAGCTCGAGGGCCGTCGTCGCCGACGAGAAGCGGTCCGAGCCGCCACGGGCGGGCTCCGTGTCCAGGTCTGCCAGTTGGGAGGCCCAGCGGTGCGGCAGGTGTGCGTAGCCGGCCGTCTCCGCCACGATCAAGGAGCCCGCGAGGCGTACGTGTTCCTCCGCCAGGTCCCGCTTCACCAGGCGTACGAGATCCGCCGGCTGCCAGCCCCGCTCCCATGCCCTTCGTACGAACTCCTCGCCCCGGAGCGCCAGTTCCGCGTCCGCCGAGCGGTCCGCCGCAAGCAGCGACGCCGCCGTGTCCAGGGGCGTGTCCTCGTCCGTGTACAGAGCCGTCTCCAGGGCCCTGTCCACCGTCGTCTTCGTACTCACGTCTGCCTCACGTCTGCTTCGCGTCCCATGCCTCGCGCGCCCGGCCGATCACCGCGCGGTGGTCGAGCGACCAGTCGATCAGCTGCTTGATCAGGTGCGTCATGCTGTGCCCGGTCGCCGTCAGCTCGTACTCCACCTGCGGCGGCGTCGTCGGGTACACCGTCCGCGTCACCAGGCCGTCCCGCTCCAGGCGGCGCAGGGTGAGGGTCAGCATCCGCTGCGAGATCCCGGTGACCAGGCGTTGCAGCTCCTTGAAGCGCCGTGCGCCCGCCGCCAGTTCGACGACCACGTGCACGGTCCACTTGTCGCCGAGGCGGTCCTGGACATCCCGTACGCCGCACTCCTCCGCACAGCTCACCGGGGGGCCGGCGGCCTCCGCCCCGGTGACCTCGGTGGTTACCTCGGTGTGCCCCTCGTACATGAATGTGCCTCCTTACAAGATCCGCGCCGTCGCCTCCAGGATGGTCCTCAACGGCCAGAACCACGAAACCAGGGGGAATCATGCTGCTCGTCACCGGTGTCTCCGGCGGACTCGGCTCGCTCGTCGCGGAGCGCCTCGCCGGGCGGCAGGACGTCGTCCTCGGCACCCGCGCCGGGCTGCCCGGCACCCGGCCCGTCGACTTCGACGCGCCCGCGACCCTGCCGGAGGCCTTCGCCGGGGTGGACACCCTGCTGCTGATCTCGGCCGGGTACGGCGAGGACGACCTCGTGATCGCCCGGCACGAGGCCGCGATTTCCGCCGCCGAGGCGGCCGGGGTCCGGCACATCGTCTACACCAGCCTCTCCGGCGACGGCGACCACCTCACCTACTCCCTCGCCCACCGCTGGACCGAGCGGCGGCTCCAGCGGTCGAGCGTGGCGTGGACGGTGCTGCGCAACGGGCTGTACGCCGAGTTCCTCACCTGGATCGCGACGCCCGACGCCGACCACCGCATCACCGGCCCCCTCGGGGACGGCCGGCTCGCCGCCGTGGCGCGCGAGGACCTCGCCGAGATCGCGGTCCGCGTCGCCACCGACCCGGCCGCGCACGCCGGCCGCACCTACGAGCTCGTCGGCGAACGGCCGCTCGGCGGGGCGGACCTGGCGCGTGCGCTCGGCGCCACGTACGCACCCGGGACGCTCGCCGAGGCGCGTACGGCGCTCGCGGCCTCCGGGGCCGTGGACTTCCAGGTGCCGATGCTGACGGGCACGTACTCGGCCATCGCGCACGGCTTCATGGACGGTACGGGGGTCAAGAGCGACCTGCGGGGGCTGCTGGGGCGGGAGCCGCTGGACGCGCTGGAGGTGTTCGTGGCGGCGGTACGACGGGGGTAGGGGGTGAGGGGGTAGGGCCAGGCATACCTTGGAGACGCCCTTCAGTGGTCGTGATCGGAGGGTGAGGCCAGGGTTCGCTTGAGGCATGACCTCAACTCGCCACGACATCGCCGTTCGGTTGATCGGGCTTCGCCGCCACCACCGTGACGTCCGCGCCCTGGACGGCGTCGATCTGGACTTCCGTACCGGGACCTTCACCGCCGTCATGGGGCCCTCCGGCTCCGGCAAGTCCACGCTGCTGCAGTGCGCGGCGGGGCTCGACCGGCCCACGGGCGGGACGGTCGAGGTGGGCGGGGTCGGGTTGGCGGGGCTGAGCGAACGGCGCCTGACGCTGTTGCGGCGGGACCGGATCGGCTTCGTCTTCCAGTCGTTCAACCTGCTGCCCTCCCTGACGGCCGCCCAGAACGTGGCCCTGCCGCTGCGGCTCGCGGGGCGGCGGGTGTCGCGGAGCGAGGTGCGGGCGGCGCTGGAGCGGGTCGGGCTGGGCGGGCGGGAGCGGCACCGGCCCGGGGAGCTGTCCGGTGGGCAGCAGCAACGGGTCGCGATCGCCCGGGCGTTGATCACCCGGCCCGCGGTGCTCTTCGGCGACGAGCCGACCGGGGCCCTGGACTCGACCACCAGCCGCGAGATCCTGACGATGCTGCGGGAGCTGGTGGACCGGGACGGCCAGACGATCGTCATGGTCACCCACGACCCGGTGGCGGCGGCGCGCGCGGACCGGGTGGTGTTCCTGGTCGACGGGCGGGTGGAGGGGGAGCTGTACGGGCCCACGGTGGAAAGGGTCGCGGGGCGGATGGCCGGGTTGGAGACGGCTGCCGCCCTTGGTGTGGCCGGCTCCGGGGTGGCCCGGGACGGGGCGGAGGTTCTTCCGTGCTGACCGTCGTTCTCTCCGGGCTTCGGGCCCGTTGGGCCGCCTTCCTCGGGAGTTTCGTCGCCCTCGCCCTCGGCGTCGGGCTGCTCGCGACCATGAGCCTCGGCCTGTCCGCCACCTTCGACGCGCCCGAGCGTGCCCCGCAGCGGTTCGCGGCGGCGCCGGTGGTCGTGAAGGGGCGGGACGCTGTCACCGTAGAGGTACGGCGGGGTCCGGGCACCGCCACCGTATCGAAGAAGCTCGACCGTCCACAGCCTGTGGATATCGAACTGCTTGCCGAACTGAAGGCTCGCTGGACCGTCACCACCGCCGGTGGCCCCGACGCCGTCGGCGTCCACGGCCCCGCCGCCGAGGTCCGTACGCTCGTCGGGGAACGGGCCCGGGTGCTCACCGGGAACGAGCGGCGGCTCGCCGACCCGGAACCGGAGCGGGACGCCGAGGCGCTCGTCGCCGTCAACGCCCTCCTCGGCACGGCCGGGGGCGTCACCACCTTCGTGTCCGTCTTCGTCGTCGCGTCCACGTTCGCGTTCGCGGTCGCCCTGCGGCGGCGGGAGTTCGGGCTCCTGCGGACGGCGGGCGCGACGCCCGGTCAGGTACGGCGGATGCTGCTCGCGGAGGCCGCCGGTGTCGGGGTGCTCGCCTCGGCCGCCGGGTGCGCGCTGGGCGCGTGGGCGGCGCCGTGGCTGGCGCGGGTGCTCGTGGAGGGGGGCCTCGCGCCCGAGTGGTTCGCGATCGGCGGCGCCGCGTGGCCCTTCCACGTCGCGTTCTGGACGGGCGTGACCGTCGCCCTCACCGGGGCCTTCGCCGCCTCGCGGCGGGCGGGGAGGGTCGGTCCCGCGGACGCGCTGCGGGAGGCGGACGTCGACGCGGACGTGCTGCCGCTCGGCCGGGCGCTGCTCGGCACGGGGCTGCTGGTGACGGGCGCGGGGCTGCTGGTGTGGACGGGTGTCACCGAGCCGTCGGAGCTGCTGAAGCGGAAGACGTACACGACGGTGCCGATGCTGCTGATCGCGGGCGTGGCCCTGCTGGCCCCAGCACTGGTCAGGCCGGTCGCGCGGGCGGTACGGCTGCCGGGGGCGACGGGGATGCTCGTACGGGAGAACAGCGCGGCGGCCGTCCGCCGTACCGCCGCGGTCGCCGCGCCGGTCCTCGTGACGGTCGCGCTCGCCGGCTCGCTGCTTGGTGCGTCGACGACGGTCACGAGCGCGAAGGCGGCGGAGGCGCGGGAGCAGACGCGGGCGGAGTGGGTGGTGACGGGGGACGACCTGCGGCCGGTGCCGGGTACGTCGGCGACGGGCGCGACCTCCGTCTTCGTACGGGACGGGGCGGAGGCGCTGGTGAAGTACGGGGCCCGGGCGGTCTCCGACCCGGCCGCCTTCGCGGAACTGGCGCGGCTGCCGGTGGTGGCGGGGGACGTGGCCGACCTGGACGACCGGTCGATCGTCGTGAACGAGGAGTTCGAGCGGAGGGGGGTCGGTGACGTGGTGGAGGTGTGGCGCGCGGACGGGAGCGGACCGGTAAGGCTGCGGGTGGCGGCGGTCCTCGCGCTCGGGACGGGTGACAACGGGCCTTACGTGACGCGAGCGAACGCGCCGGGGGCGGTGGTGGACCGGATCGATGCGGGGGGTGTGGAGTCGGGAGCGGCTTTGGCGGGGGCTGGTGGGACCGTACGAGGGGTGGACGCGGGGGCGGGCGCGGGCGGGACGGTTCGCGGCGTGAATGCCGAGGCCCTGGCCGCTGCCGGTGGGACCGTGCGGAGCGTGGATGCCTGGGCCGCCGCCACGCACCCGGCCTCCAGCCCGGAGACCCGGCTCGGGCTGCTCCTGGTCCTCGGCATCGCCCTCGTCTACACGGTGATCGCCCTCGCCAACACGCTCCTCATGGCGACGTCGGTACGCGGCGCGGAACTGGCCGCACTCCGTCTCGCCGGCGCCACCCGCGCCCAGATCCTGCGGGTCGTGACGGGCGAGTCGGCGCTCGCGGTGGCGATCGGTGCGGCGCTGGGCCTCGCGGTGACGGCGGCCTGCCTGGCCGTCCAGGGCGCCGCGCTCGCGGCCCTCTCGGCCCCGGTCGCGCTCGCCGTGCCGTGGGCCGCCGTGGGCGGGGCGGCGGGCACCTGCGCCTTGGTCGCGGCGGCCGCCTCCGCCCTCCCCGCGTGGCGCGCGACGCGCTGAGCGGCGAAGGTGGGTGGACGGGGCGGTGACCAGGGTCGGAGCCGGGTCACCGCCCCGTCCTGGGGTCCGGGGGTCAACATCGGGGCACGCACACCACTCGTTCCAGTGGTCATGAGTCATTGGCATATGCCAGCCGACTCTGCGCCCCCTACGTTCCCCGCATGGTCACTTCATCGCATGAGGCCTCTCATCGGATCTTCGAGGACCGGCCGGAGCTGCTGGCGCCGGTCTTCCAGATCCTCGGTGTGCGGCTGGCGCCCAAGGCGTCGATCGAGGCGCTGACGCCGGACATGACCGCGTTACGGCCACTGGAGCGCCAGGTCGACAGCGTCTTGCGCGTCACCCCGTCCGAGGGGACGCCCTTCCTCCTCGCGATCGAGCTACAGGGGCGGCGGGACCCGGACAAGGGGCCGAGTTGGGCGTACTACCTCGCGTACCTCAGGGAGAAGTACGAGATGCCGGCGCTCCTTCTCGTCGTCTGCCCGGACCGGCGCACGGCCCGATGGGCCGCCGGCCCCTTCAACACCGGCGTCGACCACTGGCACTCCCTCACCACCCGCCCCCTCGTCCTCGGCCCGGACAACGTCCCGGTGATCACCGACCCGGGCGAGGTGAACCGGAACCTGGCCATGGCGGCCTTCTCCGTCATGGCCCATCGCCGCGATCGGGACATGACGGCGACGTTGGAGGCCCTGGCAGACGCCCTGGGCACGGTCGGCAGCGACTCGGACTCCGTCGCGTACTACTCGGAACTGCTGGAGATCGGCCTGGGCGACACCCCGGCCCGCACGACCTGGAGCCCGCCGACCAGGGCTTGGCCCCTCGGTCCGCACGGCGCCGGCGGGGCTCGGTTACGGGAGCAGGATCAACTTGCCTTGCGCTCGGGCGGATTCGCTCAGTTCCTGGGCTCGGGGCGCCTCCTTCAGGGGGAAGGTCTCCGCCACGCGGATCGTCAGGGCGCCGGTTGCCGTCAGGTTCGCCTGGGTGGTGAGGTCCTCGCGGACCTGTTCCGGAGTGCCGAGCGTGCCCGAGAAGACGATGCCGTGGGTGTGCGCGTCCGGGGACGCGATCGTGATGATGCGGGTCTTCTCGCCCGCCATCAGGTCGATCGAGACCGGCAGCGTGTCGTGGCCCGCCGCGTCGAAGACCGCGTCGATGCCGGCGGGGGCCGCCGTGCGGACGCGGGTCGCGAGGCCCTCGCCGTACGTCACCGGGATCGCGCCCAGGGACTTCAGGTACGCGTGGTTCCGCTCCGACGCCGTGCCGATCACCGTCACGCCTGCCGCGACCGCCAGTTGGACCGCCGCCGAGCCGACCGCGCCCGCCGCTCCGTGCAGCAGCAGGGTCTCGCCCTCCCGCACCTCCAGCAGGCGCAGCACCCGCGCCGCCGTCTCGCCCGCCACGGGGAGGCTCGCGGCCTGCTCCCAGGAGAGTTCCGCCGGCTTCGGGACGTACAGGTCCGACAGCGCGTACTCGGCGTACGCGCCCGTCTTCGTCCAGCCCAGGACCTCGTCGCCGACCCGCACCCCCGACACCCCCGGGCCCAGCGCATCCACCGTGCCCGCGAACTCCAGGCCCGGGATCGCCGGGAACGTCGTCGGGTAGAACTCCTCCACCCAGCCGTAACGGCGCTTGTAGTCCACGGGGTTGACGCCCACCGCCGCCACCTTCACACGGACCTCGCCCTCCCCCGGCTCGGGCACCGCGACGCCCGACTCGTGGCGCAGGACCTCCGGGCCCCCGAACTCCTCGTACACGATCGCTTCCATCTCGGCCTCCGTAGACTCTCGTTCGTCGATGAGGCCAGCTTGTCCTCCATTTCCCCGTTCTCCGCCCGTCGTTCGGGTAGGGCTGCCTGGTCGAAAGGACAGGCCTAAGCTCCCCCTATGGACGCGATCACGCTCACCACCGCGTACGAGGTCATCCGGCAGCCGCTCGGTCAGATCCTGCCCCGGCTCTCCGCCGCCCTCGGCCCGCTCATCCCGCACCGCGCCGCCGCCGAACTCGCCACGCACTGCGCCCATTCCCCGTACAAGAGCGTCGGCGAGCCCGCGCACGGGCTGCCGACCGCCGCCGAACTCACCCCGCTCCTCGCCTCCGGCACCCCCGGCCGGCCCTGGCAGGGGCCTGCCGTCGTCGGCGGCGCCGAGCGCGAGATCGTCGCCGTCACCAGCGACGCGACCGCCCGGCGGTCCGTTCTTGTCCTCGTACGGGACGAGGGTGGGGTTGTGTCCGATGAGACGCTTGGCGTCGCTCAGGCTCTCTGGGATCTTGTCACCAGTCACTTCGACCGGTTCGCCATCGAAGCCATGCCCGGTGCCCTCGCCCGGTCGCGGGCCGCCGCCGACACCCGGGCGCGGGTCATCGCCGAGCTGACCACCACGCACTCCTCGGCGCTCTCCGGGATCCTCGCCGTGCTCCGCAGCCGCACCCTCGACGACGCGGCCGCCCGGGCCACCGCCACCGACCTCGCCGTCAACGCGCTGATCCAGATGCGGGCAGAGGCGGAGCGGGACCGGTCCGTCGCCGAGGAGCCCGCCCTCGAAGCGTTCGAGCGGCTCGCGGACGGGCTGCGCACGATGCTCCGGCACAGTCCCGTACGGCTCGAACTCGGGCCCCCCGCCACCTCCCGCACCCTGCCCGCCGATGTCGCCCACGGTGCGCGGGCCATCGTGCGCGCGCTGCTGCTCGCCGTCCTCGAACAGGAGGCGGTCGGCCGGGTCCACGTCGGCTGGCAGGTCACCGAGCACGAGCTGCGGGCCACCCTGCGGGACGACGGGCCCGGCGCCCTGGGCGCCTGCCCGGCGGGCGCCGGAAGCGTCACCGACCGGCTCGACGTGCTCGGCGGGCAGCTCGAGTTCGACGCCGTCCCCGGCTGGGGCACGACCTTCACGGCGACCCTGCCGCTCGCCACCCCCGACGCGCCCGTCGCCGCCGTCGACCCGCTCACCGGGCTCGGCGAACGTGAACTGGAGGTCCTCACCCATCTCGCCCTCGGTCACCGCAACCGGCAGATCGCGGCCGCGCTGCACATCAGCGAGTCCACCGTGAAGTTCCACGTCGCCAACATCCTGAACAAGCTCGGGGTGGGGTCCCGGGGCGAGGCCGCCGCGCTCTTTCACCGGGCGGCCTAGGGCCTGTCCGGCGGATCAGGGTCGGATAGGCCGCGGCGTCTGGTGCGGTGCATCGCAAGGCGCCGGAGCGTCTCGATAGCGGAGCTATCG
>NZ_JBEZYN010000026.1:0-101001 GCF_040638605.1 Streptomyces sp. NPDC026092
CCGGCCGCCGCCGCCCGCTCCGGCGCCCCGCGCAGGCCCGCGCCCCGCCCGCCGGCGCGGAAGGTGCGCACGATCCGGCTCGGCAGCCCCAAGCCCCGGCTGCGGCTCGTCTCCCTGGGCCTGACCCTCGTCATGCTGGCCTTCGTCGTCCGGCTGCTCCAGGTGCAGGCCGTCGACGCCAACACGCTGGCCGCCAAGGCCGAGGCCCACCGCTTCCAGGAGTACACGCTCTCCGCCGAGCGGGGCGAGATCACCGACCGCTCCGGAGTCGCGCTCGCCTCCAGCGTCGACGCGTACGACATCACCGCCGACCCCAAGCTCTTCACCCTCGAGGACAGCAAGGTCAAGGACGCCCCCGAGCAGGCCGCCGCGCTCCTCGCGCCGCTCCTGGGCAAGGAGCCCGCAGAGCTCGCCAAGAAGCTCCGTACCCCCAAGTCCCGCTACACCCTGCTCGCCCGTAAGCAGACCCCCCAGGTCTGGAACCAGATCAAGGACCTCAAGAAGGTCTACGGGGAGAAGGCCAAGGCCTCCGCGGGCGGCAACGGGATCAACCTGCTCGGCGGGATCCTCAGCGAGCCCAGCACCAAGCGCGTGTACCCCAACGGGGAGCTGGCCGCCGGGATACTGGGGTACGTCAACGCCGAGGGCCGGGGCGCCAGCGGCCTGGAGTCCCAGCTCGACAAGGAACTGGCCGGTGAGGACGGCAAGATCAAGTTCGCCCAGTCCGGCGGGCGCCAGGTGCCCACCGCGGGCTCCCAGGGCACCCCGGCCGTGCCCGGCTCCGACATCGAGCTGACCATCGACCGGGACATCCAGTGGGCCGCGCAGAAGGCCATCACCGAGCAGGTGCGGAAGTCCAAGGCCGACCGCGGCTACGTGATAGTGCAGAACACCAGGACCGGCGAGGTCCTGGCCATGGCCAACGCCCCCGGCTTCGACCCCAACGACCTCTCCGCGGCCAACGCCGCCGCGATGGGCAACGCGGCCCTCCAGGACGCCTACGAGCCCGGCTCCACCAGCAAGGTCATGTCCATGGCCGCCGTCCTGGAGGAGGGCGTGGCGACCCCCGACACCCATGTCGTCGTGCCCAACCGGCTCCACCGCGGCGACCGGAGCTTCAAGGACGACATCGTCCACCCGACCTGGTACCTGACGCTCAACGGCGTCCTCGCCAAGTCCAGCAACATCGGCACGATCCTGGCGGCCGGCCAGCTCGGCAAGACCCAGGCCGAGGCCAACCAGGTCCTCCACTCCTACCTGCGCAAGTTCGGCATCGGCAGCCCCACCGGACTCGGCTACCCCGGCGAGACCCCGGGCATCCTCGCCAAGCCCCAGGACTGGTCGACCTCGCAGCAGTACACGATCCCCTTCGGCCAGGGACTGTCGATCAACGCCATGCAGGCCACCTCGGTCTACTCGACCATCGCCAACGGAGGCGTACGGATCGAGCCGACGCTCGTCCGCGGCACCAAGGGGCCCGACGGCCGGTTCACCCCGGCGCCCGCTCCGGAGCAGACCCGGGTGGTCAGCGAGAAGACCGCCAAGTCCCTCGCGCAGATGCTGGAGTCCGTGGTCGACGACCGCGAGGGCACCGGCACCAAGGCCCGCATCCCCGGCTACCGGGTCGCGGGCAAGACGGGCACCGCCAACCGCTTCGACCCCGAACGCGGCGGCTACTGGGGGTACACGGCCTCCTTCGCCGGGTTCGCGCCCGCCGACGACCCGCAGATCACGGTCTACTGCGCGATCCAGAACCCCACCAAGGGCAGCGAATTCGGCGGCCAGATCTGCGGCCCCATCTACAAGAAGGTCATGGAGTTCGCCCTCAAGACGCTCCATGTGGCCCCCACCGGCAGCGAGCCCGCCCGACTGCCGGTCACGTTCAAGGACAGCGAGTGACACCCCGGGAGCACCAGTGAGCACGATCACCCCCGATTCCGGGAACCGGAAATCGAACTCCGGCGACGGCCGGGCCTCTTTTGGCCCCGCGGCGGGTGGGCCCGGTACGCTCACCGCCGTGCCACACGCTGATCAGTACCGAACCACCCCGCCCCGCCCGGAGCAGGCCCGCCCGACACCCCTGGGCGACCTGGCCGCACGGCTCGGAATCGAGACGCCCGGCGACACGGACGTCACGGGCATCACCCACGACTCGCGGGCGGTACGCCCCGGCGACGTCTACGCGGCCCTCCCCGGCGCCCGGCTGCACGGCGCCGACTTCGCCGACCAGGCCGCCGGTCTCGGCGCCGCCGCGATCCTCACCGACCCGGCCGGCGCCGACCGCGCCGCCGCGACCGGCCTGCCGGTCCTGGTCGTGGAGGAGCCGCGCGGCCGGATGGGCGAGCTCGCCGCGGAGATCTACGGCCGGCCGGGTGAGGACCTCCTCCAGATCGGCATCACCGGCACCTCCGGCAAGACCACCACCGCCTACCTGGTGGAGGGCGGCCTCAAGGCGGCCGGCCGCAGGAGCGGCCTCATCGGCACGGTCGAGATGCGGATCGGCGACGAGCGCATCAAGTCCGAACGGACGACCCCCGAGGCCACCGACCTCCAGGCGCTCTTCGCCGTCATGCGCGAACGCGGTGTCGAGGCGGTCGCCATGGAGGTCTCCAGCCACGCGCTCGTGCTCGGCCGGGTCGACGGCTGCGTCTTCGACGTCGCCGTCTTCAACAACCTCAGCCCGGAGCACATGGAGTTCCACTCCGACATGGAGGACTACTTCCAGGCCAAGGCGCGGCTGTTCACGCCCGAGCGCAGCAAGCGGGGCGTGGTCAACCTCGACGACGCGTACGGCCGCAGGCTCTCCACCGAGTCCGGCATCCCGGTCGTCACCTTCTCCGCCGAGGGCCACCCGGACGCCGACTGGCGCGCCGAGTCCGTCGAGATCGGCTCCCACGGCTCCACGTTCACCGTCCTCGGCCCCGAGGGCGAGCGGATCTCCGCCGCCGCCCCGCTGCCCGGCCCGTTCAACGTCGCCAACACCCTGGCCGCGATCGTCACCCTGGCCGTCGCCGGGATCGACCCGCAGACCGCCGCCGACGGCATCGCCGCCGTGCCCGGCGTCCCGGGCCGCCTGGAGCGCGTCGACGCCGGCCAGCCGTACCTCGCGGTCGTCGACTACGCCCACAAGACGGACGCCGTCGAATCGGTCCTGCGCTCGCTGCGCAAGGTCACCGAGGGCAAGCTGCACATCGTCCTCGGCTGCGGAGGCGACCGGGACACCACCAAGCGCGGCCCGATGGGCGCCGCCGCGGCGCGCCTCGCCGACACCGCCGTACTGACCTCCGACAACCCCCGTTCCGAGGACCCCCTCGCGATCCTGGCCGCGATGCTCGCGGGCGCCGCAGAGGTGCCCGCCCACGAGCGCGGCGACGTCCTGGTCGACGCCGACCGGGCCTCCGCCATCGCGGCGGTCGTGGCCCGCGCGCAGTCGGGCGACACCGTGCTCGTCGCCGGCAAGGGCCACGAGCAGGGCCAGGACATCGCCGGGGTGGTCCGCCCCTTCGACGACCGCCAGGTCCTGCACGAAGCGATTGAACGCAGCCTCAAGAACAGTCAGGGATAAGTTGTGATCGCCCTCTCTCTCGCCGAGATCGCCGAAATCGTCGGCGGGCAGTCGTACGACATACCGGATCCGGCCGTCCGGATCACCGGTCCCGTCGTCATCGACTCCCGTGAGGTGAAGCCCGGCAGCCTGTTCGCCGCCTTCGCCGGCGAACAGGTCGACGGCCACGACTACGCGGCCCGCGCCGTCGAGGCGGGCGCGGCAGCGGTGCTGGCCGCCCGCCCCGTCGGTGTGCCCGCGATCGTCGTGGACGACGTCCAGGCGGCGCT
This sequence comes from Streptomyces sp. NPDC026092, assembly GCF_040638605.1. Classification (NCBI taxonomy): domain Bacteria; kingdom Bacillati; phylum Actinomycetota; class Actinomycetes; order Kitasatosporales; family Streptomycetaceae; genus Streptomyces; species Streptomyces sp. NPDC026092. The sequence goes on from NZ_JBEZYN010000026.1 coordinate 3,835, forward strand.
CGGCGCGCTCGCCCGCGCCGTCGTCGAACGCCTCGGCACCGATGTCGTCGCGCTGACCGGCTCGGCCGGCAAGACCTCCACCAAGGACCTGATCGCCCAGGTCCTGGAGCGCCACGCGCCCACCGTCTGGACGCCCGGCTCGCTCAACAACGAGATCGGGCTGCCGCTGACGGCGCTGCGCGCGAGCGACGACACCCAGCACCTCGTCCTCGAGATGGGCGCCCGCGGCATCGGTCACATCCGCTACCTCACCGGACTGACCCCGCCGCGGATCGGACTCGTCCTGAACGTGGGCACCGCCCACATCGGCGAGTTCGGCGGCCGCGAGCAGATCGCCCAGGCGAAGGGCGAACTCGTCGAGGCCCTGCCGCCCGCCGACAAGGGCGGAGTGGCGGTCCTCAACGCCGACGACCCGCTCGTCCGCGCCATGGCCGCACGGACCCACGCGCGCGTGACCCTGTTCGGAGAGTCGGACGAAGCGGTCGTACGTGCCGAGAACGTGCACCTCACCGCTGCCGGACAGCCCTCATTCCGGCTTCACACACCCACCGGGTGCAGTGACGTGACCTTGCGCCTGTACGGTGAGCACCACGTGTCGAACGCGCTCGCCGCGGCCGCCGTCGCCCATGAGCTGGGCATGCCCGTGGAGGAGATCGCCACCGCGCTCTCCGAGGCGGGCACCCTGTCGCGCTGGCGCATGGAGGTCACCGAGCGTCCGGACGGCGTGACGATCGTCAACGACGCCTACAACGCGAACCCCGAGTCCATGCGAGCCGCTCTGCGCGCGCTCGCGGCCATGGGCCGGGCCGCACAGGCCCAGGGGGGCCGTACGTGGGCGGTGCTCGGCAAGATGGCCGAGCTCGGGGACGCATCGCTCGCCGAGCACGACGCGGTCGGACGGCTGGCCGTCCGGCTCAACGTCAGCAAGCTCGTCGCGGTCGGGGACAGGGAAGCGTCCTGGTTGCAACTGGGCGCATATAACGAGGGTTCGTGGGGTGAGGAGTCGGTGCACGTGTCCGACGCGCAGGCGGCGGTCGACCTGTTGCGCAGTGAGCTGCGCCCGGGGGATGTCGTCCTTGTGAAGGCGTCCAGGTCGGTCGGTCTGGAGCAGGTCGCCCTTGCTCTCCTCGACTCCGAGAGCGAGGTCACGGGCCGATGAGGCAGATCCTCTTCGCGGGCGCCATCGGGCTCTTCCTGACCCTGATCGGCACTCCGCTGCTCATCAAGCTCCTTGCCCGCAAGGGGTACGGGCAGTTCATCCGTGACGACGGCCCGCGCGGCCACGCCGGGAAGAAGGGCACGCCCACCATGGGCGGCATCTCCTTCATCCTGGCCACGCTCATCGCGTACGCCCTCGCCAAGGTCATCACCGGTGAGGACCCGACGTACTCGGGCGTCCTCGTCCTCTTCCTGATGGCCGGCATGGGTCTCGTCGGCTTCCTCGACGACTACATCAAGATCGTCAAGCAGCGGTCGCTCGGTCTGCGGGCCAAGGCGAAGATGGCCGGCCAGCTGATCGTCGGCATCGCCTTCGCCGTGCTCTCGCTGCAGTTCGCGGACCTGCGCGGGCTCACGCCCGCCTCCACGAAGCTCTCCTTCATCACGGACTTCGGCTGGGCCATCGGGCCGGTCCTGTTCGTGGTCTGGGCGCTCTTCATGATTCTCGCCATGTCCAACGGCGTGAACCTGACGGACGGTCTGGACGGCCTGGCCACCGGCGCGTCGGTGATGGTCTTCGGCGCGTACACGTTCATCGGCCTGTGGCAGTTCCAGGAGTCCTGCGCCAACGCGGTCACCCTGACCAACCCCAACGCCTGCTTCGAGGTCCGCGACCCGCTCGACCTCGCGGTCGTCGCCTCCGCCCTCATGGGTGCCTGCTTCGGCTTCCTGTGGTGGAACACCTCGCCGGCCAAGATCTTCATGGGTGACACCGGCTCGCTGGCCCTCGGCGGCGCGCTGGCCGGTCTCGCCATCTGCTCCCGCACCGAGCTGCTGCTCGCCCTGCTCGGCGGCCTGTTCGTGCTGATCACCATGTCGGTGGTCATCCAGGTCGGCTCGTTCAAGATGACCGGCAAGCGCGTCTTCCGGATGGCCCCGCTCCAGCACCACTTCGAACTCAAGGGGTGGTCGGAAGTGCTGGTCGTCGTCCGGTTCTGGATCATCCAGGGCATGTGCGTGATCGTGGGCCTGGGCCTCTTCTACGCGGGATGGGCATCCGAAAAGTGAGCTGGAACGGCAAGAGGGTCACCGTCGCGGGTCTCGGGGTCTCCGGGATCCCGGCCGCCCGCGTCCTGCACGGCCTCGGCGCCGTCGTGACCGTCGTCAACGACGGCGACGACGAGCGCTCCCGGGCGCAGGCGGAGGAGCTGCGGGCCGAGGGGATCACTGTCCGCCTCGGCGACGGCGACACCCTGCCGGAAGGCACCGAGCTGATCGTCACGACCCCCGGCTGGCGGCCCGACAAGCCGCTCTTCGCGGCCGCCGCCGAGGCGGGCGTGGAGGTCTGGGGCGACGTCGAGCTCGCGTGGCGACTCCGGGGCCCCGATGCCGCTCCTTGGCTCGCCGTCACCGGCACCAACGGCAAGACCACGACCGTCCGGATGCTCGCCTCGATCCTGGAGGCCGCCGGGCTGCGTACCGCCGCCGTCGGGAACATCGGCGTCTCGCTCCTCGACGCCGTCCTCGGCGAGGAGACGTACGACGTCCTCGCCGTCGAACTCTCCAGCTACCAGCTCCACTGGGCGCCCTCCCTGCGCGCCCACTCGGCCGTCGTGCTCAACCTGGCGCCCGACCACCTCGACTGGCACGGCTCCATGGAGGCGTACGCCGCCGACAAGGGCCGGATCTACGAGGGCAACACCGTCGCCTGCGTCTACAACGTCGCCGACAAGGCCACCGAGGACCTGGTCCGCGAGGCCGACGTCGAGGAGGGCTGCCGCGCGATCGGCTTCACCCTCGGTACGCCCGGTCCGTCCCAGCTCGGCGTCGTCGAGGACATCCTCGTCGACCGGGCCTTCGTCGAGAACCGGCAGAAGCAGGCCCAGGAGCTCGCCGACGTCGCGGACGTCCAGCCGCCCGCCCCGCACAACATCGCCAACGCGCTCGCCGCGGCCGCCCTCGCCCGCGCCTTCGGCGTCGAGCCGAAGGCCGTACGGGACGGACTGCGGGCCTTCCGGCCCGACCCGCACCGCATCGAGCTGGTCGAGGAGATCCAGGGCGTGGCCTACGTCGACGACTCCAAGGCCACCAACACCCACGCCGCGGAAGCCTCGTTGGCGGCCTACGACCCGATCGTCTGGATCGCCGGCGGTCTCGCCAAGGGCGCCACCTTCGACGAGATCGTGGCCAAGTCGGCGCAGCGGCTGCGCGGGGTCGTCCTGATCGGCGCCGACCGCGCGCTGATCCGCGAAGCCCTGGCGCGACACGCCCCCGAGGTCCCGGTCGTGGACCTCGACCGGACCGACACTGGGGCGATGTCCGAGGCGGTCCAGGAGGCGGCGCGACTCGCGCAGCCGGGCGACACCGTCCTGCTGGCCCCGGCCTGCGCCTCGATGGACATGTTCACCAACTACAACAAGCGGGGCGAGGCCTTCGCGGACGCCGTCCGCGCCCTCGCCGCCACCGGGCGCTGACCTGCGGGCAAGGAGGTCCGGCGACGCCGGGCCCGACTGGAGGGGACAGCGACCATGCCGAGCAGAACCGCCGGGACCCGCAGGCCCTCCGCCGACCGCGGCGGAGGCCGCGCGCCCGCGCCGTCCCGCCCACCCCGCGCCGCCGGCGTACGGCGGATGTACGAGCAGGCACGGCGGGCCTGGGACCGGCCGCTCACCGCGTACTACGTCATCCTCGGCGCCGCGCTGCTCATCACCACGCTCGGCCTGGTGATGGTCTACAGCGCCTCGATGATCACGGCGCTCCGCTACGACCTGGTGCCCTCGTACTTCTTCCGCAAGCAGTTCTTCGCCGCGGTCCTCGGCGCCGCGCTGCTCCTGGTGGCCTCCCGGATGCCGGTGAAGCTGCACCGGGCGCTCGCGTACCCGATCCTCGTCGGCGCGGTCTTCCTCATGGTGCTCGTGCAGATCCCCGGGATAGGGAAGGCCGTCGGCGGCAACCAGAACTGGATCTCGCTGGGCGGACCGTTCATGCTCCAGCCCAGCGAGTTCGGCAAGCTGGCGCTCATCCTGTGGGGCGCGGACCTGCTCGCCCGCAAGCAGGACATGAAACTGCTCACCCAGTGGAAGCACATGCTGGTCCCGCTGGTGCCCGGAACGTTCCTGCTGCTCGGCCTCATCATGCTCGGCGGGGACATGGGCACGGCGATCGTGCTCGCCGCGATCCTCTTCGGCCTGCTGTGGACCGCCGGCGCGCCCACCCGGCTCTTCGTCGGCGTGCTCGCGGTCGCGGGGACGATCGGCTTCCTGCTGATCAGGACCAGCGACAACCGGCTGAAGCGCTTCGCCTGCATCGGCGCCACCGACCCCGGGGGAGAGGGTGCGCCCTGCCTCCAGGCGGCCCACGGCATCTATGCTCTGGCCTCGGGCGGATGGTTCGGTTCCGGACTGGGCGCCAGTGTGGAAAAATGGGGCCAACTACCCGAAGCGCACACCGACTTCATCTTCGCCGTCACCGGGGAGGAACTGGGGCTGGCGGGGACGCTGTCGGTACTCGCCCTGTTCGCGGCTCTAGGCTATGCGGGTATCCGCGTGGCCGGACGCACGGAGGACCCCTTCGTGAGGTACGCCGCGGGAGGTGTGACCACCTGGATCACGGCGCAGGCCGTGATCAACATCGGTGCGGTGCTCGGTCTGCTGCCGATCGCCGGTGTCCCGCTCCCGCTGTTCTCCTACGGAGGGTCGGCCCTGCTGCCGACCATGTTCGCCGTCGGGCTCCTCATCGCCTTCGCGCGACAGGATCCCGCCGCGAAAGCGGCCCTGGCCATGCGGCGCCCCGGTTGGGGCAAGCGGACCGGGATGATTGGGAAGTCGATGCGACGGCGCGTCAAGAAGCGTCCGTCCGGAGAGCGGTGAATTTCGGTGCATGTCGTACTCGCCGGTGGGGGGACCGCCGGCCACATCGAGCCCGCGCTCGCCCTCGCGGACGCCCTGCGCAGGCAGGACCCGAGCGTGGGGATCACGGCGCTCGGGACGGAGAAGGGTCTGGAGACCCGGCTCGTGCCCGAGCGGGGCTACGAGCTGGCGCTCATCCCCGCCGTGCCGCTGCCGCGCAAGCCCACCCCTGAGCTGATCACCGTCCCCGGACGGCTGCGCGGCACCATCAAGGCGGCCGAGCAGATCCTGGAGCGCACCAAGGCGGACTGCGTGGTCGGCTTCGGCGGCTACGTGGCGCTGCCCGGCTACCTGGCGGCCAAGCGCCTCGGGGTGCCGATCGTGGTCCACGAGGCCAACGCCCGGCCGGGCCTGGCCAACAAGATCGGCTCGCGGTACGCGGCCGGGGTCGGCGTCGCCACCCCGGACTCCAAGCTCCGGGGCGCCCGTTACATCGGCATCCCGCTGCGGCACACGATCGCCACCCTCGACCGGGCCCGGGTCCGGCCCGAGGCGCGCGCCGCCTTCGGTCTCGACCCGAACCTGCCGACCCTGCTCGTCTCGGGCGGCTCGCAGGGCGCCCGGCGCCTCAACGAGGTCATCCAGCAGATCGCCCCGGTGCTCCAGCGCTCGGGCATCCAGATCCTGCACGCGGTCGGCCCGAAGAACGAGGTGCCGCGTGTCGACAACATGCCGGGGATGCCGCCGTACGTCCCGGTACCGTACGTGGACCGGATGGACCTCGCGTACGCGGCGGCGGACATGATGCTCTGCCGCGCGGGCGCGATGACCGTCGCCGAGCTCTCGGCCGTCGGGCTGCCCGCCGCGTACGTCCCGCTGCCGATCGGCAACGGCGAACAGCGGCTCAACGCCCAGCCGGTGGTCAAGGCGGGCGGCGGACTGCTCGTCGACGACGCGGAGCTGTCGCCGCAGTGGGTGCAGGGCAACGTCCTGCCCGTACTGGCCGATCCGCACCGCTTGTACGAGATGTCCCGCGCCGCCGCCGAGTTCGGCCGCCGGGACGCCGACGACCTGCTCGTCGGCATGGTGTACGAGGCGATCGCCGCGCGGCGCTCGTAGGCGGCGGGCCGCGCCCGCACAGCACAGGAGGCAGGGCACGTGTCGGGACCGACGACAGCGGAGAAGCGTGGCACACGCGAGCCGAAGGGGTCGTCGGAACCGGACTCCTCCCGTCCAGGCGCCCGGAATCAGGGATTCCGGGCGCCTGGGACGCGCCTGCTGCTGATCGTGCTCGGCCTCGTCCTGATCGTGGCCGGTGGAATCTGGGCGCTCTACGGCTCCAGCTGGCTGCGGGTGGAGCGGGTGTCGACCTCCGGCACGCGGGTTCTGACGCCTCGTGAGGTGGAGGAGGTCGCCGCCGTACCGATCGGGTCCCCGCTCGTCTCGGTCGACATGGACGCCATCGAGGCGCGACTGCTGCGGAAACTGCCCCGAATCGACACGGTCGAGGTCTTTCGGTCCTGGCCGCACGGAATCGGTCTGAAAGTGACGGAACGGCAGCCCGTTCTCGTGGTGGAAAAGGGCGGAAAGTTCATTGAAGTGGACTCCGCCGGAACGCGATTCGCGACCGTGGACAAAGCCCCGTCCGGCGTGCCGGAGCTCGTCCTGAAAGCCGGCTCCGCACCGAGCCTGCGCCGCTTCGACGAGGACCGGCTGCTGCGCGAGGCCGTGGGCGTGACGGGCGAACTCCCCGAGAAAATCGCCCGGGACACTCGTGTCGTCGGCGTCACCTCGTACGACTCCATCACTCTGGAGCTCAGCGGCGGCCGCACGGTCTTCTGGGGCAGCGGCGAGGACGGTGCCGTCAAGGCGCGGGTCCTGACCGCTCTGATGAAGGCGGTGCCCAAAGCGGGGCACTTCGATGTAAGCGCCCCCACGGCCCCCGCCGCGTCGGGGAGTTGACGCGCATACCCGCTGGCCAGTGCCCTGGTTGGCCAGCGACATGGGTGATCACATAGGGTGAAAAGAAAAACGGGAGGTTCGGCGTGTTCGTTGAACGTGCGCCACTTGTCGACTTAGTGTCCTGTTCGGAAGAGTCCAGCGAACAGAGACACTGGTAACCCTAAACTTCAACGTTAGGGTTTGGGTCGGCGTTTCGGACCGTCCCAATCGGCATCCGTCGTCGCAGCGCGACTACCGCGAAGCGGCGACACGTAACTCGAGGCGAGAGGCCTTCGACGTGGCAGCACCGCAGAACTACCTCGCAGTCATCAAGGTCATCGGTGTCGGCGGCGGTGGTGTCAATGCCATCAACCGAATGATCGAGGTCGGTCTCAAGGGCGTCGAGTTCATCGCGATCAACACCGACGCGCAAGCGCTGTTGATGAGCGACGCCGACGTCAAGCTCGACGTCGGCCGTGAACTCACCCGCGGCCTCGGGGCCGGGGCCAACCCGGCAGTCGGTCGCAAGGCGGCAGAGGACCACCGTGAGGAGATCGAGGAGGTCCTCAAGGGGGCCGACATGGTCTTCGTCACCGCCGGCGAAGGTGGCGGCACCGGCACCGGCGGCGCACCCGTCGTGGCCAACATCGCGCGCTCGCTCGGCGCCCTGACGATCGGTGTGGTCACCCGGCCGTTCACCTTCGAGGGACGCCGTCGGGCCAACCAGGCGGAGGACGGCATCGCCGAGCTCCGCGAAGAGGTCGACACCCTCATCGTCATCCCGAACGACCGGCTGCTCTCGATCTCGGACCGTCAGGTCTCCGTGCTCGACGCCTTCAAGTCGGCCGACCAGGTGCTGCTGAGCGGTGTGCAGGGCATCACCGATCTCATCACCACCCCCGGTCTGATCAACCTCGACTTCGCCGACGTCAAGTCGGTCATGTCCGAGGCCGGTTCGGCCCTCATGGGGATCGGCTCCGCCCGCGGCGACGACCGCGCGGTGGCGGCGGCCGAGATGGCGATCTCCTCGCCGCTCCTCGAGGCCTCCATCGACGGCGCCCGGGGCGTCCTGCTCTCCATCTCCGGCGGCTCGGACCTCGGTCTCTTCGAGATCAACGAGGCCGCGCAGCTGGTCAGCGAGGCGGCTCACCCCGAGGCCAACATCATCTTCGGCGCCGTCATCGACGACGCCCTGGGCGACGAGGTACGGGTCACGGTCATCGCGGCCGGGTTCGACGGCGGCCAGCCGCCGGCCCGCCGGGACAACATCCTCAGCTCGGCCTCGGCCAAGCGCGAGGAGCCGGCCCCGGCGCCCCGCGCCACCGAGCGCCCGCTCGGCGGCCTCGGCACCGTCGCCCCGCGCGACGAGCCGTCCGCCCCGGCCGAGCCGGCCCCGGTCGCCTCGGCCGAGAGCACGCTGCCGCCGGTCACCCCGCCGGTGGTCCCGACGGCCCGCCCGTACCCGGACACCCAGGCCGAAGAGCTGGATGTCCCGGACTTCTTGAAGTGATAGACCGGCTCGAACCCGTGAGCGGCGCGCACTTCGCCTTCACCGACAGGTGGGGCGGGGTGAGCGCCGTTCCGTACGAGGAGCTCAACCTCGGCGGCGCCGTGGGGGACGACCCCCAGGCCGTCCGGGCCAACCGGGCGCGAGCCGCGGGGGAGCTCGGGCTCGACCCCGGGCAGGTCGTCTGGATGAACCAGGTGCACGGCCCCGACGTCGCGGTGGTCGACGGGCCCTGGGGCGACCGGCCGGTTCCGGAGGTCGACGCGATCGTCACCGCCCGGCGCGGACTCGCCCTCGCCGTCCTGACCGCCGACTGCACCCCGGTGCTCCTCGCCGACCCCGTGGCCGGGGTCGTCGCCGCGGCCCACGCGGGGCGGCCCGGGATGGTCGCCGGGGTCGTACCGGCCGCGGTGCGGGCCATGATCGAACTGGGCGCCGATCCGGCCCGGATCACCGCCCGTACCGGCCCCGCCGTCTGCGGGCGCTGCTACGAGGTCCCGGAGGCGATGCGGGCCGATGTGGCCGCCGTCGAACCGGCCGCCTTCGCCGAGACGAGCTGGGGGACCCCCGCCGTCGACGTCACCGCCGGGGTCCACGCGCAGTTGGAGCGGCTCGGGATCAAGGACCGGCGGGCCAGTGAAGTCTGCACTCTCGAGTCGGGCGACCACTTCTCGTACCGCCGCGATCGCACCACAGGGCGACTCGCGGGATATGTCTGGTTGGAACGGAAATGACGGATCGTAAGACGGAACTCGCCGAGAATCTGGCGCGGGTGGAGGAACGAATCTCCGCGGCCTGCGCCGCCGCCGGGCGCGAGCGATCCGAAGTGACCCTGATCGTGGTCACGAAGACCTACCCCGCGAGCGATGTGCGGATCTTGCACGAACTCGGGGTGCGGGACGTGGCGGAGAACCGCGACCAGGACGCCGCCCCCAAGGCGGCGGCCTGCGCGGATCTGGACCTCCGCTGGCACTTCGTCGGCCAGTTGCAGACCAACAAGGTCCGTTCTGTGACGAGTTATGCGGATGTCGTGCAGTCTGTCGACCGCTTGAAGCTCGTCGGCTCCCTCTCGGCCGCGGCCGAGAAGACCGGTCGCGAGCTGGGATGTCTCGTCCAGGTCGCGCTCGACGCCGAGTCGGGCGAGCGCGGCGAGCGCGGTGGCGTCGGGCCTGACGGCATCGAGGAGTTGGCCGCCGCCGTGGACGCGGCACCCGGGCTCCGGCTGGACGGACTGATGACCGTCGCGCCGCTCGCGGGGCCCTACGCGGGGCGCCAACGTGCGGCGTTCGACCGCCTGATGGATTTGTCGACTCTCCTGCGCGCGAACCGCCCGGCTGCGAACATGGTGTCCGCGGGAATGAGTGCGGACCTCGAGGACGCCGTGGCTGCCGGAGCGACACATGTGCGCATCGGTACGGCGGTACTGGGTGTCCGCCCCAGGCTCGGGTAACGTCGCGAAGCAAGTCGGACCACAGCAGAAAATATGGTCATTCCCGCCGGTCGGCGGGGGCGGACCGCGTGGATCACGGGCACTTGGCGACGAGGCCGATCCACCACAGAGCGGAGGACTCAGAGAATGGCCGGCGCGATGCGCAAGATGGCGGTCTACCTCGGCCTCGTGGAGGACGATGGGTACGACGGCCGGGGTTTTGACCCCGACGACGACTTCGAACCCGAGCTGGAACCGGAACCCGAGCGTGAGCGGCGCCATCAGCCCCCGCGCCAGGTGGAGCGGGAGGAACCGGTGCGCGTGGTGCAGCAGCCCGCGCCCCGCGAGCCGGTCGCGCACGCCGCCCCGCTTTCCGCTGAAAGCGGACGTCCGGCACGAATCGCCCCCGTGGCGTCCATCACACCCGAACGTCCGAGCCTGGAGAAGAACGCGCCGGTGATCATGCCCAAGGTCGTGTCCGAGCGGGAGCCGTACCGCATCACCACACTGCACCCCCGGACCTACAACGAAGCCCGTACCATCGGGGAACACTTCCGTGAGGGCACTCCGGTGATCATGAACCTCACGGAGATGGACGACACCGACGCGAAGCGACTTGTCGACTTTGCCGCCGGACTCGTCTTCGGGCTCCATGGCAGCATTGAGCGCGTGACGCAGAAGGTGTTCCTGTTGTCGCCTGCTAACGTCGATGTCACGGCGGAGGACAAGGCCCGGATCGCAGAGGGCGGATTCTTCAACCAGAGCTGAGACAACGAAGACCGGAACGGCCGGCCGGAAGGCCGGACAAGCGAGAGCACGAGAGTCAGGGGAGAGGGAAGCGCGGGATGGGCGTCGCACTGCAGGTGGTCTATATCGCGCTGATGTGCTTCCTCATCGTGCTGATCTTCCGGTTGGTCATGGACTACGTGTTCCAGTTCGCGCGTTCATGGCAACCCGGCAAGGCGATGGTGGTCGTTCTGGAGGCCACCTACACTGTCACCGATCCACCGCTCAAGCTTCTGCGGCGGTTCATCCCGCCGCTGCGTCTCGGGGGCGTGGCACTCGACCTGTCCTTCTTCGTTCTGATGATCATCGTCTACATCCTGATCTCCATCGTGAGCGGCTTCGCGAGGTGAATGTGGACGATACGGTCTTGCCGACTGCCGACGACTACGTAGAGGTGAAGAAGAGATGCCGCTGACCCCCGAGGACGTGCGGAACAAGCAGTTCACGACCGTCCGCCTTCGAGAAGGCTATGACGAGGACGAGGTCGATGCCTTCCTCGACGAGGTCGAAGCCGAACTGACCCGCCTGCTCCGCGAGAACGAGGACCTGCGCGCCAAGCTGGCCGCCGCGACGCGTGCCGCCGCGCAGAACCAGCAGCAGCAGGGCATGCGCAAGCCCCCGGAGCAGCAGGATCGTCCCGTCGGTCCCGGCGCCCCGGTGCCCGCCGCCATATCCGGTCCGCCGGTCCAGCAGCAGCCCCCGCAGATGGGTCCGCCGCAGCTGCCGTCCGGTGCCCCGCAGCTCCCCGCCGGTCCCGGTGGCCACGGCCCCGGTCCGATGCAGGGCGGCCCGATGGGCCCCGGCCCCGGCCAGATGCAGGGCGGTCAGATGCAGGGCGGCCCGATGGGCCAGCCGATGGGTGGCCCCATGGGGCACCCGCAGCAGATGCAGCAGCCGATGCAGCAGCCCCAGCAGGGTCCCGGTGGCGACAGCGCCGCCCGGGTTCTCTCGCTGGCCCAGCAGACGGCCGACCAGGCGATCGCGGAGGCCCGTTCCGAGGCCAACAAGATCGTCGGCGAGGCGCGTTCGCGCGCCGAGGGCCTGGAGCGGGACGCCCGCGCCAAGGCGGACGCGCTGGAGCGGGACGCGCAGGAGAAGCACCGCGTGGCGATGGGCTCGCTGGAGTCCGCCCGCGCGACGCTGGAGCGCAAGGTCGAGGACCTGCGAGGCTTCGAGCGTGAGTACCGGACGCGACTGAAGTCGTACCTGGAGTCGCAGCTGCGTCAGCTGGAGACCCAGGCGGACGACTCCCTCGCCCCGCCGCGGACGCCGGCCACGGCTTCGCTGCCGCCGTCGCCCTCGATGGCCTCGGCCGGCGCGAGCGCCCCGTCGTACGGCGGCAACGGCACCATGGGCGGCGCGCCGTCCATGGGCGGTGCCCCGTCCTACGGTGGCCAGCAGCAGATGTCCCCGGCTATGACCCAGCCGATGGCACCGGTGCGGCCGCAGGCGCCGCAGCCGATGCAGCAGGCGCCCGCACCGATGCGTGGCTTCCTGATCGACGAGGACGACAACTGACGGCGGCGGTTCGCGCGATGAGCGCGTAGCCGTCGGCAGGCTGCAAGGGCCGGGCCCCGGGAAACCGGGGCCCGGCCCTTTTGCCGTGCGCGAGGCGCCCTCCTCCGGGGAACGACGAAGGCCCGGCACCCTCTGGGGGTGCCGGGCCTTCCTCGCGTACCGCTTACGCCTTGCGGAGGCGGAAGGTGAGGGCAAGGCCCTCGTCGGTGAACGGGGCGCCGTAGCTGTCGTCGGCGCCGCCCTCGGCGAAGTCCGTCGCCAGGACCTCGTCCGCGATCAGGGTCGCGTGGGCCGCCAGGGCCTCCGTCGTCTCCGCCGACTCCGACGTCCAGCGCAGGGCGATCCGGTCCGCCACGTCCAGGCCGCTGTTCTTGCGGGCCTCCTGGATCAGACGGATCGCGTCGCGCGCCAGGCCGGCCTTGCGGAGTTCCGGAGTGATCTCCAGGTCCAGGGCCACCGTCGCGCCCGCGTCCGACGCGACCGACCAGCCCTCCCGGGGAGTCTCCGTGATGATGATCTCCTCCGGGCCGACCGTGATGGTCTCGCCGTTGACCTCGAGCGTCGCCTCGCCGCTGCGCAGCGCCAGCGACAGCGCTGCCGCGTCCGCCGCCGCGACGGCCTTCGCCACGTCCTGGACGCCCTTGCCGAAGCGCTTGCCCAGCGCGCGGAAGTTCGCCTTCGCGGTCGTGTCGACCAGGCTGCCGCCGACCTCGGAGAGCGAGGCCACCGAGGTGACGTTCAGCTCCTCCGTGATCTGGGCCTGAAGCTCGTCGGACAGCTCCGTGAAGCCCGTCGCCGCGACGAGCGCGCGGGAGAGCGGCTGCCGGGTCTTCACGCCCGACTCCGCCCGCGTCGCCCGGCCCAGCTCGACCAGCCTGCGGACCAGCGTCATCTGCGTGGAGAGCGTCGGGTCGACCAGCGTCGCGTCCGGCTCCGGCCAGGTGGACAGGTGGACCGACTCCGGGGCCTCCGGGGTCACCGGAACCACCAGGTCCTGCCACACCCGCTCGGTGATGAACGGGGTGAGCGGGGCCATCAGCCGCGTCACCGTCTCCACCACGTCGTGCAGGGTGCGCAGCGCCGCCTTGTCGCCCTGCCAGAAGCGGCGGCGCGACCGGCGCACGTACCAGTTCGACAGGTCGTCCACGAAGGCGGAGATCAGCTTGCCCGCACGCTGGGTGTCGTACGACTCCAGCGCCCCGGTGACCTCGGTCACCAGCGTGTTCAGCTCGGACAGGAGCCACTTGTCCAGGACCGTGCGGTCCGCCGGCGCCGGGTCGGCCGCGCTCGGCGCCCAGCCGGACGTACGGGCGTACAGCGCCTGGAAGGCGACCGTGTTCCAGTAGGTGAGGAGGGTCTTGCGCACCACCTCCTGGATCGTGCCGTGGCCGACCCGGCGGGCCGCCCACGGGGAGCCGCCGGCCGCCATGAACCAGCGCACCGCGTCCGCGCCGTGCTGGTCCATCAGCGCGATCGGCTCCAGGGTGTTGCCCAGGTGCTTGGACATCTTGCGGCCGTCCTCGGCGAGGATGTGGCCCAGGCAGACCACGTTCTCGTACGAGGACTTGTCGAAGACCAGCGTGCCGACGGCCATCAGCGTGTAGAACCAGCCTCGCGTCTGGTCGATCGCCTCGCTGATGAACTGCGCCGGGTAGCGGGACTCGAAGAGTTCCTTGTTCTTGTGCGGGTAGCCCCACTGCGCGAACGGCATCGAGCCCGAGTCGTACCAGGCGTCGATGACCTCCGGCACGCGCGTCGCCGTCTTCGAGCAGCCCGGGCAGGGGAAGGTGACCGCGTCGATGTACGGGCGGTGCGGGTCGAGCTCCGCCTGGTCCGTGCCCGTCAGCTCGGACAGCTCGGCGCGCGAGCCCACGCACGTCAGGTGGCCGTCCTCGCAGCGCCACAGCGGCAGCGGGGTGCCCCAGTAGCGGCTGCGGGAGAGCGCCCAGTCGATGTTGTTGTTCAGCCAGTCGCCGAAGCGGCCGTGCTTGACCGAGTCGGGGAACCAGTTCGTCTTCTCGTTCTCCTCGAGAAGGCGGTCCTTGACGGCGGTCGTACGGATGTACCAGGACGGCTGCGCGTAGTAGAGCAGCGCCGTGTGGCAGCGCCAGCAGTGCGGGTAGCTGTGCTCGTACGGGACGTGACGGAAGAGCAGGCCGCGCGCGTCCAGGTCGGCGGTCAGCTGCTCGTCGGCCTTCTTGAAGAAGACGCCGCCGACCAGCGGCACGTCCTCCTCGAAGGTGCCGTCGGGGCGGACCGGGTTCACGACCGGCAGGCCGTAGGAGCGGCAGACCTTGAGGTCGTCCTCACCGAAGGCGGGGGACTGGTGGACCAGACCCGTACCGTCCTCGGTCGTCACGTACTCCGCGTTGACGACGTAGTGCGCCTCGGCGGGGAACTCCACCAGCTCGAAGGGGCGCTGGTACGTCCAGCGCTCCATCTCCGCGCCCGTGAAGGACTCGCCGGTGGTCACCCAGCCCTCGCCGAGCGCCTTCTCGACCAGCGGCGCGGCGACGACGAGCTTCTCGTCGCCGTCGGTCGCGACGACGTAGGTGACCTCGGGGTGCGCGGCGACGGCCGTGTTGGACACCAGGGTCCACGGGGTCGTCGTCCAGACCAGGAGCGCGGCCTGGCCGGCCAGCGGGCCGGAGGTCAGAGGGAAGCGGACGAAGACGGAGGGGTCGACGACCGTCTCGTAGCCCTGGGCCAGCTCGTGGTCCGAGAGGCCGGTGCCGCAGCGCGGGCACCAGGGGGCGACGCGGTGGTCCTGGACCAGCAGGCCCTTGTCGAAGATCTGCTTGAGCGACCACCAGACCGACTCGATGTACTCGGGGTCCATCGTCCGGTACGCGTCGTCCAGGTCGACCCAGTAGCCCATGCGGGTCGTGAGCTCGGCGAAGGCGTCGGTGTGGCGGGTCACGGACTCGCGGCACTTGTCGTTGAACGCGGCGATGCCGTATTCCTCGATGTCCTTCTTGCCGGCGAAGCCGAGCTCCTTCTCGACGGCGAGCTCGACCGGCAGGCCGTGGCAGTCCCAGCCGGCCTTGCGGGCCACGTGGTAGCCGCGCATGGTCCGGAAGCGGGGGAAGACGTCCTTGAAGACGCGGGCCTCGATGTGGTGGGCGCCGGGCATGCCGTTGGCGGTCGGCGGGCCCTCGTAGAAGACCCACTCGGGGCGGCCCTCGGACTGCTCCAGGGTCTTGGCGAAGACCTTGCTCTCGCGCCAGAAATCGAGCACGGCGTGCTCGAGGGCGGGCAGGTCGACCTGGGCGGGTACCTGGCGGTACTGCGGCGGTTTCATCGGCGAGCTTCCTCCGGCGGACTGCTTCGTTTCCGTCCGGAGGGACGAGAGCGCCGTGCTGCGCGGCTCCCGCGGTACCACCCTCCTTGGCCCCGGGCGTGCGTCGCCCGCGGCCCCCTCATTGGGGTCGCGATGCCGGTTCTAGTCGCCTGACGGCTTTCTTCCGGCGGCTCCGGGGTGATGGTTCACATCGGGCTCGCCCCCGGGCTCTCACCGTCCCCGGGTCGCTCATGGCTGCGTACGACGCTACTCGTCCCCATCCAAGCCTTTCGCTCTCCCCCAAGCTCTCGGCTGCGCTCGAGCAAGGGGGTACCCCCACAGTGTACGGGGCCGGGGGCGGCTCGGCAGACCGCTTTTCGGGGGGTACGGGAGGCGGCCGGACGTGACCCGAATGGGCATACGGGCGTGGCCGGAGTTCGCAGGTCGTCGCGGGGCGGATTACGGGGCGGGGAGCTGGGCACAACGGATGCAGACTCGCCTTGCCACCGGCACGGGACGGGTGCGAACGGCGGCGTGCCCCGTTGCCGCGGGCCTTGGGCCGATTTATCGTCCCAGCACGATTCGCGAGCAAGATCACAAAATGTGAAGGGGCCGCGACATGGTGGCGAAGAAGACCGCCGCGAAGAAGACCTCGACCGCCGGTTCCAACGGTTCCACGGGCGGAACCGGCGGGGCGGCCAAGGACGTCACCGGCAAGAAGTCGACGGTCGCGAAGAAGGCGACGACGAAGGCGGCCGCCAAGAAGTCGGTCGCCAAGAAGGCGGTGGTCGAGGAGGCGGTGGACAACAAGGCGGTGGGCAAGAAGGCCGCGGCCAGGAAGACGGCGGCGAAGAAGGCCGCCAAGGCACCCGCCGCCGAGAAGGCCGTCACCGAGGCCGCCGCCGAGGCCGACGCCGCGAAGGCACCGGCCACCGAGGCGCCGCCGGCGAAGAAGGCGGCCGCGAAGAAGGCGTCGGCGACCAAGAAGGCCGCCGCGAAGAAGAGCGCAGTCAAGAAGAAGGCCGCTTCCGCGGCGCAGGCGCAGCAGACAGGAGCCGCGACAGTGGCAGCGAAGAAGACCGCGGGTGGCGTCACGACGGCCGAGAGCGAGGCCGCGGTTCCCCAGGCGCGCACCGGCGAGCTGGCCGTACGGCCCGGTGAGGACCCCTGGACGCCCGAGGAGGTCGCCGAGGCCCGGGCCGAGCTGGAGAGCGAGGTCCTCCGGCTGCGGGCCGAGCTGCTGCACTCCAAGGAGGAGCTGACCGGCCTCATGCGGGACTCCGGGGACGGCGCGGGCGACGACCAGGCCGACACCGGTACGAAGAACATCACGCGCGAGCACGAGCTCGCCCTGGCCGCGAACGCCCGCGAGATGCTGGAGCAGTCCGAGCACGCCCTGGAGCGGCTCGACGCGGGCACGTACGGCCTCTGCGAGGTCTGCGGCAAGCCGATCGGCAAGGCGCGCATGCAGGCCTTCCCGAGGGCCACGCTCTGCGTCGAGGACAAGCAGAAGCAGGAGCGCCGCGGCTGACGGGCGCGAAGGGGTGTGCCGTACCCTCGTGCACAGTCAGGCACCTAGGTTGAGGGACTCACGTGGCAGAGGCGGAGCGCATCATCGGTACGCCGGATTCGGACGACGCTGACGGCGTGGTCGGCTCGGGTGGGGCACCCACGGGCGGAGCGGCCTCGGGTTCGGGCGAGGAGGCCTCGGCCGAGGCCCAGGCTCCGGCCGAGCGGCCGAAGGGCAAGCGCAAGATCGTCGCGCTGCTCGTGGTCGCGCTCATCGCGTACCTGCTCGACCTCGGCAGCAAGATGCTCGTGGTCGCCAGGCTGGAGGGCCACGAGCCGATCCAGGTGATCGGCGACCTGCTGAGGTTCGAGGCGATCCGGAACCCGGGCGCCGCCTTCGGCATGGGCGAGGCCTTCACGATCATCTTCACCTGCATCGCGGCCGTGGTGATCGTCGTGATCATCCGGCTCGCGCGCAAGCTCTACAGCACGTGGTGGGCGGTCGCGCTCGGTCTGCTGCTCGGCGGTGCGCTGGGCAACCTGACCGACCGGATCTTCCGTTCCCCGGGCGTCTTCGAGGGCGCGGTCGTCGACTTCATCGCCCCCGCGCACTTCGCCGTCTTCAACCTCGCGGACTCGGCGATCGTCTGCGGCGGCTTCCTGATCGTGATCCTGTCCTTCCGGGGCCTGGACCCGGACGGCACCGTCCACAAGGACTGAGCACTCCCGGCACAAGGCATACTCGACGGGTGAGTACGAGTCCCGAGATCCGCACCCTGCCCGTTCCCGATGGCCTGGAGGGCGAGCGCGTCGACGCCGCCATCGCCCGTATGTTCGGGTTCTCCCGTACGAAGGCGGCCGAGCTGGCCGCCGCCGGGAAGGTCCAGGTCGACGGCGCGGTCGTCGGCAAGTCCGAACGGGTCAGCGGTGGCGCGTGGCTGGAGGTCGAGATGCCCGGCGCCCCGGCGCCCGTGCAGATCGTCGCCGAGCCGGTCGAGGGCATGGAGATCGTCCACGACGACGAGGACATCGTCGTGATCATGAAGCCGGTCGGGGTCGCCGCCCACCCGAGCCCCGGCTGGACCGGGACGACGGTCATCGGTGGCCTCGCCGCCGCCGGGTACCGCATCTCCACGTCCGGGGCCGCCGAGCGCCAGGGCATCGTGCACCGGCTCGACGTCGGCACCTCGGGGCTCATGGTCGTCGCCAAGTCGGAGCGGGCGTACACGCTGCTCAAGGCCCAGTTCAAGGAGCGGGTCGTCGACAAGCGCTACCACGCGCTCGTCCAGGGCCACCCGGACCCGATGAGCGGCACGATCGACGCGCCGATCGGGCGCCACCCCCACCACGACTACAAGTGGGCCGTGACCGCCGACGGCAAGGCGTCGGTCACGCACTACGACCTGATCGAGGCCTACCGCGCCGCCTCCCTGCTCGACATCAAGCTGGAGACCGGCCGGACCCACCAGATCCGCGTGCACATGTCGGCCCACCGCCACCCCTGCGTCGGCGACCTCACCTACGGGGCGGACCCGACGATGGCCAAGCGGCTCGGCCTGACGCGCCAGTGGCTGCACGCCGTGCGCCTCGGCTTCGAGCACCCCTCCGACGGGCGCTGGGTCGAGTTCTCGTCCACGTACCCGGCGGACCTGCAGAACGCGCTGGACCGGATCGAGGCGGAGAGCGCGTGAGCACCGCCTACGAGGTCCGCGAGGCGATCGGGGACGAGGACCGGGAGGCCTGCTTCGCGGTCCGCCGCGAGGTCTTCGTCGTCGAGCAGAACGTGCCGCAGGAGATCGAGTACGACGCGTACGACGTGACGGCCGTGCACGTCCTCGCCGTGCGCGAGGACGGTCTTCCGCTCGGCACAGGCAGGCTGCTGCACGGCGCCGACGCGGTCGGCAAGACCGGGGGCGACGCCTCCGTCGGCTCGCTCGGCCGGCTCGCGGTCTCCAAGGCCGCGCGCGGCCTCGGGGTTGGCGCGGCGCTGGTGCGCGCCATCGAGGACGCGGCCCGTGAGCGTGGCCTGACGGCCGTGGACCTGCACGCGCAGACCCACGCGCTCGGCTTCTACGAGCGGCTCGGCTACGAGGTGTACGGCCCCGAGTTCCCGGACGCGGGCATCCCGCACCGCGCGATGCGGCGGGCGCTCTAGGCAGGGTCCGGGGCGTCACGTGAGTGGCGCCGCACGGCGGTTTGGGGGGATTCGCCCCCTGGCGTGGCAGGGTTGAGGCCCGATCATCGACCGTGCCTGCCGTCGGGCGGCCGGGAGGGCGCCCCGTGGATCAATTGGCCCTGTTGTTCCTGCTGTTGCTGGGCGCGGTGCTCACCGTGCCGCTCGGGGACCGGCTCGGTCTTCCGGCCCCGGTGCTCATGACGGTCATCGGGGTCGTCATGGCGTTCCTGCCCTTCGTGCCGAACGTTGACATCCCGCCCGAGTACATCCTTCCGCTCGTCCTCCCGCCGCTGCTCTACGCCTCCGTGCAGCGCACGTCCTGGCGGCAGTTCGCGGCCAACCGGCGGCCCATCTTCCTGCTCGCCGTCGCCCTGGTCTTCGTCACCACGGCCGCCGTCGCCGCCACCGCCGACGCGCTCCTCCCGGCGCTCCCGCTCGCCGCCGCCGTCGCCCTCGGCGCGCTGGTCGCGCCGCCCGACCCGGTCGCCGCGACCGCCGTCGCCGGCTCGCTCGGCCTCCCGCGCCGGCTCGTCTCGATCCTGGAGGGCGAGGGGCTCTTCAACGACGTCACCGCGATCGTCCTCTACCACGTGGCGATCGCCGCGGCCGTCGGCGGCAGCTTCAGCTGGGAGGGCGCGGGCCTCGAACTCGTCCTCTCCGCCGTCGTCGCCGTGGCCGTCGGCCTCGTCCTCGGCTGGCTCAGCAACAAGCTCATGGGCCTCCTCGGCGAGGCCACCCTGCAGACCGGGCTCACCCTCCTCGTCCCCTTCGTCGCCTACGTCCTCGCCGAGGAGCTGCGGGGCTCGGGCGTCCTGGCCGTCCTGGTCGTCGCCCTCTACCTGGCGGAGAACGCCCTCGACGCCGACGACGTGATGGGGCGGCTCGCCGGGCAGACCTTCTGGCAGATCGTCGACACCCTCGTCACCGGCATCGCCTTCGGGCTCATCGGCCTGGAGCTCCACAACGTCTTCGGCACCGCCGACGGCCGGCTCGGCGAGATGATCGGCTGGGGCGCCGCCGTGACCGGTGTCGTGATCGTCGTACGGCTGCTGTGGCTGCTGCCCGCCACCTGGCTGGCCAAGCGGCTGCACACCCTGCGCGACTACGACGAGGAGATCCCCGTCAGCTGGCGGGAGACCGTCGTCATGTGGTGGTCCGGGATGCGCGGGGTGGCCTCCGTGGCGCTCGCGCTCGCCATCCCGCTGCGTACGGACGACGGACAGCCCTTCCCGCTCCGCGAGGAGATCATCTTCATCGCCTTCTGCGTGATCATGACCACACTCGTCCTCCAGGGGCTCACCCTGCCCTGGCTGGTCAAGCGGCTCGGTGTACGCGCCGACACGGACGCCGAGCGCGCCCTGGAGCGGGAGCTCGCGATGCGCGCGTTCAAGGCGGCCAAGCGGCGCCTCAAGGAGGTCGAGGAGACCGAGGAGCTGCCGGAGGAGGTCCAGGAGCGGCTCCAGCGCGGCGCGTTCGACATCGGGGCCCGGATCAGCCCGGACCTGGTGGACGAGGAGCGGCGGGCGGCCTTCGCCGAGCGGGCCGGGCGGCTCAGGGCAGTCCAGCGGATCCAGCGGGAGATGATGTCCGCCGCCCGGCACGAGGTGCTCGCGGCGCGCAGCGAGCCGGGCGCCGACCCCGAGGTCGTGGACCGGGTGCTGCGCCAGCTGGATGTGCGCAGCATGCGGTGAGCGCCGGTTGTCGGGGGCGGCTGGCAGGATGGACCGCATGGACATCATGCTCTTCCACTCGACCTACGGTCTCCGCCCGGCGGTCGAGGCCGCGGCCGAACGGCTGCGGGCCGCCGGCCACCAGGTGCACGTGCCGGACCTCTTCGGGGGCCGGACCGCCGACACCGTCGAGGAGGGCATGGCGCTCCAGAAGGAGATCGGCAAGGAGGAGCTCCTGAAGCGGGCGATCCTGGCCGCCGCTCCCTACTCGGAACGCGGCCTGGTCTACGCGGGCTTCTCGTTCGGCGCCTCGGTCGCGCAGACGCTCGCCCTCGGCGACGACAAGGCGCGCGGTCTGCTCATGCTGCACGGCACCTCGGACATCGCGGAGAACGCCTCCGCCGACGACCTTCCCGTACAGCTGCACCTCGCCGACCCGGACCCCTTCGAGCCGCACGACTGGCTGACGTCCTGGTACCTGCAGATGGGCAAGGCGGGCGCCGACGTCGAGGTGTACCGCTACCCGGGCGCCGGGCACCTGTTCACCGACCCCGACCTGCCGGACTGGGACGAGGCCGCGGCCGAGCAGACCTGGACGATCGCGCTCGCGTTCCTGGAGAGCCTTCAGGAGGGCTGAGCAGGAGGGCCGAGCGGACACGCGCGAGGGTGCGGCGGGGGCTCTCCCGCCACACCCTCTGCCGTCAGGCGATGGGTCAGGCGCGGTACGCCGTCCAGAAGTCGTTCATCCGCGTGACCTGGCCCGGGGTGAACTGGGTCATGCAGGAGTCGTACGTGTAGTCCATGAAGTTCTTGATCGGGTCCAGGCCGGCCTTGTTGGCGCAGCTGTCGCGGCCCGTCGGGCACTCGTACGCCGGGCTCTTCTCGGCCGGGGTGTCGCTCACGGAGTCACCGGCTCCGTTGCAGCCGCCCTGGAACGTGTGGTACAGCCCCATCCAGTGGCCGACCTCGTGCGTCGCGGTGTCGCCCTCGTTGTAGTTGGCCGCGGAGCCGCCCGGCAGCGAGGAGTCGAGGACCACCACACCGTCCATGGACGGGTTGGAGGCGTACGAGGACGGGAAGGTCGCCCAGCCGAGCAGGCCGCCGCTGAGCTTGGCGGTGTAGAAGTTCAGCGCGCCGGCGCCGCCCTTGCGCAGGGTCTGCTTCATCTGCTTCTCGGCGGTGGAGCCGGAGGCCAGGTTGTACCAGGACGCGTTGTCCGTGTAGTCGGTCGAGGCCAGCGTGAACTGGAAGTTGGTGTTCACGTTGCCGGTGCCCTGGCCGGCGTAGGCCGCGTTGAGGACCGCCAGCTGGTTGTTGATGTCCGTGGCCGTCAGCTTGCCCGCCGTACCGCTGTGGACGACGTGGAAGTGGACCGGGATCGTCACCGCGGCCGCGGCGGCGGTGGCGGAGGCGCGCCCGTTCGAACGGGCCGCGGCCAGTCTCTCGTTGAGGTCGGCGTCCATGGCCTTGGCCTGGGTCGCGGTGACCTCGTTGGGCTCGGCGCCGTGCTTGTCGGCGCCACGGGCCTTGCGGGCGCCGGAGAGGGCTTCGCCCTCGTGCGGGTCGCACTCTTCGGCGCCGGCCGCGGCGTTCGTGGTGGTGGGCGTCTGGGCGACCGAGGGGGCCGAGAGCGGGGCCAGGGCCAGGGTTCCGGCCATGACGGCAGTGCCGAGCATACGACGTGTCAGACGCGGTGATATACGGACAAGAGCACGCATGGTGACTCCTCGCGGGGGGTGTGCGGAGAGGTGATTCCTCGCCACGGCGGGGAGATTACGCGTCCATGTCAGAGCTTCATGAGCATTGATCAAGCCCAATCATTCATGGCGCATATCGGGGCATCGGGAAGAAAGTCTCCGGTCCGCTCCGGAGTTTGAACGGGGATACGAAACAATGCGTGCGGCATCGACGGGTGGTGTGTCC
The DNA here is from genome assembly GCF_040638605.1 of Streptomyces sp. NPDC026092. Lineage (NCBI taxonomy): Bacteria > Bacillati > Actinomycetota > Actinomycetes > Kitasatosporales > Streptomycetaceae > Streptomyces > Streptomyces sp. NPDC026092. Next base: position 26,580 of record NZ_JBEZYN010000026.1, read on the forward strand.
GGATTCGGCCGACCGAACTCACCACCCGTCGTGGCGATGTGATCTCCCGTTAACAGAACGGATCATGGCCGAAAATCGACCATGCGGTCAGCTCATCGCACCGGCTGGTACACGCGCTCGATCTTCTGCGTCCCGGTCTTCGTCCGGTACGAGCGCTGCCACGCGGTCGTGGCGTCCGGCTTCGTGCGGTCGGAGACCGTGTAGTAGTCCATCTGCGTCCGCTCGGTGGTCACGTCGAGCACGCCGTAGCCGTGGTGGTCCATGTCCACCCACTTCACATGGCGGTTGGCGGCCTTGATGGCGCCGGACGCCACGAGCGAGACCGTGCCCGGCGGCACGTGCAGCAGGTCGGCGACGGTGTCCGAGGTCACCGAGGTCACCACGAACTCGGTCGCGGCCGACTGCGACAGCGGGTACGTCGCCGCCTTCACCGGCACGTCGTTGGCCCACGCCATGTGGATGTCACCGGTCAGGAAGACGGTGTTCCGGATGGACCGCTGGGTCAGGTGCGCGAGGAGCTCCTTGCGGTCGTCCGTGTAGCCGTCCCACTGGTCGACGTTGACCGCGAGCCCCTCCTTCGGCAGGCCGAGCAGCTCGGCGAGCGGGGCCAGGAGGTGGGCCGGGAGCGCGCCGAAGGCGACCGGCGAGATCATCACCGAGGTGCCGACCAGCTTCCAGGTCGCGTCCGAGCCCGCGAGCCCCGACTTCAGCCAGTCCAGCTGGGCGCGGCCGGTGATCGTACGCTCCGGGTCGTCGACCTCGCCCTTGCCGACCGACGACTGCTGGGAGCGGAAGGAACGCAGGTCGAGCAGGTGCAGATCGGCCAGCTTGCCGAAGCGCAGCCGCCGGTAGACCGTGCCCTCGGTCGACGCGCGGACCGGCATCCACTCGAAGTACGCCTGCTTGGCGGCCGCCACGCGGGCCGCCCAGTCGCCCTCGGTGCCCGGCGTGTGGTTCTCCGCGCCGCCCGACCAGGTGTCGTTGGCGACCTCGTGGTCGTCCCAGATCGCGACCATCGGGTGCGTCGCGTGCAGGTCCTGGAGGTCGGCGTCCGTCTTGTACGTGGCGTGCCGGAGCCGGTAGTCGGCCAGCGAGACGATCTCGTGCTTCGGCTCGTGCTGCCGGACCGTGTACGGGGCCGTGGGGTAGGCGCCGCTCGCGTACTCGTAGATGTAGTCGCCGAGGTGGAGGATCGCGTCCAGGTCCGTGCGGGCCGCCAGGTGACGGTAGGCGGAGAAGTGGCCGGCCTCCCAGTTGGAGCAGGAGACCACGCCGAAGCGGACGCCCGGCGTGGTGGCGTCGGCGGTGGGGGTGGTCTTGGTGCGGCCGATCGGCGAGACGGTGTCGCCGGCGGAGAAGCGGAACCAGTACGGGGTCTCCGGGCGCAGGCCCCGGACGTCCACCTTCACCGTGTGGTCGCTCGCGGCGCTCGCGGTGGCGGCGCCCTGGGCCGCGGTCCGGGTGAAGGCGCGGTCCTCGGAGACCTCCCAACGGACCGTGACGGCGGGGCCCTTGCCGGAACCCGGCGTGGCGTCGGGAGTGGGGGTGACGCGCGTCCAGAGCAGGACGCCGTCGGGCAGCGGGTCGCCGGAGGCGACACCGTGCTGGAACGCGGGGGCCTCGGAGCCCGCGAGCGCGGGGGAGGCGGCGCCCACCAGGGCAGGGGTGACGACGGCCGTGACAGCGGCGGCCTTCACGACGGTTCTGCGGGTGGGGGCGGGGGATATGTGTCGACTGGTCACGGGCAGTCAGATTACTGACCAGTATGGCGAACGGGCAGACGAATACCGGAAAGTTCGCGCACTCGTCGCCCAGTGGTCGGGATGACCCGGGCATGGCGGATGAATCGGGCCCCGGGCCGCCTGGACGGGCGGGTCCGTGGGAGCGCCTCCCACGGACCCGAGCCGTCATGATCCCGACGAGAAGGGCTAGCCCTTCAGCGCGGGCGTGAGCGCCGCGTTGAACTCGTCGACCGTCAGCGGCGGGTTCTGGCTGCCCTGGGCGGTCAGCGTCTTGCCGTCCATCTTCAGCGTCGGCGTGCCCGTCACACCGCTCTTGTCGAACGCCGCCGACATCTTCATCGCCCAGGCGTCGAAGGTGCCGCTCTCCACGTTCTTCTTGAACTCGGCGTTCCCCTTCAGCGCCGGGACCGAGTCCGCGACCTTCAGCAGGTACGAGTCCTTGGCGAACTCGTCCTTGCTCTCCTCCGGGTGGAACTCCGTGGAGTAGAGCGCCGCCTTGTACTTCAGGAATGCCTCGGGGCTCACGTCCAGGGCCGCGCCCAGGGCGGAGAGGGCGTTCTTCGAGCCCTCGCCCTGGTCGGAGTTGTCGATGAAGGTGGCGCCGACGTACTTGAGCTTGTACTTGCCGTCCGTCACGTCCTTGTCGACGGTCGCGCCCACCTGCTGCTCGAACTGCGCGCAGACCGGGCAGCGCGAGTCCTCGTAGATCTCCAGGGTCTTCTTGGCGGTCGGCTTGCCGACGACCACCGTCGTGCCGTCCGTGCCCTCGGTGTTCTTGGGCGCGGTGACCTTCGCGTCCTTGGCCGCCTCCCATGCCGACGGCTTGTTGGACTGGACGACGGCGTAGCCGACGCCGCCGGCGACCGCCAGGACCGCGACCGCCGACACGGCGACGGTCACCTGGCGGCGCACCTTCTCCTTCTTGGCCTGACGTTCGCGCTCGACGCGCAGCCGCTCGCGGGCGGCGGCCTTGTTGGACTGGCTGTTGCGTGCGCTCATGATCGTGATCTCCGTGAAGTCGAGAGCCCGAGCCCGGAAGGGCGAAAGGGCAGGAAGGGGGGACTGCGGTGCTCAGGCGAGGGCGAAGCCCGAGCGCGGCGGTCCGCGCCGTCCGACGGAGTGCACGAGAAGGCGCGTACGGGACGGGCGGGGCCGGTCCACCGGACGTCCCGCGCGCCCGGACACCGCGCGCGGCGTGCCGAAGAACGCGGCGACGACCATCAGCGGCCGGAACGCGAAGGCCGCGACGGCGCCGATCAGCCGGGCGAGCGCCCGCTCGCCGTGCCGCAGCCAGGCCGCCGCGAACAGCCCGACCGCCACATGGGCGGCGAGCAGCAGCCACGGCAGGGCCGGCGCGGGGGAGCTGAGCAGGGCGGCGGCGGTCCCGCTCTCCGGCGCGGCGACGCCCGGCAGCGGGGTGCCGACGGCGCCGCCGCAGAGCACATCCACGCCGACCGCGCGCAGTGAACCGGCGACCGGGCCGCCGGCGGGGCCGTAACAGACCGCCTGGCCGGTGGTGAAGATCGTGTCGGCGGCCAGCTCCAGCGGGACGAGCAGCCCGGCGATCGGGCCGAAGCCGCGCTCCCGGCCGGCCAGCGCGTACGCGACGGCGAAGACGCCGGCCGAGAGCAGCCCCACGGTCAGCAGCGGCAGAGGCACCTGGGACAGCAGGACATGGGAACCGGCGGACAGCGTCACGACCAGTGCCGTGAAGAGCGCCGCCCGCAGCCCCCTGAGCCGCTTCCCTGATATGTCCATAGTCGCTGGAGAGTGTGCCATGCCTTCCTGTAAGAGGTCCTTAAGGCCCCGATGTGAGCCTGCTCGGGGGCCGGCTGCGAACGGCCTGCAGGCCCGGGATCGGACGGCCTAGAGGCCCGATCGAATGGCCTAGAGGCCCGGGATCCGGCCGTTGCGGAACAGGTCCACGAAGACCTGGTGGTCCGCACGCGCGCGTGCCCCGTAGCTGTGGGCGAAGTCGACGAGCAGGTCCGCGAAGCCCTCCTCGTCCGCCGCGATCGCCGCGTCGATGGCCCGCTCCGTGGAGAACGGGACCAGGGAGTGGCCGCTGGAGTCGTCGGCCGCCGCGTGCATCGTCGCCGTCGCCCGCCCGAGGTCGGCCACGGTCGCCGCGATCTCCTCCGGGTCGTCGATGTCCGACCAGTCCAGGTCCACCGCGTACGGCGAGACCTCCGCGACCAGCTGCCCGGAGCCGTCCAGCTCCGTCCAGCCCAGCCACGGGTCCGCGTGCGCCTGCAGCGCCCGCTGCGAGATGACCGTGCGGTGGCCCTCGTGCTGGAAGTAGTCCCGTACCGCCGCGTCCGTCACGTGGCGCGAGACGGCCGGCGTCTGGGCCTGCTTCATGTAGATCACGACATCGTTCTCCAGGGCGTCGCTGTTGCCCTCCAGGAGGATGTTGTACGACGGGAGGCCGGCCGAGCCGATGCCGATCCCGCGCCGGCCGACGACGTCCTTGACCCGGTACGAGTCGGGGCGCGCGAGCGAGGACTCCGGCAGGGTCTCCAGATAGCCGTCGAAGGCCGCGAGCACCTTGTAGCGGGTCGCCGCGTCCAGCTCGATGGAGCCGCCGCCGGAGGAGAAGCGCCGCTCGAACTCGCGGATCTCCGTCATCGAGTCGAGCAGCCCGAAGCGGGTCAGGGAGCGGGCCACGCGCAGCGCGTCCAGGAGCGGGCCCTCGGCCGTGTCCAGCGTGAAGGGCGGCAGCTCGTCGTCCTTGGCGCCGGTCGCCAGGGCGTGGATGCGCTCCCGGTAGGCGGCGGCGTAGATCCGTACCAGCTCCGTGATCTGCTCGTCACTGAGCGCCTTCGCGTAGCCGATCAGGGCGAGCGAGGCGGCCAGCCGCTTCAGGTCCCAGGTGAAGGGGCCGACGTACGCCTCGTCGAAGTCGTTGACGTTGAAGACCAGGCGGCCGTTGGCGTCCATGTACGTGCCGAAGTTCTCCGCGTGCAGATCACCGTGGATCCAGACCCGGCCGGTCCGCTCGTCCAGGTACGGGCCGCCGTGCTGCTCGGCCTCCAGGTCCGCGTAGAAGAGACAGGCCGTGCCCCGGTAGAAGGCGAAGGCGGAGCCGGCCATCTTCCGGAACTTGACGCGGAAGGCGGCGGGGTCGGCCGCGAGGAGCTCGCCGAAGGCGGTGTCGAAGACGGTGAGGATCTGCTCACCGCGCTCCGTGGCGGTGGGCTGGGGGACCGACATCGAGATGCCTCCTGTGACAAGACTGTTCATGACAATTGGTACACGCGTTCTCTGTCTCTCAACGCGCGACCGTACCGCCGAGTGCCCACCGACTGTCAGTCCGCCGACGTAGACTTCCACGCTGTTCCCCCAGACTGTTCGCAGCCTGCCATCCCCCGTTCTCCGGAGGCTCCTCGCCGTGACCAAGCCGCCCTTCACGCACCTTCACGTACACACCCAGTACTCGCTGCTGGACGGTGCCGCGCGGCTCAAGGACATGTTCAACGCGTGCAACGAGATGGGCATGACCCATATCGCCATGTCCGACCACGGCAACCTCCACGGGGCGTACGACTTCTTCCACTCGGCCAAGAAGGCCGGTGTCACGCCGATCATCGGCATCGAGGCGTACGTCGCCCCCGAGTCCCGGCGGAACAAGCGGAAGATCCAGTGGGGCCAGCCCCACCAGAAGCGGGACGACGTCTCCGGCTCCGGTGGTTACACCCACAAGACGATCTGGGCGGCGAACAGCACCGGACTGCACAACCTCTTCCGGCTCTCCTCCGACGCCTACGCCGAGGGCTGGCTCCAGAAGTGGCCCCGGATGGACAAGGAGACCATCTCAAAGTGGTCCGAGGGCCTGATCGCCTCCACCGGCTGCCCCTCCGGAGAGCTGCAGACCCGGCTGCGCCTCGGCCAGTTCGACGAGGCCCTGAAGTCCGCCTCCGAGTACCAGGACATCTTCGGCAAGGACCGGTACTTCCTGGAGCTGATGGACCACGGCATCGAGATCGAGCGCCGGGTCCGTGACGGGCTCCTGGAGATCGGCAAGAAGCTCGGCATCCCGCCGCTGGTCACCAACGACTCGCACTACACGTACGCGCACGAGTCGACCGCGCACGACGCCCTGCTCTGCATCCAGACCGGCAAGAACCTCTCCGACCCGGACCGCTTCCGCTTCGACGGCACCGGCTACTACCTGAAGTCCACGGACGAGATGTACGCCATCGACTCCTCGGACGCCTGGCAGGAGGGCTGCCGCAACACCCTCCTGGTCGCCGAGCAGATCGACACCTCCGGCATGTTCGAGCCGCGCGACCTCATGCCGAAGTTCGACATCCCGGAAGAGGGCTACACCAACACCACCTGGTTCAAGGAGGAAGTGCGGCGCGGCATGGACCGCCGCTTCCCCGGAGGTGTCCCCGAGGACCGGCAGAAGCAGGCCGAGTACGAGATGGACGTCATCATCCAGATGGGGTTCCCGGGCTACTTCCTGGTCGTCGCCGACTTCATCATGTGGGCGAAGAAGCAGGGCATCGCCGTCGGCCCCGGCCGAGGCTCCGCGGCCGGCTCGATCGTCGCGTACGCCATGGGCATCACCGACCTCGACCCCATCCCGCACGGCCTGATCTTCGAGCGGTTCCTCAACCCCGAGCGCGTCTCGATGCCCGATGTCGACATCGACTTCGACGAGCGTCGGCGCGTCGAGGTGATCAGGTACGTGACCGAGAAGTACGGCGCCGACAAGGTCGCCATGATCGGCACGTACGGAAAGATCAAGGCGAAGAACGCCATCAAGGACTCCGCCCGCGTCCTCGGCTACCCGTACGCCATGGGCGACCGGCTCACCAAGGCCATGCCCGCCGACGTCCTCGGCAAGGGCATCGACCTCAACGGCATCACCGACCCTTCGCACCCGCGCTACAGCGAGGCCGGCGAGATCCGGGCGATGTACGAGAACGAGCCGGACGTCAAGAAGGTCATCGACACCGCCAAGGGCGTGGAGGGCCTGGTCCGGCAGATGGGTGTGCACGCGGCCGGCGTGATCATGTCCAGCGAGCCGATCGTCGACCACGCCCCGATCTGGGTGCGGCACACCGACGGCGTGACGATCACGCAGTGGGACTACCCGCAGTGCGAGTCGCTCGGCCTGATCAAGATGGACTTCCTGGGCCTCAGGAACCTCACGATCATGGACGACGCCGTCAAGATGGTGAAGACCAACAAGGGCATCGACCTCGACCTGCTGGCCCTGCCCCTGGACGACCCGAAGACCTTCGAACTGCTCCAGCGCGGTGACACCCTCGGCGTCTTCCAGTTCGACGGCGGACCCATGCGGTCGCTGCTGCGGCTGATGAAGCCCGACAACTTCGAAGACATCTCCGCCGTGTCCGCCCTGTACCGGCCGGGCCCGATGGGCATGAACTCGCACACGAACTACGCGCTGCGCAAGAACAAGCAGCAGGAGATCACCCCGATCCACCCCGAGCTGGAGAAGCCGCTCGAAGAGGTGCTCGCGGTCACCTACGGCCTGATCGTCTACCAGGAGCAGGTGCAGAAGGCCGCCCAGATCATCGCCGGGTACTCCCTCGGCGAGGCCGACATCCTCCGTCGCGTGATGGGCAAGAAGAAGCCCGACGAGCTGGCGAAGAACTTCACCATCTTCCAGGAGGGCGCCCGGAAGAGGGACTACAGCGACGAGGCCATCCAGGCGCTGTGGGACGTCCTGGTGCCGTTCGCCGGCTACGCCTTCAACAAGGCGCACTCGGCCGCGTACGGCCTGGTCTCCTACTGGACCGCGTACCTCAAGGCGAACTACCCCGCCGAGTACATGGCGGGTCTGCTGACCTCGGTCAAGGACGACAAGGACAAGTCCGCGGTCTATCTGAACGAGTGCCGCCGCATGGGCATCAAGGTCCTGCCGCCGAACGTGAACGAGTCGGAGTCGAACTTCGCCGCCCAGGGCGACGACGTGATCCTCTTCGGCCTCTCCGCCGTCCGCAACGTCGGCACCAACGTCGTCGAGTCGATCATCAAATCGCGCAAGGCCAAGGGGAAGTACGCGACGTTCCCCGAATTCCTCGACAAGGTCGAGGCCGTCGTCTGCAACAAGCGGACCATCGAGTCGCTGATCAAGGCCGGCGCCTTCGACGAGATGGGCCACACCCGCAAGAGCCTGGTCGCGCACCACGAGCCGATGATCGACAACGTGGTCGCGGTCAAGCGCAAGGAGGCCGAGGGACAGTTCGACCTCTTCGGCGGCATGGGCGACGAGACGAGCGACGAGCCCGGCTTCGGCCTGGACGTGGAGTTCTCCGACCTGGAGTGGGAGAAGTCCTACCTGCTCGCCCAGGAGCGCGAGATGCTCGGCCTCTACGTCTCCGACCACCCGCTCTTCGGCATCGAGCACGTCCTCTCCGACAAGACGGACGCGGCGATCTCCCAGCTCACCGGCGGCGAGCACGCGGACGGCGCGGTCGTCACCATCGGCGGCATCATCTCGGGCCTCCAGCGCAAGATGACCAAGCAGGGCAACGCCTGGGCCATCGCCACCGTCGAGGACCTGGCCGGCTCCATCGAGTGCATGTTCTTCCCGGCCACGTACCAGCTGGTCTCCACCCAGCTCGTCGAGGACACGGTCGTCTTCGTCAAGGGCCGCCTCGACAAGCGCGAGGACGTGCCCCGGCTCGTCGCCATGGAGCTGATGGTCCCCGACCTGTCGAACGCCGGGACCAACGCCCCCGTCATCCTCACCATCCCGACGGTCAAGGTCACCCCGCCCATGATCAGCCGACTGGGCGAGATCCTGGGCCACCACAAGGGCAACACCGAGGTACGGATCAAGCTCCAGGGCCCCCGCACCACGACCGTCCTGCGGCTCGACCGGCACCGGGTCCAGCCCGATCCGGCGCTCTTCGGCGACCTGAAGGTGCTGCTCGGGCCGTCCTGCCTCGCGGGATAGCGGGGAGCTTTTGTACGCGCGGAAGGGGCGCGCCCGTCGTCACGGGTGCGCCCCTTCCGGGGTTACGCGCGGTCAGTTGTGACCGAAGCGCTTCTGACGGCCCTTGCGAGCCATGTCGCCGGGAGTCACCTGCGAGGCACGCTGCTCGGCCTGCGACTCCATCGACGACTGCTGCGCCTGCTGGGCGCCGCGCTCGGCCGGCGAGGACTGCTGCTGACTGCGGTTCTGCTTGCGATTCTTGGCCATGGTGATGCCTCCTCAAAGGGATCTCGGGGCCAGGGCCGCTGTCAGACTCACACATGGGGTGAAACGCCGCATTTTGGATCATTACCGACAGTGATCGGTAGACCGGTCGGCCACCGAGCGTCCGCGAAGTGACATTCGCCACGCCGATGATCCAGTTCCGGCCGTCAACCTCCCGACGTTCGGGCAGACTCGAAGGAAATCCGAAGCAACTTCCGATCCCGAGGTTCCCGAAAGAGGGTGGAACACGTGGACCGCTGCGTCGTTCTGGTGGACGCCGGCTATCTGCTGGGCGCCGCCGCGAGCCTTCTCGCCGGGGAACCGGCCCGCTCCAGGATCACCGTCGACCACGCCGCCCTCATCCAGAACCTCCGAGAACGGGCCGAGGCCGACACCGAGCAGCCCCTGCTGCGCATCTACTGGTTCGACGGCGCACCCGACCGGGTGCCCCAGCCCGAACACCGCAGGCTCCGCGTGATGCCCCGGGTGACCGTCCGGCTCGGCGCCCTGACCCGCAGCGACGGCCGCTGGGCCCAGAAGGGCGTCGACGCCGCCATGCACGCCGAGCTGACCGAGCTGGCCAGGAACCGGGCCTGCTCCGACGTGGTCCTCGTGACCGGCGACGGCGACCTGCTGCCCGGCCTGATGTCCGCCAAGGAGCACGGCGTCGCCGTCCACCTCTGGGCCGTCCAGGCCGCCGACGGCGACTACAACCAGTCCGAGGACCTCGTCGCCGAGGCCGACGAGCGCCGCGTCCTCGACCGGGCCTGGATCACCCGGGCCGTCCGCGCCAAGGACCTCACCGGCATCTGCGCGCCCCCGCCCGCCCCGCGCCCCGAGATCGCCGCGATCCTCTCCGCCCCGCTGCCCGAGTCGGCGCTCGCCGCCTCCGCCGAGCGGGCCGCCGAGGCGGCGGCCGCGGCGGCCGCCGGGCACAACGGGGTCGCCGCCCCCGAGACCCCGGCGCCCGCGTCCGACGAGGACGGGCCGGCGGCCGGCGGGGTGCCCGCGCCGTCCACCGGGAAGGGCGTCCCCACTCCCAAGGACCTGGCCGGGCTGCGCGGGCCCGGCGCCGGACCCGGCGGACCGGGCGCGCCCGGCGCGCACCAGCCCGCCGCCACCCTCCGCTGGTCCTCCGACAAGGGCTGGATCGACCGCCCCACCGCTGCCCTCGGCGAGCCGCCCGAGACCGCATCGCTGCCCACCCTCGCCCAGCTCACCAGCGCCGAACAGCGCTGGGCGGACCGCGAGGAGGACATCACCACCGTCGGCGGCGACCCCTTCGAGGTCGGGCAGGTGTTCGCCCGTCGCTGGATGGAACGGCTCCCCGAGCAGAGCCACGTCCAGAAGCTCTCCCTCATGTACCCGCGGATCCCGCACCGCATCGACGGCGAACTGCTCCGGTACGCCGCCCGATTCGGCCTGCTCGCCCACAAGGACGACCAGATCGACGAGCACGACCGGTACGCGATCCGGGCCGGTTTCTGGCGCGAGATCGACGTCCGGGCCGCCGCGGAACGCGCCCCCGCTGGGGAGTAGGGCGGGGGACCCCGTAGGCTCTCCCCCCGTGAGTACGGTGTGCGTGGTGCGGGATCTGGTCAAGACGTACCCCGCCGCGCGCGCACGGCGGGGGACACCCGCGACGCCCGAGATCCGCGCCACCGACGGAATCAGCCTCGATGTCAGGGGCGGTGAGATCTTCGGCCTGCTCGGGCCCAACGGCGCCGGCAAGTCCACGCTGGTCCGCCAGCTGACCGGGCTGATGCGCCCCGACTCCGGCACCGTCGAGGTGCTCGGCCACGATCTCGTACGCCACCCGGAGCGCGCCGCGCGCCTGCTCGCCTACCTCGGCCAGGAGTCCACCGCGCTCGACGAGCTGACGGTCTCGCTCGCCGCCGAGACCACCGCGCGGCTGCGCGGGCTCTCCGCGCGGGACGCCCGGGCCGAGAAGGACGCGGTCCTCGCCGAGCTGGGGCTGACCGAGCTCGCCGGGCGGCCGCTCAGGAAGCTCTCGGGCGGGCAGCGGCGGCTCGCCTGCGTCGCGGCCGCGCTCGTCGGCGAGCGGCCGGTCCTGGTCCTCGACGAGCCCACCACCGGGATGGACCCCGTCGCCCGACGGGCCGTCTGGTCGGCGGTGGACCGGCGGCGCGCCGAGTTCGGCACCACCGTGCTGCTCGTCACCCACAACGTGATCGAGGCCGAGACCGTACTGGACCGGGTCGCCGTTCTGGAGCGGGGCAAGGTCATCGCCTGCGACACCCCGGCCGGGCTCAAGGAGCGCGTCGCGGGCGAGGTCCGGGTCGACCTGGTGTGGCGCGAGCGCGCCCCGCTGGAGGTGCCCGAGGTCGCCGCGCTGCGCGGGCTCGCGCAGGAGTCGGGGCGGCGCTGGACCCTCCGGCTCGCCCCGGACGAGGCCAGGGCGACGGTCGCCGCGGTGACGGGCGGGGCGGCGTTCGCGGCCCTGGACGACTTCACGCTGGCGACGCCGAGCCTGGAGGACGTGTATCTGGCGCTGGGCGGGGAGACGCAGGGGTTGGTCAAGGCGTGAGGAGCTGTACGGAGTGAGTATCGTGCCCGCACAGGCAGCGTCGTCGTCCCCTTCGGCCGAGGGCCTGGCGGCGGCCGGGGCCCCTGGCTCCGACGCGCCGTCGGCCGTGAGCCCGGTCGGGCCGCTCGCGCCGCGCGCCCGGCTGCTGCCCGCGCTCGCCGCCGTGTACCGCGCGCAGCTCTCGCGGGCCCGGGTCTCCCGTATCCCCCTGCTCTTCGTGGCGACGTTCCAGTCCGTCGGGATCATGGTCCTGATGCGGGGCGTCGTCGACGGCGGCTCGGAGGCGCGCGCCGTGGTGGCGGGCTCCTCGGTGCTCGTCGTCGCGTTCGTCGCGCTGAACCTGCTCGCCCAGTACTTCGGACAGCTGCGGGCGACCGGCGGCCTCGACCACTACGCCACCCTGCCGGTGCCGCCGGCGGCCGTGGTGCTCGGGGCGGCGGGGGCGTACGCGTCCTTCACCGTGCCGGGGACGGTGGTGACCGCGGTGATCGGCTCCCTGCTCTTCGGGCTGCCGCTCGGCCATCTCTGGATCCTCGCGGCGGTCGTGCCGCTGGCGGGGGCCGCGCTCGCCGGTCTGGGCGCGGCGCTCGGGCTGCTCGCGCCGCGCCAGGAGTTCGCGACGCTGCTCGGGCAGCTGGGCATGTCGGCCGCGCTGCTCCTCGGCGTGCTGCCGGCGGAACGGTTGCCGGTGCCGATCGGCTGGGCGCGGGACCTGCTGCCGTCGACGTACGGGGTGGAGGCGCTGGCCAGGACCTTCGACGCGCGTCCGGACTGGGCGGCGGTCGGCCTGAACCTCGCGGTGTGCGGGGTGGTCGGGGTGGTGTCGCTCGCGGTGGCGACATGGGCGTATCGCCGGGCGGCGGTCCGCTGAGGCGGGCGGGTTCCGGACCTGGCACGATGGCGGGGTGACCGCACCCCTGACACCGCCTCACCAGCCTCACGAGCCTCCGCACGACGCTGTGGGATGGCCGGCGCCGTATCCGCCCTCCCTGCCCGTGGACGACGGGGCCCCGAGCACGGCCACCGAGCTGCGGCAGGCCGCCGTGGTGGCCGCGGTCTCGACGGTGGCCGGTGTGGCCCTGGGGCTGCTGTGGCTGTGGCTCGCGCCGAGGGTTCCGCTGATCTCGGACGGCAAGGCGGTGTTCCTGCGGGACAGCGAGGGGGAGTCGGCGGTCGGGGCGGACGGCACGTTCGTGCTGATCGCGCTCGGCTTCGGTGCGCTGGCGGCGGCGCTCGTCTTCCTGATCCACCGGCGCGGTGGCGTGGCGCTGGTGCTCGCGCTGGCGGTGGGCGGGGTGCTGGGCTCCGCCCTTGGTTGGGGCGTGGGCACGTACTTCGGCCCGACCCACGACGTGGTCGCCCACGCGCGGGAGGTCGGCCCGAACGTGGTCTTCGACGCGCCCCTGAAGCTGGAGATGTGGGCGGGCGCGCTCCTGGCATGGCCCTTGGCGGCCATGATCGTCCACCTGATCCTGACGGCCCTCTTCGGCCCCAGGGACCCGGACCCGACGTGGCCCGAGGACCAGGCGAGCCCGCCGGCGTAGGCGGCGCGGGGCGCTAGCCTCGGCCGATGTGGGCCAGGACTGCTGAGGTCAGGGTCGTCAGGGCCGTGGGGGTGAGTTCTACTTCCAGGCCTCTGCGGCCTGCCGAGATGCAGATCGTCTCGTGGGTGGAGGCCGAGGCGTCCAGGACCGTGCGGAGGCGTTTGCGCTGGCCCAGGGGGGAGATGCCGCCTCGGACGTAGCCCGTCGTGCGTTCCGCCAGGGTCGGGTCGGCCATCGTCGCGCGCTTGCCGCCGACCGCCGAGGCCAGGGCCTTCAGGTCCAGCTGGCCGGCGACCGGGACGACGGCGACCGTCAGTTCGCCGTCGACGTCCGCGACCAGCGTCTTGAAGACCCGGTCGGGCGAGACGCCGAGCGCCTCCGCCGCCTCCTCGCCGTACGACGGCGACGCCGGGTCGTGGTCGTAGGAGTGGAGGGTGTACGCCACCCCGGCCGCCGTCAGGGCCACCGTCGCCGGAGTGCCGCCCGTCTGCTTCTTCTGCTTCTTCGCCACTCCGCGCTCCTCCGTCAGTTCGGGCTCGTCGGCGCCCGGGTCAGCTCCACCGCCGGCAGCGACGGCAGGTGCCGCAGCACCGCCGTCTCCGACCGCAGCAGCGTCAGCTCCTCCCGCAGCCGCGTCGCCGTGTCCGGCGCCTGCAGCAGCCGCTGCTTCGCCGGGGTGTCCAGAACGGCCGCCGCCGCCACCAGGTACGACACCACCGACGGGTCGTCCGGCAGGTCACTCGTCGTCAGCGACCGCTCCCGCGCCCCCGCCAGCCGCTTCTGGTAGCTCCGGAACGCCCGCAGCACGCCCTCCGCGAGCGTGCCCGCCTCGTCGCCCTGCTCCTCGGGGATCTCCTCGACCTCCGCCACCAGGAACGGACCGCTCGCGTCGACCGACAGCAGCTTCACCCGGGTCGTCCCGGTGGCCATCACCTCGAAGCTGCCGTTCGCCCGCTCCCGGATCGTCGCCGCGTCGGCGATGCAGCCGACCCGGTGGAACGCCTGGATCGGGTCCGGGCCGAAGCCCGCCGCGGGCCCCTTCTCCGGCATCGCCGTCGGGTCCGGCATCCCCGGCGCCGTGGGCGCGACCTCACGGCCGTCGCGGATCGCGACGACCGCGAAGCGGCGGGGCTCCGACTCGTCGGTCTTGAGCAGCTCGCGCATCATGGCGCGATACCGCTCCTCGAACACGTTCAGGGGCAGCACGAGGCCCGGGAACAGCACCGCGTTGAGCGGGAAGAGAGGCAGGCTGGCGGTGGTCACAGCGGTCAAGCGTAATGGCCGCCGGGGCCGCCGCGGTCGGCCCGTCCATGACCGGTCCGCCATCCCGTTCCACGACCGGGGTCGAAGGTCGTCGCGCGGCTGCTGTCGAGGGCCGATCCGTGCGAGATGCCGACGCCCCCGTTGCCCCCGCGCCCCGGCTCCCTCAGCGGCATCGTCCGAGCCACCTCCGCCCGTACCGCGTCCCTCGTCTCCAGGAAGCCCTGCAGCGGGTCGTCGCCGACGAGCGCCCACGGGAACGACGTCGCGTACGGGCCGATCTTGCGGAACTCCTCGAACGCCTCCTCCCAGCGGCCGCGCCGGACCAGGACGTACACCAGCAGGTTGCGGACCTCGGCCGGCCAGGGATCGCCCTCCGGGTACGCCGCCGACAGCGCGAGGCCCCGGTCCGCGGCCGCGTCGATCCGGTCGTCCGGCATCGGGCCGGCGCCCGTGAGGTACTGGGCGAAGGCCGCGTTGACCGGGAGCACCCGGGCGAGCGAGCCGGGCGGGGCGTCCTCGGCGGCCTGTTCCGCGAAGTCGAAGCACTCGCGGTGCGAGCCGTACCACTGGGCCGAGAGGTAGCGGAGCGCGGCGATGTGGCAGCCGTAGTGGTGCGGGGAGCGGCGCACGGCCTGCTCCCAGAGCGACTCGAAGGCCGCGTGCCCGGCGTGCGTGCCGCGCGCGTGGTCCAGGGCGAGGCGCCACGGCACCGGGTCACGGGGCGAGGCCTCGGCCGCCGCGTCGATCAGCGGTCCCAGTTCGCGCAGCCGCTCCGCACGGGCCGGCGACTCCCAGGCCCGGCGCACCGCGAGTTCGGCCTTCACGAGCAGCGCGTCCGGGTCGCGCGGGGTGGCCTCCAGCCAGTGGGTCAGCC
Source organism: Streptomyces sp. NPDC026092 (assembly GCF_040638605.1). Classification (NCBI taxonomy): domain Bacteria; kingdom Bacillati; phylum Actinomycetota; class Actinomycetes; order Kitasatosporales; family Streptomycetaceae; genus Streptomyces; species Streptomyces sp. NPDC026092. The sequence continues at coordinate 41,728 of NZ_JBEZYN010000026.1, forward strand.
ACTCGTCACGGCTGTACGCGAAGGTGGCGAGCCGGGCCACGTACCGGTCCCTGGCCTCCCACTCGGCGCCGTCCCTGGTCGTCGCGAGCAGCTTGGCCGCCGGCTCGGGATCGGCGAGCGCGGCCGCGATCAGCGCGGGGGCGAGCCGCTCGTCCGGTGCGTCGAGCAGCACGTCGTCGTCCGGCGGCAGTGCGGCGGTGAGCCGCGGTGCGTGCCGGACCAGACGGGCGGTGCCGATCAGGGCGCGGAGCAAAGACATGGTGCGGACCATTGAAAACCGCAGGTGGGAGCGGCGCCAGTGGGGGACTGTGAAGCTTTGGTAGCGGCGGGAAAGTTGTCCTCCAGATGGTCAAGACACCGTAAAGAAAGAGGCGACGGTTGGCGCAATCCATCCCCTGCGTCACACCATCCCCACTATCCCCACGGGCCTCAGTGCACCTCCGCTTTCGCGGCCCGCCCGCCTCACCCTCTCCGCAGCAGCCTCGACGCCCCCGCCGCCACCGTCGTCGCCAGCACCCAGCCCAGCAGGATGAGCGCCGCCGCACCCCACTGCCACACGCCCTCCAGGCGCCAGTAGCCGTCCTGGCCGAGATTGATCACCGGCAGCAGCAGATCCAGCGCGTACAGCGTGGCGCTCCAGTTCGGCGACTCCTCCGCCTTCAGCGGCACCGGGTCGTAGCGCGAGAAGGCCAGCGCGCCCGCCGCCCAGAGCACCGCCATCCACAGCGCCGCCCGGCCCGGGCGGTAGCCGTACGCCACCGTCCAGTCCTGGAGATAGCCCCAGAGCTTCCCGGCCACCGGCAGGGTCTCCCGGCGTCTGCGCTGCTTGGCGAGCAGCACCTCCCGGGCGTCCGCGTCCTCCCCGCTGTTGCGCAGCACCGTCGCCAGGCGTTCGTACGGCTCCGGCGCGTACTCCGGGGTCGCCGCCGCCACCCACTCCAGGCGCCGCGCCAGCGGGAAGTGGCCGTACGGCACGAGGTTCTCGTAGACGAAGCCGTTCATCGACAGGCCGCCAGGGCCCGGCCAGCTCGTGGAGAGGTCGATCAGGGTCACCACCCGGGCGCCGTTCAGCACCACCCGGCCCTCCTCCGGCTGCTCCCCGTTGAAGCGCAGCTCCGGGGTCACTATCCGGCGCAGCGACACCTCCTCCCGCTTCGACCCGTCCAGGACGAACCGCGCGTAGTGCAGGTCCACCGCGTCCCCGAACCGCCCGTCGTCCAGGCGCACTCCGCCGTGGCACTCCACCGGCTTGCGCAGCGCCCCGCGCACCGGGGTGTACCCGATGCCGTACGGGGGAGTGGCCGTGGCGTTCCCCGTGCCCTCGTACACCCACGCCGCGTTCAGATAGAGCGAGCGCTCCACCGTCAGCTGCGGCGCGTTCAGCGCGCGGCGCTGCTGCGCCCCGCGCAGCACGCTGCCCCGCAGGCTCAGCGACACCCCGACCTTCGCCCCGCGCAGGCTCAGCTCGCCGTACGTCTCGATCAGCTCGGCCTGCAGGTCCTGCGCGACCACGAGACCGTCCGCCGTGATCGCCCGGCCGCGCCGGTCCGGCCACACCCGGATCTGGTTGATCAGCAGATCCGTCCCTATCTGCGCGTCCGTGAGCCGGATGCCGCGCTGGATCCGGCACCTCGGCAGATGCAGATCGCCCTGGGTGTGCAGCCGCGCCGCCTCGATCCGGGGGATCGCGCACTCCACCATCCGCACCGTGCCGAACCGGGCCTCCGGCAGCACGATCTCCTGGTCGAACCGGCAGCGGTTCCACTCCACGTACGGATCGACGGTCCCGCCGGCCAGATTGAGCACGCCGGTGATCCGCACGCCCCGCAGCTTGAGCGCCGAGACCCGCCCGGAGCGCGGCGGCGGGCCGTCGAGCAGCAGCAGCGCCACCACCTCGGCGCGCACACTGCGCTCCTCACCCCAGACGTGCGCCCCGAAAGGGTCGTCCCGTGTCGCGTCCCCCTCGCTCAGATCACAGGTCCTGCCGATCCGGAAGGCCCGCCACATGACGCGCTCCGGGCCGGTCAGCCCGTCCGGCATTCCGTCCTCGTGCGGCTCGGTCACTGCCGCCCCCTCGCTTTCCACGAACCCGCTTCCCTGGATTCGTACAGCCGTTCTTCCCGCTGAGTGACGGAGTGAACGCTAACGGTCAGCTGTGGCGACAAGACGCCAGAGTGGCTCGTATCAGCCAGTGATACGGGCGTCCGACGCTTGTGGGGCGTCTGCGAGAATTGACCCGTGATCTCTCGTATCGACCTGCGCGGCGACGCCCTCCCCGAGGGTGGCGCACTGCGCGACCTGCTGCCCCGTGCCGAGTTCGACGTGGAAGCCGCCCTGGAGAAGGTGCGGCCCATCTGCGAGGACGTCCATCATCGGGGCGACGCGGCGCTGGTCGAGTACGCGGAGAAGTTCGACGGTGTGACCCTGGAGCACGTGCGCGTGCCCGCCGAGGCGATTGCCCGGGCCCTGGAGCAGCTCGACCCGGCCGTCCGTGAGGCCCTGGAGGAGTCCATCCGGCGCACCCGGATCGTCCACCGCGCCCAGCGCCGCTCGACGCACACCACCCAGGTCGTGCCCGGCGGCACGGTCACCGAGAAGTGGATCCCCGTCCAGCGCGTCGGTCTCTACGCGCCCGGCGGCCGCTCCGTCTACCCCTCCTCCGTGATCATGAACGCGGTCCCGGCGCAGGAGGCGGGCGTCGAGTCCGTCGCGCTGGCGTCCCCGCCGCAGAAGGAGTTCGGCGGTCTGCCGCACCCGACGATCCTCGCCGCGTGCGCGCTGCTCGGCGTCGACGAGGTGTACGCCGCCGGAGGCGCCCAGGCCGTCGCGATGTTCGCGTACGGCACCGAGTCCTGCGCCCCCGCCAACATGGTCACCGGGCCCGGGAACATCTGGGTCGCCGCCGCCAAGCGGTACTTCACCGGCCGCATCGGCATCGACGCCGAGGCCGGCCCGACCGAGATCGCGATCCTCGCGGACTCCACCGCCGACCCCGTGCACGTCGCCGCCGACCTCATCAGCCAGGCCGAGCACGACCCGATGGCCGCCGCCGTCCTCGTCACCGACTCCGAGGAACTGGCCACCGCCACCGAGGTCGAGCTGAAGACCCAGGTCGCCGCCACCAAGCACATCGACGACCGGATCGTCCCGGCCCTGGCCGGAAAGCAGTCCGCGATCGTCCTCGTCAACGACCTGGAGGACGGCCTCAAGGTCGTCGACGCGTACGGCGCCGAGCACCTGGAGATCCAGACCGCCGACGCCGCCGCCCGCGCCGAGCGCGTCCGCAACGCGGGCGCGATCTTCGTCGGCCCCTGGGCGCCGGTCTCCCTCGGCGACTACTGCGCCGGCTCCAACCACGTGCTGCCCACCGGCGGTTGTGCCTGCCACTCCTCCGGCCTGTCCGTCCAGTCCTTCCTGCGCGGAGTCCACATCGTGGACTACACCCGCGACGCCCTCGCCGACGTCACCCACCACGTGGTCACGCTCGCCGAGGCCGAGGACCTGCCCGCGCACGGCGCCGCGCTCAAGGCGCGGTTCGGATGGAAGGTGCCTGAGAGCAAGTGACCGGTATTGACGATCTTCCGATCCGGGACGAGCTGCGCGGCAAGTCCCCGTACGGCGCGCCCCAGCTCGACGTCCCCGTCCAGCTGAACACCAACGAGAACCCCTACCCGCTGCCCGAGCCCCTGGTGGCCCGGATCGCGGAGCGGGTCGCCGAGGCCGCCCGCGGCCTCAACCGCTACCCCGACCGGGACGCGATCGAGCTGCGCACCGAGCTCGCCCGCTACCTCACCCGTACCGGCAAGCACCCCGTCGCCGTCGAGAACGTCTGGGCCGCCAACGGCTCCAACGAGGTCCTCCAGCAGCTGTTGCAGACCTTCGGCGGCCCCGGCCGTACGGCCATCGGCTTCGAGCCCTCGTACTCGATGCACGCGCTCATCGCGCGCGGCACCGGCACGGGCTGGATCTCGGGACCGCGCAACGAGGACTTCACCATCGACGTCGAGGCGGCCGAGAAGGCGATCGCCGAGAACCGTCCCGACGTCGTCTTCATCACCTCGCCCAACAACCCCACCGGCACGGCGGTCGCGGCCGAGACGGTCCTCGCGCTCTACGAGGCCGCCCAGGCCGCCAAGCCCTCGCTGGTGGTCGTCGACGAGGCGTACGTCGAGTTCAGCCACCGGGACTCGCTCCTGCCGCTGATCGAGGGCCGCCCGAACCTCGTCGTCTCCCGCACCATGTCCAAGGCCTTCGGCGCCGCCGGGCTTCGCCTCGGCTATCTGGCCGCCCACCCGGCCGTGGTCGACGCCGTGCAGCTGGTCCGCCTGCCGTACCACCTGTCCGCCGTCACGCAGGCCACCGCGCTCGCCGCCCTGGAGCACACCGATACGCTCCTCGGGTACGTCGAACAGCTCAAGACCGAGCGGGACCGCCTGGTCGGCGAGCTGCGCGCGATCGGCTACGAGGTCACCGATTCCGACGCCAACTTCGTCCAGTTCGGCCGCTTCGACGGAGCCGCGGGCTCGCACGAGACCTGGCAGAAGATCCTCGACCGGGGCGTCCTGGTCCGGGACAACGGCGTACCGGGCTGGCTGCGGGTCACCGCCGGCACCCCTGAAGAGAACGACGCGTTCCTCGACGCGGTCCGTGAATTGCAGTGTTTTGTGGGGGACACCCCCACGCCCCCGAAGGAGCAGAGCGCATGAGCCGCGTAGGAAGAGTCGAGCGCACCACCAAGGAGACCTCCGTCGTCGTCGAGATCGACCTCGACGGCACCGGAAAGGTCGACGTGTCGACCGGTGTGGGTTTCTACGACCACATGCTCGACCAGCTCGGCCGCCACGGGCTCTTCGACCTCACCGTCAAGACCGACGGTGACCTGCACATCGACTCGCACCACACCATCGAGGACACCGCCCTCGCCCTCGGCGCCGCCTTCAAGCAGGCGCTCGGCGACAAGGTCGGCATCTACCGCTTCGGCAACTGCACCGTCCCCCTGGACGAGTCGCTCGCCCAGGTCACCGTCGACCTCTCCGGCCGTCCCTACCTGGTGCACACCGAGCCCGAGAACATGGCGCCGATGATCGGCTCCTACGACACGACGATGACCCGGCACATCTTCGAGTCCTTCGTCGCGCAGGCCCAGATCGCGCTCCACATCCACGTGCCGTACGGGCGCAACGCCCACCACATCGTGGAGTGCCAGTTCAAGGCGCTGGCCCGGGCCCTGCGCTACGCCTCCGAGCGCGACCCGCGCGCGGCCGGCATCCTGCCTTCCACGAAGGGCGCGCTCTAACTCCATGACCGGCCTCTCCACCATCCTCATCGTCGTCGGGCTCTTCCTCGCCGGCGGTGTGTACTCCTTCTCCAAGCAGCAGCTGCCCAAGGGCGTGATCGTCCTCCTCGCCGTCGCCTCCGTGATGTGCCTGGTCGCGGGCGTCCTGCGGATCCAGGGAATCTGGGAGTGAGCACTGTGAGCCCGTCCAAGAAGGTCGTCGTCTTCGACTACGGCTTCGGAAACGTCCGCTCCGCCGAGCGCGCCCTCGCCCATGTCGGCGCCGACGTCGAGATCACCCGCGACTACGACAGGGCGATGAACGCCGACGGACTGCTCGTCCCCGGTGTCGGCGCCTTCTCCGCCTGCATGAAGGGCCTCAAGGAGGCCCGCGGCGAGTGGATCGTCGACCGTCGGCTCTCCGGCGGACGCCCCGTCATGGGCATCTGCGTCGGCATGCAGATCCTCTTCGCCCGTGGCATCGAGCACGGCGTGGAGACCGAGGGTCTGGACGAATGGCCCGGTACGGTCGAGCCGCTGAAGGCCCCGATCGTGCCCCACATGGGCTGGAACACCGTCGACGCGCCCGAGGACAGCGAGCTGTTCGCGGGCCTCGACGCCGACGCCCGGTTCTACTTCGTGCACTCCTACGGAGTGCGGGAGTGGACCCTGGAGGTCGGCAACCCGAACATGCGGGCCCCCAAGGTCACCTGGGCCACCCACGGCGAGACCTTCGTCGCCGCCGTCGAGAACGGCGCGCTGTGGGCGACCCAGTTCCACCCCGAGAAGTCCGGCGACGCCGGAGCCCAGCTGCTGAAGAACTGGATCGGAACGCTGTGAGCAAGCTCGAACTCCTTCCCGCCGTCGACGTCCGTGACGGCCAGGCCGTCCGTCTCGTGCACGGCGAGTCCGGTACGGAGACCTCCTACGGCTCCCCGCTCGAGGCCGCCCTCGCGTGGCAGCGCTCCGGCGCCGAGTGGCTGCACCTGGTCGACCTGGACGCCGCCTTCGGCACCGGCGACAACCGCGAGCTGATCGCCGAGGTCGCCAAGGCCATGGACATCAAGGTCGAGCTCTCCGGCGGCATCCGCGACGACGCCTCGCTCGCCGCCGCCCTCGCCACCGGCTGCACCCGCGTCAACCTGGGCACCGCCGCCCTGGAGACGCCCGAGTGGGTCGCCAAGGTCATCGCCGAGCACGGCGACCAGATCGCCGTCGGCCTCGACGTGCGCGGCACCACGCTCCGCGGCCGGGGCTGGACCCGCGACGGCGGCGACCTCTACGAGACGCTCGCCCGCCTCGACTCCGAGGGCTGCTCCCGTTACGTCGTCACCGACATCGCCAAGGACGGCACCCTGCAGGGCCCCAACCTGGAGCTCCTGAAGAACGTCTGCGCGGCCACCGACAAGCCCGTCGTCGCCTCCGGCGGCGTGTCGTCCCTGGACGACCTGCGCGCCCTGTCCGGCCTCGTGCCGCTGGGCGTCGAGGGCGCGATCGTCGGCAAGGCGCTGTACGCCAAGGCGTTCACCCTGGAAGAGGCGCTGGAGGCGGTGGCTGCCGTATGACCGACGGCGTGAAGAAGGTCGTCACCGGCGCGCCCTGGGAGGAGCAGTTCGGCTACTCCCGCGCGGTGGAGCTGCCGAACGGCCTGGTCCTCGTCGCCGGCTGTACGTCGGTGATCGGCGGCCAGATCGCCGGCGGAGGCCCGTACGAGCAGGCGATCAACTCCTTCAACGTGGCCTTCGACGCCCTGAAGAAGCTCGGCCTCGGCCCGCAGGACGTCGTACGGACCCGGATGTACATCACCCACGCACGGGACGTGGACGAGGTCGGCCGCGCCCACAAGGAGCTGTTCGACGCCGTCCGCCCGGCCGCCTCGATGATCATCGTGTCCGGCTTCGTCGACCCGAGTCTGGTCGTCGAGGTCGAGGTCGAGGCGTACAGGAGTGAGGCGTCATGACTCTCGCCGTACGGGTGATCCCCTGCCTGGACGTGGACAACGGCCGGGTCGTCAAGGGCGTCAACTTCCAGAACCTGCGGGACGCGGGCGACCCCGTCGAGATGGCGAAGCTGTACGACGCCGAGGGCGCCGACGAGCTGACCTTCCTCGACATCACCGCCTCCTCCGGCAACCGGGAGACGACCTACGACGTGGTGCGCCGCACCGCCGAGCAGGTCTTCATCCCGCTGACGGTGGGCGGCGGGGTGCGCTCGGCGGAGGACGTCGACAAGCTGCTGCGCGCCGGTGCCGACAAGGTCGGCGTCAACACGGCGGCCATCGCCCGGCCCGAGCTGATCCGAGAGATCGCGGAGCGCTTCGGCCGCCAGGTGCTCGTGCTTTCGGTGGACGCCCGCCGCACGGCATCGGGCTCCTTCGAGGTGACGACGCACGGCGGCCGCCAGGGCACCGGCATCGACGCCGTCGAGTGGGCCCACCGGGCCGCCGAGCTGGGAGCGGGCGAGATCCTGCTCAACTCGATGGACGCGGACGGTACGAAGGACGGCTACGACACGGAGATGATCGCGGCCGTGCGCAAGCACGTGACCGTGCCGGTGATCGCGTCGGGCGGTGCGGGCAGGCTGGCCGACTTCCCGCCGGCCATCGAGGCGGGCGCGGACGCGGTGCTCGCCGCGTCGGTCTTCCACTTCGGCGACCTGCGGATCTCCGAGGTCAAGGGCGCGCTGCGGGAGGCGGGCCACCCGGTCCGCTGAGTCGTCTCAGGCGTGGGCCCCTGCCGGTTCGTCCGGCGGGGGCCTTTCTCTTTGCCGGATGCCGTCGGATGCGCAGGACGAGACACGCAGGACCAGATACACAGGATCAGTTGCGCAAGATTGGTTGCGCAATTTCTCTTGCGCAAGTTTTCTCTCGCATCTACGGTTGCTTCATGACCTCGCCCGACAGTCGCCGGATCACGGACCTCGGCACCCTCAAGGCCCTCTCGCACCCGCTGCGCATGAGGCTCTACCGAGCCCTGTTCGTGGCCCGTACGGCCACCGCCTCCCAGCTCGCCGACCAGGTCGACGAGGCCGTCTCGCTCGTCAGCTACCACCTGCGCAAGCTCGCCGACCACGGGCTCATCGAGGAGGCGGAGACCCAGTCGGCGGACGGCCGCGAGCGCTGGTGGCGGCCCAGCTCGTACGGGCTGAGCATCCACGACGAGGACATGCGCGGCGCCCCCGAGCTGATCGCCGCGAGCGACGCCCTCGGCCGCGCGATCAACGACCAGCGCGCCTCGCTCCTGGAGCGCTTCCTCGACGAGCGGCTCACCTGGTCGGCCGAGTGGCGCTCGGCCTCCGTCAGCGCCGAGTGGCTGCCCCGCATGACCGCCGCCGAACTCACCGACCTCGGCCAGGAGCTGGAGGCGGTCCTCAGGAAGCACGACCAGCGCGCCCGGGCCGCCGAGGCGGCCGGCGACACCGAGGGCCGCGAGAACGTGGCCGTCCACCTCCACGGCTTCCCCTACCGCTCATGACAGCCACCGCGACCCCGCCCGCCGCCGTCCCCGCCCACCGCGACGGCAACGTCCTGCGCTGGCTCGGCGGGTACTCCGCCTCCACCCTCGGCGACAGCGTCTACTACCTCGCCCTCTCCTGGACCGCCGTCCGCAGCGGCACGCCCGCCCAGGCCGGGCTCGTCATGGCCGTCAGCGCCGTCCCGCGCGCCCTGCTCATGCTCGGCGGGGGAGTGATCGCCGACCGCTTCGGACCGCGCCGCGTCGTCATCGTCTCCGACGCCGTCCGCTGCCTCGTCGTCCTGGGCGTGGCGGGACTGCTCCTGCTGAGCAGCCCGACCCTCTGGGTGCTCGCCACCGTCGCCCTCGTCTTCGGCACCGTCGACGCCCTCTTCCTGCCGGCCGTCGGCGCCCTTCCGCCCCGGATCGCCGCCCGCGACCAGCTCGCCAGGGTCCAGGGCATGCGCGGCCTCGCCCAGCGGAGCGCGCTCGTCCTCGGCGCCCCGCTCGGCGGCTTCGCCGTCGCCCTCGGCGGGCCGGCCGCCGCGTTCGGAGTCGCCGGGCTCCTCTTCGCGGCCTCCCTGCCGCTGCTCCTCGCGCTGCGGATCGCCCCGCTGCCGGGCGGCGGGCCGTCCCGTGACGGCACGGCCCTGCGCGACCTCACGGACGGCCTGCGCTACCTCCGCCGGCACCGCGTCCTCGGCCCGCTGATGATCGTCGTCGCGCTCAGCGACCTCGGCTTCGTCGGCCCCCTCAACGTCGGCCTCGCCCTCCTCGCCGACGCGCGCGGCTGGGGCGCCTCCGGCATCGGCTGGGTCCTCGCCGGATTCGGTACGGGAGCGGGCGCCGCGTCCCTGCTGCTGACCGTGCGGGGCCGAATACCCCGCGCCGGGGCGGTCCTGGGCTGGACGATCACCCTTGGCGCGGCCTCCCTGGGCGCCCTCGCGTACGTGCCCGAGCTGCCGTTCGCCGTGGCCCTCGCGCTCTCCGTGGGCCTGCTCGCGGGGCTCAGCGGCGCCCTGTGCGGCGCGCTCACCCAGACCGAGTGCGACCCCGCGTACCTCGGTCGGGTGACGGCGGTGACCAGCTTCGTCAGCCTGGGCCTCGCCCCGCTGAGCTACCCCCTCACGGGCGCGGCGGTCGGCCTGTGGGGCCTCGGCCCGGTGTTCGTGGCGAGCGCGGCGATCTGCGCGCTGGGCGGGGTGTACGGCCTGTCCGTCACCGCCCTGCGCCGGGCGGAGCTCCCGGGCGGCAAGCGCCCGGGTACCGCCTAGATCCCCAGCTGCTTGGTGTCGTGCAAGCGCTCGATCGCGTCCTGGTCGCCGTCCAGCTCCACCTTCGCCACGTCCTGGCGGCCGAAGACGAACATGGTCAGCTCGCCCGGTTCGCCGGAGACCGTCACCACCGGGGTGCCCTTGTGCGCGACCGCCGTCTGACCGTTCGGGCGGCGGAGCACCAGGCCCACCGGGGCCCGGCGGCCGAGGAGACGGGCGCCCTTCTCCAGGCGGGACCAGAGCGCGTCCGAGAAGACCGGGTCCAGCTCGCGCGGCGACCAGTCGGGCTGGGCGCGCCGTACGTCCTCCGTGTGGACGTAGAACTCGACGACGTTCGCCCCCTCGTCCACCTGCTTGATGGTGAACGGCGACATCCGCGGCGGCCCCGTACGGATGAGCTGGATCAGCTCCTCGTACGGTTTCTCCGCGAACTCCGCCTGCACCCGGTCGAGCCGCGTCTTCAGCGCCGGCACGACCGTTCCCGCGGCCGCGTCCGGGCGGCGCTCGCGCACCACCACATGGGCCGCGAGATCCCGGGTCCGCCAGCCCTCGCAGAGCGTCGGAGCATCGGGCCCGGCCGCCTCCAACAGGTCGGCGAGCAGAAGGCGTTCACGCTTGGCATGGGTCGACATGCCCGCCAGCGTACGACCGCGGACCGCGGTCCGCCCAGTGGACGCCCACCTGGGCATACCCCGGGCCCACGGCACAATGGCCCCATGAGCAGCAATCTCGACCCGGCCATCGCCGCCCGCCTCAAGCGCAGCCCGGACGGACTCCTCCCGGCCATCGCCCAGCAGTACGACACCGGCGAGGTGCTGATGCTCGGCTGGATGGACGACGAGGCCCTCCACCGCACCCTCACCACCGGCCGCTGCACCTACTGGTCCCGCAGCCGCCAGGAGTACTGGGTCAAGGGCGACACCTCCGGCCACGTCCAGCACGTCAAGTCCGTCGCCCTCGACTGCGACGCCGACACCGTGCTCGTCAAGGTCGACCAGGTGGGGGCCGCCTGCCACACCGGCGCGCGGACCTGCTTCGACGCCGACGTCCTGCCCCTGGGCAAGTAGGGTCTGGCGCCATGGATCTCGAGACCTTCCGCAAGCTGGCGGCCGACCGCCGTGTGATTCCCGTCAGCCGCCGGCTCCTCGCGGACGGCGACACCCCGGTCGCGCTCTACCGCAAGCTCGCCGCCGAGCGCCCCGGCACCTTCCTCCTCGAATCCGCCGAGAACGGCCGCTCCTGGTCGCGCTACTCCTTCATCGGCGTCCGCAGCGACGCCACCCTCACCGTCCGCGACGGGCAGGCCCACTGGCTCGGCACCCCGCCCGTCGGCGTCCCCACCGACGGCGACCCGCTGGCCGCCCTCCGCGCCACCGTCGAGACCCTCCACACCCCGCGCGACCTGGCCTCGGGCATGCCGCCGTTCACCGGCGGCATGGTCGGCTACCTCGGCTACGACATCGTCCGCCGCCTGGAGCGCATCGGGGACTCCACCCGCGACGACCTGGAGCTGCCCGAGCTGACCATGCTCCTCACCAGCGACCTCGCCGTCCTGGACCACTGGGACGGCTCGGTCCTGCTGATCGCCAACGCGATCAACCACAACGACCTGGAGACCGGCGTCGACGAGGCCTACGCCGACGCCGTCACCCGGCTCGACGCGATGGAGGCCGACCTGGCCCGCCCCGTCGCCTCCGTCCCCGTCGCCCTCCCGCCCTCCGAACTGCCCGAGTTCTCCGCGCTCTGGGGCGGCCCGGCCTACCAGGACGCCGTCGAGGACATCAAGGAGCGGATCCGGGCGGGCGAGGCCTTCCAGGTGGTGCCCTCGCAGCGGTTCGAGACCCCCTGCCACGCCTCCGCGCTCGACGTCTACCGGGTGCTGCGGGCCACCAACCCGTCCCCGTACATGTACCTCTTCCGCTTCGAGAACGGCTTCGACGTCGTCGGATCCAGCCCCGAGGCCCTGGTCAAGGTCGAGGACGGGCAGGCGATGGTCCACCCCATCGCCGGCACCCGGCACCGCGGCGCCACCCCGCAGGAGGACCACGACCTCGCCGAGGAGCTGCTCGCCGACCCCAAGGAGCGCGCCGAGCACCTGATGCTCGTCGACCTCGGCCGCAACGACCTCGGCCGGGTCTGCGAGCCCGGCTCGGTGGAGGTCGTCGACTTCATGTCGATCGAGCGGTACTCGCACGTCATGCACATCGTCTCGACCGTCACCGGACGGGTCGCCGAGGGCCGCACCGCCTTCGACGTCCTCACCGCCTGCTTCCCCGCCGGCACGCTCTCCGGCGCCCCGAAGCCGCGCGCGATGCAGATCATCGAGGAGCTGGAGCCGTCCCGGCGCGGACTGTACGGCGGGTGCGTCGGCTACCTCGACTTCGCCGGCGACTCCGACACCGCCATCGCCATCCGTACCGCCCTGCTGCGCGACGGCACCGCGTACGTGCAGGCCGGAGCGGGTGTCGTCGCCGACTCCGACCCGGTCGCCGAGGACAACGAGTGCCGGAACAAGGCCGCGGCGGTGCTCCGTGCCGTACACACCGCCAACCGGATGAACGCGTCATGACGGCGTAAGGGATAGTGGGGTACGTGAGTGCTGTTCCCGTACCCCAGCCCCGAGCCGCTCGCGCGGGCGGCGGCGCCGCCGCGCCCGGCGGCCGCCGCAGCCTCGCCGCGGCTCTCCTCCTCGGCGCCCTCGGCGCCACCGTCGTCCTGCTGTCCTCGGGCCAGATCTGGGCCCAGGGCACGGCGTCGGTCGGCGGCGGCACGGTGCCCGTCGAGGCCGACGGCGGCGCCGTCACGGGCGTACCGACGGCGCTCGCGATCGTCGGCCTCGCCGCGCTCGTCGCCGTCTTCGCCGTCCGCCGCACCGGACGCACCCTGGTCGCCGGCCTGCTCGCGCTCAGCGGCGCGGGCGCGGCGGCGGCCGCGTTCCTCGGCGCGTCCGACAGCGGCGCGCTTGACGCGGAGGCCGCCCGGATCTCCGGCGACACCTCGGCGACCGTCGCCCACCTCACCCACTCCGCCTGGCCGTACATCACGGCCGGCGGCGCGCTGCTGATCCTCGTCGCGGGGCTGCTCGCGCTGCGCTTCGGCACGAGCTGGCCGGCGATGGGCGGCCGCTACGAGCGTGCGGGCGCCCCGCGAGCCGGGCGCCCCACGCCCCGCACGGCGGCGGACCGGCCCGAGGACCTGTGGAAGGCCCTGGACCGCGGCGAGGACCCGACCCGCGAGGACTGACCCCGGGGTCGCACGCGCCTCGGGTGCCCGCGGCGGACACGACGCGTGATCGTCGGGCCACCCCGATTCATCCTCGCGCCCCTGTGTGCGGGACAATGAACCACGAGTGTCCGCGCACGCGAGACCTCACCTTCGAGCCACCACCGAGCAACAGCAACGAGGAGCAACTCATGGCGGGCAGCGCCCACGGACACACCCCGGCCGCCTGGACCGGTGTCATCATCTCCTTCATCGGCTTCTGCATCGCCGGAGTCTTCATGGTGGCCGCCAACACGGCCGGCTTCTGGGCCGGCATGGCCGTCGTCGTCCTCGGCGGTGTGGTCGGCCTGGCGATGAAGGTGGCGGGCATGGGCATGCCCAAGGAGTCGGCGGCGGTCGTCGCGGCCCGCGAGGCGGCGACGCTGAAGGCACGCGCCTGACGGCAGCGGCACACACGACACGCGCGAAGGCGCAGTCCGGCGGGGCCGGGCTGCGCCTTCGCGCGTCAGGCGCGACAATCACCGCGTGAACCCGAAGCCGACGCCCGCGAAGCACGACGACCCCGCCACGGACCAGCCTGGCGGGGCTTCGGTGCCGCCGTGTGAGGCTTCGGCGCGTCCGGGCCCGGACGCGGTGCCGCCCGGTCCGCCTCCGGTGCCGCCCGGGCAGGCCTCGGAGCGCCTGGGGCCGGCTCCGGTGCCGTCCGGGGCTCCCGTGCGCGCGGACGGCCCGTACGCGCCCGTGGGCGCTCCTGGGGGCCCGTTCGCGCCTCAGGCGCCCCGGCGGGCGCCTCGGGCGCTCGGGGTGCGGTTGCTCGCGCCGCTCGGGACGCTCGCCGGTGTCGCCGCCGCGTTCGCGTACGTCGGGGCCGTCGACCCCAACGAACCCGGGCACTATCCCGTCTGCCCGCTCCTCCGCTTCACCGGCCTGTACTGCCCCGGCTGCGGCGGCCTCCGCAGCGCCCACGCCTTCATCCACGGCGACCTCACCGCCGCCTTCGGCGCCAACGCCCTCGCCGTCGTCGGCTACGGCCTCTTCGCCGTCCTCATGGCCGTGTGGCTGATTCGCGCCGTACGCGCCGTGCCCATGAGGGTCGCGATCAGCCCCGCCCGGGCCTGGGGGATCGGCGCCGTTCTCGCCCTCTTCAGCGTCGTACGGAACCTCCCCTTCGGCTCCGCGCTCGCCCCATGACCTCCCCGGGGAAGTCCCAGCAGATGGGACGCACGTCGGCCGGATGCGGGTCCCGGGCCCTCGGGCGGATACCATCGACGTGGCTGAACCTGGTTCATCCACACGACCGTCACCATCACCGTCCCGGAAGGGGGCCTCTCGCGTGAGTGTGCTCGACGAGATCATCGAAGGCGTACGCGCCGACCTCGCAGAGCGGCAGGCGCGGGTCTCCCTCGACGAGCTCAAGGAGCGCGCCGCCAAGGCGCCGCAGGCCAAGGACGGCGTCGCCGCACTGCGCGGCGAGGGCGTCACCGTGATCTGCGAGGTCAAGCGCTCCAGCCCGTCCAAGGGCGCACTCGCCGCGATCGCCGACCCGGCCGGTCTCGCCGCCGACTACGAGGCGGGCGGCGCCGCCGTCATCTCCGTGCTCACCGAGGAGCGCCGCTTCGGCGGTTCGCTCGCCGACCTGGAGGCCGTCCGCGCCCGGGTCGACATCCCGGTGCTGCGCAAGGACTTCATCGTCACGGCGTACCAGCTGTGGGAGGCCCGGGCCTACGGCGCCGACCTCGCGCTCCTGATCGTCGCCGCCCTCGAGCAGGAGGCCCTCGTCTCCCTCATCGAGCGCGCCGAGTCCATCGGCCTCACGCCGCTGGTCGAGGTCCACGACGAGGACGAGGTCGAGCGCGCCGTCGACGCGGGCGCCCGGATCATCGGCGTCAACGCGCGGAACCTCAAGACCCTCAAGGTCGACCGCTCCACCTTCGAGCGGGTCGCCCCGGAGATCCCGGCCGGCATCGTCAAGATCGCCGAGTCCGGCGTCCGCGGGCCGCACGACCTCATCGCGTACGCCAACGCCGGCGCCGACGCGGTCCTGGTCGGCGAGTCCCTCGTGACCGGCCGCGACCCGAAGTCCGCCGTCGCCGACCTCGTCGCCGCCGGCGCCCACCCGGCCCTGCGCCACGGGCGGGGCTGACCCCGCCATGACCTCGTACCGCGTCACGTCGCCGCTCACCCGGGGCCTCGCCGCCCCGGGCGGGTTCGGCGCGGCCGCGGTGACGACGCGCGCGATGCGCACCCGGCTCCGTACCGCCGCCGCGCCCGCCCACGCCCCGCTCGCCCGAGGCTGCCGCCCGCGCGGCTGCCGCGCGCCGGCGCGGCGGGTCCACGGGCGTCGTGTGCGGTACGTGATCGGCAGCGAGCCGGGCCAGGTCAACGGCATGCGATGGCGCGAGCGCCTCGTGCGCGACTTCACCTAGAGCAACCCACCCCCCCGTGTGGGCAATCGTCCCGCAGGGCGGGACGGGTGGGCACACGGGACGGCGCCCTTGCGGGCGCGTCCGCTCCCTGCCCCCCCCGCACCACGCGGCGCCCGCACCTGTGGGCACTGTAGGGACCGGGAGCCTGGGCCCGGCAAGGGCGCCGTTCCGTTGTGCCAACCCGTTCCTCCCCCAAGGACTTCGTTCAGGGGGACCCCCAAGCGGAGCGACTGGCCACAACGGGGGGCGGTGGCGGCCGGGACGGCCATGGCGTTGCCGTCACGGCACACGGCGTTGCCGTACGTGAGCTCGTCGCGCGCATAACGTGACCATCACCCAGCACGTCATCGGGGCGTTCGCCCCGCGAGGAGCAGTCGCATGTCCAGCGAGTTCTTCCTTCCCGACCTCGACGGTCAGGTTCCGAGCGCCGAGGGCTACTTCGGCGCCTACGGCGGCAAGTTCATCCCGGAGGCCCTCGTCGCCGCCGTGGACGAGGTCGCCGTCGAGTACGACAAGGCCAAGGCCGACCCCGAGTTCGCGCGCGAGCTCAACGACCTGATGGTCAACTACACCGGCCGCCCGAGCGCCCTCACCGAGGTCCCCCGGTTCGCCGAACACGCGGGCGGTGCCCGGGTCTTCCTCAAGCGCGAGGACCTCAACCACACCGGCTCGCACAAGATCAACAACGTGCTCGGGCAGGCCCTGCTCACCAAGCGCATGGGCAAGACCCGGGTCATCGCCGAGACCGGCGCCGGCCAGCACGGGGTCGCCACCGCCACCGCGTGCGCCCTCTTCGGGCTCGAATGCACCATCTACATGGGCGAGATCGACACCCAGCGCCAGGCGCTGAACGTCGCCCGGATGCGCATCCTCGGCGCCGAGGTCATCCCGGTGAAGTCCGGCAGCCGCACCCTCAAGGACGCCATCAACGAGGCGTTCCGCGACTGGGTCGCCAACGTCGACCGCACGCACTACCTCTTCGGGACCGTCGCCGGACCGCACCCGTTCCCCGCCATGGTCCGCGACTTCCACCGCGTCATCGGCGTCGAGGCCCGCCGCCAGATCCTGGAGCGCGCGGGCCGCCTCCCCGACGCGGCCGTCGCCTGCGTCGGCGGCGGATCCAACGCCATCGGGCTCTTCCACGCCTTCATCCCGGACAGCGACGTCCGCCTCGTCGGCTGCGAGCCGGCCGGCCACGGCGTCGAGACCGGCGAGCACGCGGCGACCCTCACCGCCGGCGAGCCCGGCATCCTGCACGGCTCGCGGTCGTACGTCCTCCAGGACGACGAGGGCCAGATCACCGAGCCGTACTCGATCTCGGCCGGTCTTGACTACCCGGGCATCGGCCCGGAGCACGCGTACCTCAAGGACACCGGACGCGGCGAGTACCGCGCCGTCACCGACGACGCGGCCATGCAGGCCCTGAGGCTGCTCTCCCGTACCGAGGGCATCATCCCGGCCATCGAGTCCGCGCACGCGCTCGCCGGGGCCCTGGAGATCGGCAAGGAGCTCGGCCCCGAGGGTCTGCTCCTGGTCAACCTCTCCGGGCGCGGCGACAAGGACATGGACACGGCGGCCCGCTACTTCGGGCTGTACGACGGGACCGAGGGGGACACGAAGTGACGACCGGGAACATCCAGCTGCTCAGCGACACCCTGGCGAAGGCCAAGTCCGAGAACCGCGCCGCGCTCATCGCCTACCTCCCGGCCGGCTTCCCGACCGTCGACGGCGGCATCGAGGCGGTCAAGGCCGTCTTCGACGGCGGCGCCGACATCGTCGAGGTCGGGCTCCCGCACAGCGACCCGGTCCTCGACGGCCCCGTCATCCAGACCGCCGACGACATCGCCCTGCGCGGCGGCGTCCGGATCGCCGACGTCATGCGGACGGTGCGGGAGGCCTTCGCTGCCACCGGGAAGCCCGTCCTGGTCATGACGTACTGGAACCCCATCGACCGCTACGGCGTCGAGCGGTTCACCGAGGAGCTGGCCGCGGCCGGCGGTGCCGGCTGCATCCTGCCGGACCTGCCCGTCCAGGAGTCCGGCCTGTGGCGTGAGCACGCCGAGAAGCACGGTCTCGCGACCGTCTTCGTCGTCGCCCCCAGCAGCAAGGACGAGCGGCTCGCCACCATCACGGCCGCCGGCTCCGGCTTCGTCTACGCCGCCTCGCTCATGGGCGTCACCGGCACCCGCGAGTCCGTCGGCGCCGAGGCGGCCGACCTCGTCCGCCGTACCCGCGCCACGTCCGATCTGCCGGTCTGCGTCGGCCTCGGCGTCTCCAATGCCGGACAGGCCAAGGAGGTCGCCGCCTTCGCCGACGGCGTCATCGTCGGCTCCGCGTTCGTCAAGCGGATGCTCGACGCCGACGACGAGGCCGCCGGACTCGCCGCCGTAAGGGAACTGGCGGGCGAACTCGCCGAGGGCGTCCGTCGAGTTTCGTAGCCCGATCGGGTGGATCTGTGACCGGGGAGGCGCGTCCGCGCCTCCCCGGTTCGTTGCTCCGGACGTGAGCAAGAAGAACAGTGACGGTAACGGTAATCGGAGTGCGCGGGAGCGGCTCCAGCAGCAGCGCGAGCGCGACAAGGCCCGCGACAAGCAGCGGCGCGTCCTGATCGTGTCGGCCGCGGTCGTCGGCGTCCTCGGCCTGGCCGCGGTCGTCGGCGTGATCGCCGCCAACACCGGCGGCAAGGACGGCGGCTCGGACAAGGCGGGCCCGGTCGTCGCCCCGACCGGCGCGGTCGAAGGGGACGGGCCCGCGATCCCCACGGGGAAGTCGGACGCCCCGTCGACGCTCGCGATCTGGGAGGACTTCCGCTGCCCGGCGTGCGCCTCCTTCGAGAACGCGTTCCGGGACACCATCCACGAGCTGGAGGCCTCCGGCGCGCTCAAGACGGAGTACCACCTCGCCACCCTCATCGACCGGAACATGGGCGGCAACGGTTCGCTGCGCGCGGCGAACGCGGCCGCGTGCGCCCAGGACGCCGGGAAGTTCACGGCGTACCACGACACGCTGTACATCAACCAGCCGCCGGAGACCGACGACACCTTCGGGGACAACGCCAAGCTGATCGAGCTCGCGGCGAAGGTGCCCGGCCTCGACACGCCGGACTTCCGCAGCTGTGTCGAGGACGGCACGCACGACAGCTGGGTCGGGAAGTCGAACGAGGCCTTCGAGAAGGGCAACTTCCAGGGCACGCCCTCGGTGCTCCTGAACGGAGAATCGATCTTCCCGCAGAAGGGGAGCGAGCAGATCTCCCCGGAGAACCTGAAGAAGTGGGTCGCCGAGGCCAACAAGGGCAAGAAGGCGGGCACGGCCTCGCCGTCGGCGGGCTGACCTCCCCGGGGCCGGATCCGCTCGGCTCGATCCGCTGGGCCGATCCCCTCGGCCGACCCTCTTGTTCGATCCTCTTAGTTACTCAGACGTTGCCGGGTGGGCTGCCGTGACGCCCACCCGGCAAGGTAGCGTCGGTCGTGCCATGGACCTTGCCTTCATTCCCAGCCCGTCGACCGGTGTCCTCCACCTCGGACCGGTTCCGCTGCGCGCCTACGCCTTCTGCATCATCCTCGGTGTCTTCGTCGCCGTCTGGTACGGCAACAAGCGCTGGATCGCCCGGGGCGGCAAAGCCGGCACCGTGGCCGACATCGCCGTCTGGGCGGTGCCCTTCGGCCTCGTCGGCGGCCGGCTCTACCACGTCATCACCGATTACCAGCTGTACTTCAGCGAGGGTGAGAACTGGGTCGACGCCTTCAAGATCTGGGAGGGCGGCCTCGGTATCTGGGGCGCCATCGCCCTCGGCGCGGTCGGCGCCTGGATCGGCTGCCGCCGCCGCGGCATCCCGCTCCCCGCGTACGCCGACGCCATCGCGCCCGGTATCGCCTTCGCCCAGGCCATCGGCCGCTGGGGCAACTGGTTCAACCAGGAGCTGTACGGCAAGCCGACCGACCTGCCCTGGGGCCTGGAGATCAGCGCCGGCGCGAACCGCGAGGCCGGGATCTACCACCCGACCTTCCTCTACGAGTCGCTGTGGTGCATCGGCGTCGCGCTCCTGGTCATCTGGGCAGACCGCCGCTTCAAGCTCGGACACGGCCGGGCCTTCGCCCTGTACGTCGCCGCGTACTGCACGGGCCGCGCGTGGATCGAGTACATGCGGGTAGACGAGGCGCACCACGTCCTCGGTCTGCGGCTGAACGTCTGGACGGCGATCGTCGTCTTCGCCCTGGCCGTCGCCTACATCGTGATCTCGTCGCGGCTCCGCCCGGGACGCGAGGAGATCGTGGAGCCGGAGCGCGACAAGCCGGCCGGTGGCAAGGCCGCGAACGGAGCCGACCCGGAGGACGGGACCGCCGAGGGCGAGAGCGGTGCCGCTCTGTTCGCGGACCTCGGCGACGAGGCGGTCGACACACCTGCGGGCGGTGCGGAGTCGCCCGCCAAGGGCTGACGGACGCCGAACGCCTTTCACAGGGCCGCCGGGACCTTCTGGTCCCGGCGGCCCTGTCGTTTCCCCGCTGTCAGCAGAATCGGGCCGCCAGGGTGAGGGTGCGGCGGGCGCCGTCGACGACCGCCGCGTCGACGAAGCGGCCGTCCGGGAGGGCCAGGGCGCCCTCCTCCACCTCGGCCGCCTTCACGACCTCCTCGGCGGCCGCCACCTCGTCGGGGGTGGGGAGGTAGGCCTGCTCGATCACCGGGAGCTGGCGGGGGTGGATCGCGGCCCGGCCGAAGAAGCCCAGGGCGCGGCCCCGGGTGCAGCTCGCCGCCAGGGCGTCCAGGTCGCGGATGTCGGGGTGCACCGACTGGGCCGGTGGAGGCAGGGCCGCCGCCCGTGCGGCGACCACGAGGCGGCCGCGCGACCAGTCGAGGCCGCTGTCGTCGCGTACCCCCAGGTCGGCGCGGAGGTCCGCCTCGCCGAGGGCGATGCCGTGGACGGCGGGATGGGCCGTGGCGATGGCGTACGCGCGCTCGACGGCGAGGGCGTCCTCCAGGAGGGGGTAGAGATGGATGGGGATTCCGGCGGTGGCTTCGGTGACGGCGTCGGCGATCCGGTGGATGTCAGTGGCGTGTGTCACCTTGGGAACACGGAGACCGCGGAGGCCGGGGAGGGGGGCCAGGGTGGGGATGTCGCGCGGGGTGTGGATGCGGACATGGATCGGTACGGAGTGGGGGTCGGAGAGCAGATCGGCCGTGGCGTCGAGCGCGTACGCCTTGCGGTCGGGGGCGACCGCGTCCTCCAGGTCGACGATCACGACGTCGGCGCCGGAGGCCAGCGCCTTCTGGACGACGGCGGGGCGGTCCCCGGGGGCGTACAGCCAGGTGAGGGGCAGGGGCGTGGTCCTCATACGGCTCCTTCGCCGCGCAGGGCGCCGATCTCGGCGGGGGTGAGGCCGAGTTCGGCGAGGACCTCGGCGGTGTCCGCGCCGTGCGGGCGGCCGGCCCAGCGGATCGCTCCGGGGGTGTCGGAGAGCCGGAAGAGGACGTTCTGCATCCGGATGGGCCCCAGCTCGGGGTCCGGGACCTCGGTGACCGTGTTCAGGGCGCGGAACTGCGGGTCGGCGAGGACGTCCCGGACGTCGTAGACGGGCGCGATCGCCGCCTCGGCCTTCTCGAAGGCGGCCATCGCCTCGTCCCGGGTGTGGCGGGCGATCCAGGAGCCGACCGCCTCGTCGAGGACGTCCGCGTGGGCGGCCCGGCCGGCGCCGTCGGCGAACCAGGGCTCGTCGATCAGCTCGGGGCGGCCGACGAGGCGCAGGACGCGTTCGGCGATCGACTGGGCCGAGGTGGAGACGGCGACCCAGGCGTCGTCGGACGTGCGGTACGTGTTGCGGGGGGCGTTGTTGCGGGAGCGGTTTCCGGTGCGGGGCTGGACGTAGCCGAGCTGGTCGTACCAGAGGGGGTGGGGGCCGATGACGGAGAGCATCGGTTCGATGATGGCCATGTCGACGACCTGGCCGTGGCCGGTGGTCGTCCTGGCCGTGAGCGCGGTCATCACCGCGTACGCGGTGGCCAGCGCGGCGATCGAGTCGGCCAGGCCGAAGGGGGGAAGGGTGGGCGGACCGTCGGGTTCGCCGGTGATGGCGGCGAAGCCGCTCATCGCCTCGGCCAGGGTGCCGAAGCCGGGCCGGTGGGAGTACGGGCCGAACTGGCCGAAGCCGGTGACCCGGGTCAGGACCAGGCGGGGGTTGACGGTGGAGAGCTCCTCCCAGCCCAGACCCCAGCGCTCCAGGGTGCCGGGGCGGAAGTTCTCCACGATCACGTCGGCGTCGGCGGCCATCCGCAGGAGGGTGTCCCGGCCGCCGGGGGTGGAGAGATCGAGGGTGACGGTCCGCTTGTTGCGGCCGAGGACCTTCCACCACAGACCGACGCCGTCCTTCGCCGGGCCGTGGCCGCGGGAGGGGTCGGGCTTGCGGGGGTGCTCGATCTTGATCACGTCGGCGCCGAAGTCGCCGAGCATCATCGCGGCGAGCGGTCCGGCGAAGAGGGTGGCGAGATCGAGGACGCGCAGCCCGTGGAGGGGAGGCCGGGCTGCGGGTTCGGTGCGGTCCGTGCGTTCCTCGCTGGGTGTCATACGGCGTCGACCTCCCGGCCGGTGAAGACGGTGTGGGCCTCGTCGATCTCGGCGCGGTACGGCATCGAGGACGAGGCGCCCGCGTGCTGGACGGAGAGCGCGGCGGCGGTGGAGGCCCAGGCCAGCGCCTCGCGGACCGGGCGGCCCTCGCCGAGGGCGACGGCGAGCGTGCCGACGAACGTGTCGCCCGCGGCGGTGGTGTCCACGGCGGCGACCCGGGGGGCGGGGACCGTGAGGGGTTCGCCGCCCCGGGCCGCGTACAGGCTGCCGGAGGCGCCCAGGGTGACGACCACCTCGGGGACGTGGGCGAGGAGGGCGGTCGCGGCGGCGCGCGGGTCGGTGAGGCCGGTGAGCGCGGCGGCCTCGTGCTCGTTGGGGACCAGGAGGTCGGTGGCGGCGAGGAGTTCGGGGGGAAGCTGCTGGGCCGGGGCGGGGGTGAGGACCGTACGGACGCCGAGGCGGCGGGCGGTGACGGCGGCCTCGGTGACGGCGGAGAGGGGGAGTTCGAGCTGGAGGAGCAGGGCGTCGGCGGTGGCGATCAGGGCCTCGTCGCCGTGGTCGAGGGCGGTGACGGTGCCGTTGGCGCCGGGGACGACGACGATCGCGTTGCCGCCTTCGTCGTCGACGACGATGTGGGCCGTGCCGGAGGGGCCTTCGACGGTGCGCAGGAGGTCGGTGTCGACCGAGGACGCTTCGAGGGCGGCGCGGAGCCGTTCGCCGAAGTCGTCGGCGCCGACCGCGCCGATCATCGCGACCTCGGCGCCGGCCCGGGCGGCCGCGACGGCCTGGTTGGCGCCCTTGCCGCCGGGGATCGTACGGAACTCCCGGCCGGTGACGGTCTCTCCGCGCGCGGGGGCCCGGGAGACGAAGGCGACGAGGTCCATGTTGGTGCTGCCGAGCACCACGATGCTGGTCATGGGCGTACTGCCTCCAGATACGTCAGTTCGGCGAGGGTGTCGAAGCCGATGCCGTCGAAGGACGGGATCGAGGTGGCGAGCCGGTTCTTGAGGGGGGAGGTCCAGCGCTCGGGGAGCCGGTCGGGGTGGCCGGCGAGGAGACCGGCGACGGAACCGGCGGTGGCGCCGTTGGAGTCGGTGTCCCAGCCGCCGGAGACCGCCGCGCAGATCGTGCGGGAGAAGTCGCCGTCGCCGTGGGTGAGGGCGGCGGCGAGGAGGGCGGCGTTGGGGACGGCATGGACCCAGTGATACCCGCCGAGGGTGGCGTGGAGCCGGTCCACGACGGCGTCGAAGTCGGGGGTGGTGCGGGCGGTTTCGATGCCGAGACGGACGGCGACGGCGAGCCGGGAGCGGGGCGGGACGACGGAGAGCCCGGCGGCGAGGGCCTGGTGGACGTCGGCGGTGCCGGTGGCGGCGCCGGCGATGGTCGCGGCGACGAACTGGGCGCCGTAGAGGCCGTTGGCCGTGTGAGTGAGCGCCGCGTCCCGGTACGCCTGCTCGGCGGCGGCCGCGGGGTCGCCGGGGTGCGTCCAGCCGTGCACGTCGGCGCGGATCTGGGCGCCGATCCACTCGCGGAAGGGGTTGCGGTGGGAGGCGGTCAGCGGGGGTTCGATGCCGTCGAGGAGGTTGCGGTAGGCGATGCGCTCGGCGGTGAAGGTGCGGCCGGCGGGGAGTTCGTCGAGCCAGAGGCGGGCGACGTCGGAGGTGCTGAAGCCGCGGCCGTACCGCTGGAGGAGGAGCAGGTTGAGAAGGGGGTAGTTGAGGTCGTCGTCCTCGGGCATCCCGTCGATGTTCTCCGCGAGGGAGGTGGCGGCGGAGCGACGGTTCCAGGGGTGGGCGGCGAGAAGGTGCGGGGGGACGCCGCGCTCGGTGAACCAGGTGGTGAGGGGCCAGTTGCCGGCGGCGCGGGCGAGTGCGCGGATGGCGGGGAGCGGGAGCTTCTCGACGGGCTTGCCGAGCAGGCAGCCGGCGGCGCGACCGAGCCAGGCGGCGTGCAGCCGGTCGCGGAGGGGCTGGGGTTCCCGCGTGGGGGCTCCGCCCCCGTACCCCTGGGGACGCGGCGCTTCGCGCGCGGGGGGCGCGTGCACGGAGGCGGGGGTGGGGGGTTGTGATGCCTTGGGCTCGGCCGGGGGGAGGGCTGCCAGTTCGGTCAGGAGGGTTTCCGCCAGGGGGCGGAGGTCTGGGCGGGGAGTGGGGGAGGCGCCCGCTGTGGGAGGGGGTGGGGGGCCGCCCGCCGCTTGCCAGCGGGCGGCGATCGTGGTCGCGTCGCGGCCGTCCTCCGCCGCCTGGCGGAGTTCGTGGCCGACGAGGTCCTCCGGCTGGACCCAGGTGAGGCGTACGTTCATCGGACGTTCGTCAGGGTCGTGAACGCCGACTCGTGGGCCCGGCGGCGGGCCGTGTCGCGGGCGAAGACCTCGTGCGCGACCGCCGTCAGCGCCCCCGCCGGAGCGTGCAGATCCAGGCGGCTCGCCTCCGCCACCTGCTTCGCCCAGGTGGGCGGGACGGCCGACTCGCCCACCAGCGCGCCCACGATCGCGCCCGCCATCGTCGCGATCGAGTCGCAGTCACGGCCGTAGTTGACCGCGCCCAGGACCGTGTGACGGTAGTCGCCCGCGCCGACCAGCAGCATCCCGAGGGCGA
Source organism: Streptomyces sp. NPDC026092 (assembly GCF_040638605.1). Classification (NCBI taxonomy): domain Bacteria; kingdom Bacillati; phylum Actinomycetota; class Actinomycetes; order Kitasatosporales; family Streptomycetaceae; genus Streptomyces; species Streptomyces sp. NPDC026092. Next base: position 66,530 of record NZ_JBEZYN010000026.1, read on the forward strand.
TGGGGAGTTCCTCGATCGCGTGCAGGCGCGACGGGCGCCGCGCGCCCAGGCCCGGCGCGCGGTACTCCGCGCCCACCGTGTCGAACGGGGCCACCGCCTTGCGCAGGGGGATCAGCGCCGACTCGAAGTCCGTGTGTCCGGAGGCCACTTCCGCCACCGCCTCGATCGCCGCGCGTGTGCCGTCCTTCGCCAGGGAGAGCGCCGTCTCCACGACCGAGACCGGCGTCGCGCCCGGTTCGCACGCCGCCGACACCGCCGCCGCGAACACCCCCGCCGCCTCCCGGCCGTACGAGGACTGGTGGGGGGCCGCGACGTCCAGGGCCTCCGCGTACGCGCCCGCCGGGTTCGCCGCGTTGACCAGGCCCACCGGCGCCATGTACATCGCCGCACCGCAGTTGACGATGTTTCCGCTGCCCGCCTCGCGCGGGTCCACGTGGCCGTAGTGGATGCGGGCCACCAGCCACTTCTCCGCGAGGAAGATCCGCTGGAGGGGGAGGGCCTCCGCCTCCAGTTCGGGGATCCAGACCGGGGCCGAGATCAGGTCGGGGACCAGGTGGTCCGCCACCGCGTACGCGTCGAGGTGGTCGCGGACCTTCTCGTACACCCTGATCAGCGCGTGGGTCATCAAGGTGTCGTCGGTGACGTGCCCGTCGCCCTTGTGGTACGGCGCGATGGGGCGTGCCGTACGCCAGTCGTCGCCGTTCCAGGGGCCGACGATGCCCGTGACGCGACCGCCGTGGCGTTCGACGATCTGGTCGGGGGTGTAGCCCTCGACCGGGCCGCCCAGGGCGTCGCCCACGGCGGCTCCGACGAGGCTTCCGGTGATGCGGTCATCGAGTGGTGGTGTGGGGGTCATGTCGGAATTGTCTACCCCTGGTGGTCAGTTCCGTGGCTGCGAGGAGCCCGGCGAGTTCGACCAGATCCGTGCCCGCGAGGCGGGGGAGCGCGCAGCCGGCGAGCGTGCGGCAGGCGTCGCGCCAGGTCGCGGGGAGGGAACCGGCGCCGCCGAGCGCGCCGGTGAGCGCGCCCACGAGCGCGGGGGCGGAGTCGGCGACACGCGACAGGCAGGCCGCGGCCGGCACCGCCCCGGACGGCTCGCCGCGCGCGGCGAGGGCGAGCGCGAGGGCCACCGGTACGGTCTCGGCGGCGGCGATGCCGTAGCTGTAGACGTGGTCGACGATCTGGTGCTCCAGGAGGGGGACGAGTTCGAAGGCGCTCGTCGCGTCCTGGGCCATCTTGACGGCCTGTTGGGCGTTGCGGCCGATCTCGGTGGCGGGCGGGAGTTGGGCGAGGGCCGCCTCCACGGCCTCGTCCACGTCCGCGCCGCCCAGGGCGACGGCGACGGCGGCGGCCATCGCGCGGGCGCCGTGGACGCCGTCGCCGTCCTGGGTGTACCGGGCGTCGAACTCGGCGAGTTCGGCGGCGGCGGCCGGGTCGCCGGGGTGGACGAGGGCGAGGACGGCGGCGCGGACGCAGGCGGCGTCGTCGAAGTAGTGCGGGTTGTCGTGGCCGGTGGCGGGCGGGCGGAGGCCGGTGGCGAGATTGCCGAGGCCCGCGCGTACGGAGATCCGTGCGCGGAGGGGCAGTACGGCGGACTCGACCTCGGGGGCGCGGTCGGCCGCGGCGGCGACCTGGCTCGCGAGGGAGTTCCAGGCGAGGTCGACGGCGGCGCGGAGGCGGCGCTCCGGGGGGAGGGTGCCGAAGAGGGGGCCGGCGGCGGCGAGGACCGCCTCGGCGGTGAAGACCGCCCATTCGGCGTCGTCGGAGGGGCCGAGGCGCAGGGGCTCGGGGGGCTGGTTGAGGGCGATGGGGACGGGGAGGGTGGTGGTGGCGTTCTGTTCGGCGAAGGTGTCGAGTTCGCGGGTGAGGCGGCGGGTCCACTCGGGCATGCGGGCGGCGCGGTGTCTGGCGGCGGGCCAGCCGGCGGCGTCGCCTGCGGCGAGGCCGAGGAGCAGGCCCTCGACGGCCTCCCGCCGTGCGGGCCTCGGGGCGGGCCCCTCGACCGCGGGTGCGGCGCCGGCCCCGTGCGCGGCCATGAGGCCCACGTGGGCACCGGTCCTGTCCGGGGCGCCCGGTCTTGTGGGCTGTGCCCACCCGTCCCGCCCTGCGGGACGATTGCCCACAGCGGAGCTCATGACTGGTCCTCCTCGTCTGTCGTCAGCAGGTCCGCGATGTCCAGGACGTGGTAGCCGCGCATCGACGGGAGGCAGCTGCCTGTGACCGGTCCGATGGCCGTGGCCCACTCGTCCGGGATCGCCGAGACGCCCGAGCCCGCGCCCGCCAGAGCGCCCGCCACCGCGGCCGTCGTGTCGGCGTCGCGGCCCATGTTGACCGCGGTCAGGACCGCCGTACGGAAGTCGCCGCGGGCCGCCGCGAAGGCGCCGAAGGCGAGGCCCACCGCCTCCGGGGCCAGGTCCGTCCAGGGGTAGCCGCCGATGACGACCGCCGAGCGGACCGTGCGTTCGCGGAGCAGCGGGTCCGGCTCCAGCCGTTGCGCGGCCACCACCGCGCGGCGCATCGAGCGCGCCGTCCACGAGTCCATCGGGACCACCGAGAGCGCCGCCGCGATGACCGACGTCACCGACGCGCCGCCCATCGCCGCCGCCACGCCCGCCGCGACCGCCTGGCCGCCGTAGATGCCCTCGCCGTCGTGGCTGACCGTGCCGTCGATCGCCACCAGGCGGGCCGCCTCCGCCGGGCGGCCCGCCGCGAAGACCCCGAACGGGGCCGCCCGCATCGCCAGACCGTCCGACCACGCGTGCCGGTGCTGGGCCGAGATCGGCGCCGCGAGCCCCCTGCGGAGGTTCTCCAGCGTGCCCCGCTCACTGAAGCCCGCGCCCCGGAACGGGCCTTCGTCGAGGTCCGCGATCCAGTGGTGCCAGGCCCGTTCCACATGCTGGACCGTCAGCGCCGAGCCGTGCCGGGCGAGCAGCAGCCCCGAGAAGATCGCGTACTCCGTGTCGTCCGTGCCCGCCGGACTGTCCGTCACGAAGCCCTCGATCCGGCCCCATCGGCGCCGGATCTCCGACGGGCGCATGTTCTCGGCGGGCGCCCCGAGCGCGTCACCGACCGCGAGGCCGAGGAGCGCGCCCCTCGCGCGCTCGCGCGTATCGCATGCAATCGTTCCCGTCTCGCTCACCATCTCGCACCCCTTTCGCGGTTCCTGGATCTGTGCCACGTGGGGGCGGCGATGACGTCGAAGAAACGTCTCTGTCACCCGGCTGACACCCCGCCAGAAGGGGGTGCGGACAGCAAGGTCAGCCTTAGTAAGTACGGCCTGCCTTGCTGGCGCGCCCCTTACATCGCGCGTATTTTCGAGGGTGTTGGGGGCGGCGGGTGCGACCCGGCCCGCCGGACTGAACAGGGGAGAAGCATGTCCATCATCGAAGCCCAGGCGCCACTGCACGAAGCCCACCGCGACAACCACACGCACCGCGATGTGAACGGTGGCTGGCTGCGCCCCGCGGTCTTCGGCGCGATGGACGGACTCGTCTCCAACCTCGCCCTGATGACCGGTGTCGCGGGCGGCGCGGTCTCGCAGCAGACCATCGTCATCACCGGCCTTGCCGGACTCGCCGCCGGCGCCTTCTCGATGGCGGCCGGTGAATACACCTCCGTCGCCTCGCAGCGCGAGCTCGTCCAGGCGGAACTGGACGTCGAGCGTCGTCAGTTGCGCAAGCACCCGGTCGACGAGATGGAGGAGCTCGCCGCGCTGTACGTGTCGCGCGGCGTCGAGCCCGCGCTCGCCCGCGAGGTCGCGATGCAGCTCTCCCGGGACCCGGAGCAGGCCCTGGAGATCCACGCGCGCGAGGAGCTGGGCATCGACCCCGACGACCTGCCGTCGCCGACGGTCGCCGCCGTGTCGTCGTTCGCGTCGTTCGCGCTCGGCGCGCTGCTTCCCCTGCTGCCGTACCTGCTCGGTGCGAGCGCCCTGTGGCCGGCCGTGCTGCTCGCCCTCCTCGGGCTCTTCGCCTGCGGCGCGCTGGTGGCCCGGGTGACCGCCCGCAGCTGGTGGTTCAGCGGGCTGCGCCAGCTCGTCCTGGGCGGCGCCGCCGCGGCCGTCACGTACGGGCTCGGAATGGCCTTCGGCGCCGCGCTCTGACCCGCGCGGCCCGCGGCCACCGCCTGCTGAAGGCCCTCGCCCTGCGGCGAGGGCCTTTCGCGTGCATGCTGGCTGTGATGTATATCCCCTGGGCGGATCGGCCGGCCAGTGAGACACTATGCACAGCGCGACATATGTAGCCGTAACCCGGCGGTTTCGAAGGCTTAACCACCGGGCATGAGGCGTAAGCGCCGCGGGCAATGAGGCTCGCTCTGCGACGGGTCCTCCGACCCCTTGAGATCCGTAGAGATTCACCCCCAGAACCACCCTGAGATTTACGAGTTCACGTGTGAACCACCATCACCGCTCCGTGTCAGCGGTGTCCGCATGTTGGAATGAGCTATCCACTTCGCGAGAAGCCAGCCATCATGTAACCTGCACGAAATTTCGCGGAGGGCCAACGTCGTCCCTCGGCAGCTGCATATGCCACGACGACGACGGGAGAGCCGATGCGTTCCGACGCCTGGTCGCCCATGGACGGTCGCCCCGCTCCGCAGGGGATGTACGACCCCCGTAACGAACACGACGCCTGTGGTGTCGGGTTCGTGGCCACCCTGACCGGTGTTGCCAGCCACGCGCTGGTCGAGCAGGCGCTGACCGTACTGCGCAATCTCGAGCACCGCGGCGCCACCGGCTCCGAGCCCGACTCGGGAGACGGCGCCGGCATCCTTTTCCAGGTCCCGGACGCCTTCCTGCGCGAGGTCACCGACTTCGACCTCCCCACCGCCGGCGCCTACGCCGTCGGTATCGCCTTCCTCCCTGCCGACGGCTCCGCACAGGCCGTCTCGCAGATCGAGACGATCGCGTCCGAGGAGGGTCTGAACGTCCTCGGCTGGCGCGACGTCCCCGTCGCCCCCGAGCTGCTCGGCGCCTCCGCCCGCGCCACCATGCCCGTCTTCCGTCAGCTCTTCGTCGCCGACGGCAGCAGCGAGGGCATCGCGCTCGACCGCAAGGCCTTCGTGCTGCGCAAGCGCGCCGAGCGCGAGGCCGGGACGTACTTCCCGTCGCTCTCCGCCCGCACGATCGTCTACAAGGGCATGCTGACCACCGGCCAGCTGGAGCCCTTCTTCCCGGACCTGTCGGACCGCCGCTGCGCCACCGCCGTGGCCCTGGTCCACTCCCGGTTCTCCACCAACACCTTCCCGAGCTGGCCGCTGGCCCACCCGTACCGCTTCGTCGCGCACAACGGCGAGATCAACACGGTCAAGGGCAACCGCAACTGGATGGTGGCCCGCGAGTCCCAGCTCGTCTCCGAGCTCTTCGGCGAGGGCGAGCTCGACCGGATCTTCCCGGTCTGCACCCCCGACGCCTCCGACTCCGCCTCCTTCGACGAGGTCCTGGAGCTGCTCCACCTCGGTGGGCGTTCCCTCCCGCACAGCGTCCTGATGATGGTCCCCGAGGCGTGGGAGAACCACGACTCCATGGACCCGGCCCGGCGCGCCTTCTACCAGTACCACTCCACGATGATGGAGCCCTGGGACGGCCCGGCCTGTGTCACCTTCACCGACGGTACGCAGGTGGGTGCGGTCCTCGACCGCAACGGTCTGCGCCCCGGCCGCTACTGGGTCACCGACGAGGGACTCGTCGTCCTCTCCTCCGAGGTCGGCGTCCTCGACATCGACCCCGCCAAGGTCGTCCGCAAGGGCCGCCTCCAGCCCGGCAAGATGTTCCTCGTCGACACCGCCGAGCACCGGATCATCGAGGACGACGAGATCAAGGCCGGCCTCGCCGCCGAGAAGCCGTACGCCGAGTGGCTGGAGACCGGGGAGATCGAGCTCTCCGACCTCCCCGAGCGCGAGCACATCGTGCACACCCACGCCTCGGTCACCCGCCGCCAGCAGACCTTCGGCTACACCGAGGAAGAGCTCCGCGTCATCCTCGCCCCGATGGCCCGCACCGGCGGCGAGCCGCTCGGCTCCATGGGCACGGACTCGCCGATCGCGGCCCTGTCCGAGCGCCCCCGGCTGCTCTTCGACTACTTCACCCAGCTCTTCGCGCAGGTCACCAACCCGCCGCTGGACGCGATCCGCGAGGAGCTGGTGACGAGCCTGCGCTCCTCCCTCGGCCCGTCGGGCAACCTGCTGGAGCCGACCGCCGCCTCGTGTCGCAGCGTCACCCTGCCCTTCCCGGTGATCGACAACGACGAGCTGGCCAAGCTCATCCACATCAACGCCGACGGCGACATGCCCGGCATGAAGGCCGCGACCCTCTCCGGCCTGTACCGGGTCTCCGGCGGCGGCGACGCGCTCGCCGCCCGGATCGAGGCGATCTGCGGCGAGGTCGACGCGGCCATCGAGGGCGGCGCGCACCTGCTCGTCCTCTCCGACCGGCACTCCGACGCCGAGCACGCGCCGATCCCGTCGCTGCTGCTCACCGCGGCCGTCCACCACCACCTCATCCGTACGAAGCAGCGCACCCAGGTGGGCCTGCTCGTCGAGGCCGGCGACGTCCGCGAGGTCCACCACGTGGCCCTCCTCATCGGCTACGGCGCCGCCGCCGTCAACCCGTACCTGGCGATGGAGTCCGTCGAGGACCTGGTCCGCGCCGGCACCTTCATCGAGGGCCTCGAGCCCGAGCAGGCGATCCGGAACCTGATCTACGCGCTCGGCAAGGGCGTCCTCAAGGTCATGTCCAAGATGGGCATCTCGACCGTCGCCTCCTACCGCGGCGCCCAGGTCTTCGAGGCCGTCGGCCTGGAGACGGCCTTCGTCGAGCGGTACTTCAACGGCACCGCCACCAAGATCGGCGGCGCCGGCCTCGACGTCATCGCCAAGGAGGTCGCCGCCCGGCACTCCAAGGCGTACCCGGCCTCCGGCGTCCCCTCCGCGCACCGCGCGCTCGACATCGGCGGCGAGTACCAGTGGCGCCGCGAGGGCGAGCCGCACCTGTTCGACCCGGAGACCGTCTTCCGCCTGCAGCACGCCACGCGCAACAAGCGGTACGACATCTTCAAGAAGTACACGGACCGGGTCAACGAGCAGTCCGAGCGCCTGATGACGCTCCGCGGCCTCTTCGGCTTCACCTCGGACCGCCCCTCGATCTCGATCGACGAGGTCGAGCCGGTCTCCGAGATCGTCAAGCGGTTCTCGACCGGCGCCATGTCGTACGGCTCCATCTCCCGCGAGGCGCACGAGACCCTCGCCATCGCCATGAACCAGCTGGGCGGCAAGTCCAACACGGGTGAGGGCGGCGAGGACCCGGACCGCCTCTACGACCCGGCGCGCCGCTCCTCCATCAAGCAGGTCGCCTCCGGCCGCTTCGGCGTGACGAGCGAGTACCTGGTCAACGCGGACGACATCCAGATCAAGATGGCCCAGGGCGCCAAGCCCGGCGAGGGCGGTCAGCTGCCCGGCCACAAGGTCTACCCGTGGGTCGCCAAGACCCGGCACTCCACTCCCGGTGTCGGTCTGATCTCGCCGCCGCCGCACCACGACATCTACTCCATCGAGGACCTGGCTCAGCTGATCCACGACCTCAAGAACGCCAACCCGGCCGCGCGCATCCACGTGAAGCTCGTGTCGGAGGTCGGTGTCGGCACGGTCGCCGCCGGTGTCTCCAAGGCGCACGCGGACGTCGTCCTCATCTCCGGCCACGACGGCGGTACGGGCGCCTCCCCGCTGACCTCGCTGAAGCACGCGGGCGGTCCCTGGGAGCTCGGCCTCGCCGAGACCCAGCAGACGCTGCTGCTCAACGGCCTGCGCGACCGGATCGTCGTGCAGACCGACGGCCAGCTGAAGACCGGCCGTGACGTCGTCATCGCCGCGCTGCTCGGCGCCGAGGAGTTCGGTTTCGCGACCGCGCCGCTCGTCGTCTCCGGCTGCGTCATGATGCGCGTCTGCCACCTGGACACCTGCCCGGTCGGCATCGCCACCCAGAACCCGGTCCTGCGCGACCGCTTCTCCGGCAAGCCCGAGTTCGTCGTCAACTTCTTCGAGTTCATCGCCGAGGAGGTCCGCGAGCTCCTCGCCGAGCTGGGCTTCCGTACGCTCGAAGAGGCCGTCGGCCACGCCGAGCTGATCGACACCAGCCGGGCCGTCACGCACTGGAAGGCGCAGGGCCTCGACCTGGCCCCGCTCTTCTACGTGCCGGAGCTGCCCGAGGGCGCGGTCCGCCACGCCCTGATCGAGCAGGACCACGGCCTGGAGAAGGCCCTCGACAACGAGCTCATCGAGCTCGCCGCCGAGGCGCTTGGCGCGGCGACGGCCGAGGAGGCCCAGCCGGTCCGGGCGCAGGTCGCGATCCGCAACATCAACCGGACGGTCGGCACCATGCTCGGCCACGAGGTGACGAAGAAGTTCGGCGGCGCGGGTCTGCCGGCCGACACCATCGACATCACCTTCACCGGCTCCGCCGGCCAGTCGTTCGGCGCGTTCCTGCCGGCCGGTGTCACGCTCCGCCTGGAGGGCGACGCCAACGACTACGTCGGCAAGGGCCTCTCCGGTGGCCGGGTCGTCGTCCGCCCGGACCGCGGCGCCGACCACCTGGCCGAGTACTCGACCATCGCCGGCAACACCATCGCGTACGGCGCGACCGGCGGCGAGCTGTTCCTGCGCGGCCGCACCGGCGAGCGCTTCTGCGTCCGCAACTCCGGCGCGCTGGTCGTCTCGGAGGGCGTGGGCGACCACGGCTGCGAGTACATGACCGGCGGCAGCGCGGTCGTCCTCGGCGAGACGGGCCGCAACTTCGCGGCCGGCATGTCGGGCGGCGTCGCGTACGTCGTCGACCTCGACCGGGACAACGTCAACTCCGGGAACGCGTCCGCCGTAGAGGCGCTCAGCGACTCCGACAAGCAGTGGCTGCACGACGTCGTGCGCCGCCACCAGGAGGAGACCGGATCGACGGTCGCGGAGAAGCTCCTCGCCGACTGGGACGCGAACGCGGACCGGTTCAGCAAGATCATCCCGTCCACGTACAAGGCAGTGCTCGCCGCCAAGGACGCCGCTGAGCTCGCCGGTCTCTCCGAGGCCGAGACCACCGAGAAGATGATGGAGGCGGCGACCAATGGCTGACCCCAAGGGCTTCCTGACCACCGGGCGCGAGGTCGCCAAGACCCGTCCGGTGGGCGAGCGAGTCAAGGACTGGAACGAGGTCTACGTTCCCGGCTCCCTGCTGCCGATCATCAGCAAGCAGGCCGGCCGCTGCATGGACTGCGGCATCCCGTTCTGCCACAACGGCTGCCCGCTCGGGAACCTGATCCCCGAGTGGAACGACTACGCCTACCGCGAGGACTGGGAGCAGGCCTCCGAGCGCCTCCACGCCACGAACAACTTCCCGGAGTTCACCGGCCGCCTGTGCCCGGCTCCGTGCGAGGCGGCGTGCGTGCTCGGCATCAACCAGCCGGCCGTCACCATCAAGAACGTCGAAGTCTCCATCATCGACAAGGCGTGGGACGCCAATGACGTCAAGCCGCAGGCGCCCGAGCGCCTGTCAGGCAAGACCGTCGCCGTCATCGGCTCGGGCCCGGCGGGTCTCGCCGCCGCCCAGCAGCTGACGCGGGCGGGTCACACGGTCGCCGTCTTCGAGCGCGCGGACCGCATCGGCGGCCTGCTGCGGTACGGCATCCCCGAGTTCAAGATGGAGAAGCGGCACATCAACCGCCGTATCGAGCAGATGCGCGCGGAGGGCACCAAGTTCCGTACGGGCGTGGAGATCGGTCGCGACATCACGGCGACGGACCTGCGCAAGCGGTACGACGCCGTGGTCATCGCCGCGGGCGCCACGACCGCGCGTGACCTGCCGGTCCCGGGCCGCGAGCTGTCCGGCATCCACCAGGCGATGGAGTACCTGCCGCTCGCCAACAAGGTCGTCGAGGGCGACTTCGTCTCCCCGCCGATCACCGCCGAGGGCAAGCACGTGGTGGTCATCGGCGGCGGTGACACGGGCGCGGACTGCGTGGGCACCGCCCACCGCCAGGGCGCCGCCTCGGTCACGCAGCTGGAGATCATGCCGCGTCCGGGCGAGGACCGGGTCGCCGGCCAGCCCTGGCCGACGTTCCCGATGCTGTACAAGGTCACCTCCGCGCACGAGGAGGGCGGCGAGCGGGTCTACTCCGTCTCCACCACCCACTTCGAGGGCGACGAGGACGGCAACGTCCAGTTCCTCCACCTCGTCGAGGTCGAGTTCGTCGAGGGCAAGCTCACGCAGAAGCCCGGCACGGAGCGGAAGATCCCGGCGCAGCTGGTGACGCTCGCGATGGGCTTCACGGGTACGGACGTGGAGAACGGTCTGGTCGCGCAGTTTGGTCTAGACCTCGACGAGCGAGGTAACATCGCTCGCGACGCGGACTTCGCCACCAACGTCGGTGGTGTGTTCGTGGCCGGTGACGCGGGTCGCGGCCAGTCGCTGATCGTCTGGGCGATCGCCGAGGGCCGCTCGGCGGCGCGCGGCGTCGACCGCTTCCTGACGGGCGCGAGCGACCTCCCGGCCCCGATCCGCCCGACGGACCGTGCCCTGACGGTCTGACCGTCCCGTCCCAAGACGTCCCGTACAACGACGTACGGAACTGAGCGCGGCGCCCCCCGAATGTCCCCGACCGGACGACTGGGAGGGCGCCGCGGTGCGTCCGTCCCGCGGGGGGCGGTGGGGTGGTGGCCCGAGGTCGGGTCGAGCGGGCGGTACGGGGTCGTGGGCCGGGTTTCGGGAATTACCCGGCCACGGTGGTCACCCAGGCCGCCGCCCCGTCCAGCGCGTTCTCCGCTTCGGGCAGGATGCCTCGCGCCCCCAGGAAGCCGTGGAAGACCCCGGTGTGCAGCTGCACCTGCGCCTGGACCCCGGCCGAGGAGAGGCGGCGCGCGTAGGCCAGGCCCTCGTCCCGCAGGAGGTCGCAGTCCGCGAGGACCACGAGGGTCGGGGGGAGACCGGTGAGGTCGGCCGCGAGGCCGGGAGACGCGGCCACCGGGTCGCCGGCCGGGCCCACGTACTGCTCCCAGTACCAGCGCATGTGGGCCGTCGTGTGGAAGAAGCCCTCGGCGTACGCCTCGGCGGAGGGCGAGTCCAGGCGGTGGTCCAGGGCCGGGTAGAAGAGGAGCTGGCCCGCGACCGGCGGGCCGCCCGCTTCCCGGGCGCGCAGGGCCGCGCCCGCCGCGAGGTTGCCGCCGCTGGAGTCGCCCGCCAGGAACAGCGGGCCGCCGTACCGCTCGGCCGCCCACTCCACGACCGCGTACACGTCGTCCTCGGCGGCCGGGAAGCGATGCTCGGGGGCGCGCCGGTAGTCCACGGAGACCACGGACGCGCCGGTACGGGACGCCAGTTCGCGGCAGAGGCCGTCGTGCGTGTCCAGGTCGCAGAGGACCCAGCCGCCGCCGTGCGCGAAGACGATGACCGGAGCGCCGACGTCCGCAGAAGGGCCGTACAGGCGTACTCGTACGCCGTTCGCCGTCTCCTCCCGGGGCGGCGGGATCTCCCGTACCCCCGCCCGTGCCGCCGCCCGCAGTGCCTCGGGGGAGCCCGGGCCGGGGAAGCCCGCCGACATCGCCTCGCACAGCGCACGGGCGGTCGGGGTCAGTGGATCCGTCATCCGGTCGTCAGCCCCCCGTCCACCGTGAACTCCGCGCCCGTCATGTACGCGGAGGCGTCCGAGACAAGGAAGGCGATCAGGCCGCCGACCTCCTCCGCCCGGCCCATCCGGCCGAGCGGGACGTGCGACCAGTCCCGGTCCGCGACCTCCGCCGTCATCGGTGTGTCGACGGCCCCCGGGTGCACCGAGTTGACGCGGATCCCGTACCGCGCGAGGTCGAGCGCCGACGAACGGGTCAGGCCGCGCAGCCCGAACTTGCTGGAGCCGTACGCCGCGTGGCCCGGTATGCCGACCAGGCCTGCCGTCGACGACACGTTCACGATCGAGCCGCCGCCCGCCTCGCGCAGCGCCGGCACGACGGCCTGGATGCCGAGGAACGGGCCCAACAGGTTGACCCGGAGGAGGAGTTCGAAGTTCTCGTACGTCTCCGACTCCACCGGAGCCGTCCGCCACAGCGCCGCGTTGTTGACCAGCGCGTCCACGCGGCCGTACGCGTCGACGGCGTGGGCGACCACCTTCCGCCAGTCGTCCGCTGAGGTCACGTCGTGGCGGACGAACACCCCCGCGTCGCCCAGCTCCGCCGCGACCGCCAGGCCCTCCTCCTCCCGTACGTCCGTGAGGACGACCCGCGCGCCCTCCGCCACCAGGAGCCGGGCCTCGGCCGCGCCCTGGCCGCGCGCCGCGCCGGTGACCAGGACGACCTTGTCTGCCAGGGAGCTCACTTGGCCGCCTCCAGCGCGCGGAAGTGCGGGATGACCTTCTCGCCCCACTGCCGGATGGTCTCCATGCAGACCTCCTGGGGGACCGTCCCCATCTGGATCAGGCACATCACCTCGTCGACGCCGATCTCGCGGAGCTGCTCGACGTACGCGATGGCGGTGTCGGCGTCCCCGTAGGCGTGGTCGGTGTTGTACGTGCCGGTGTCGACCGGGCGGGCCGGGATGTTCGCCTCGTGGAGGCGGGCGACCAGCTCCTCGCGGCGCCGTTCCAGCGCGCCCGTGTGGTCCTCGTCCTCCGCGTAGCCGGTCGGGGCGGGCGCGTTGCCGTACCAGTGGGCGATCGACTCGGCGAAGAAGCGCTGGCCGCGCGTGCCGAGCCGGAGCGCGTGCTCGGCGTCGTCCAGGACGATCGTCGGGCAGAGCGCCGAGAAGTGGTCGTTGACCTCGGAGGAGACGAGCCGGGAGCCGTCGCGTACGGCGATGGCCTCGTCGTACACCTTCCGCATCGCGCGCACGTCGTCGGCGCCCGCGAAGCCCATCACCAGCGCGCCGATGCCGAGTTCGGCGGCGAGCTTGAGGGTGTCGTGTTTCGAGCAGGCCATGAAGAGCGGCGGGTGCGGGTCCTGCACGGGGCGGGGCAGGATCGCGCCCGGGCCGATGTCGATCGAGCCGTGCCACTCGAACTGCTCCTCGCGCCAGGCGTGCGAGAAGATCCGCAGCGCCTCCTCCATCTGCGGGTACGTGTCCTCGGGGCGCACGCCGTACATCCGCATCTCCTGCCGGGTCGCGCCCCGGCCGGCGCCGATGTCCACCCGGCCGCCGCTGAGCACGTCGAGCATCGCGGCGCGCTCGGCCACCCGCACCGGGTGCTGGTAGCCGAAGGGCATGGTGACGACGCCGTGGCCGATGCGGATGCGTTCGGTGCGGGCGGCGACCCAGGTCAGGAAGATCTCGGACGCGCTCATGTGCGCGTACTGGGTGAGGGAGTGGTGCTCGACCGCCCATACGCGGTCGAAGCCCATCTTCTCGGCGTGGACGGCCTGTTCGACGCAGTCGTGGATGACCTGGCGCTCCCGCTCGGGGGTCGGGTCGACGAGCTGGGCCTCGAAGATCATGGAGAACTTCACGGTGAACTCCTCTCCTCTTCTATTTCTAATAGGAATACTTCTAGCAGTCATACCTGGGGTGGGGAAGGGGGCCGTAGACTTCGGTCCGTGGCGGACAAGAAGCGGGCAGGTCAGGAAGACGTCCCGGAGATCCCGGGGTTCCCGGCGACCAGCTGGGCGGTGCTCGGGCTGCTCTCCTTCGGCGAGGAGCTGTCCGGCTACGACCTGAAGAAGTGGTCCGACTGGTCGCTGCGCTTCTTCTACTGGAGCCCGTCGTTCAGCCAGATCTACAGCGAGCTGAAGCGACTGGAGAAGGCCGGTTACGCCACCTCGCGGACGGTCGCCCAGGAGACGGGCAGCCGCGACAAGCGGGTCTACCGGATCACGGACGAGGGGATGGCCGCCGTCCGTACGTGGGCGCGTACCGCGCCCGTGGATCCGCCCGTGCTCAAGCACGGGCCGATGCTGCGGCTCTGGCTCGGGCATCTCCTCGAACCCGAACAGCAGCGCGAAGTCCTCGCCCGGCACCGGGAGTTCGCCGAGACCATGCGGCTGCGCGCGGAGGCCGACGTGGAGGGGGCGAAGGCCGAGGAGGCGTGGGCGTATCCCACGCTCACCCTCAAGTGGGCCGAGCGGTACTACGCCTCCGAGCGCGATCTGGCGGACGCCATGCTCGCCGACATCGAGGAGCTGGAGAAGGCGCGCGCAGCCTCTGAAGCGACTGAGGGCAAGCGCCCGTAGCTGCGGCGGAAGTAGAGCAGCGGGCCGGTGTCGCGGTGCGCGGTGAGCGCGTCGACCCGGCCGAGCGCGATGGCGTGGTCTCCGCCGTCCAGGACGGCGTCGAGCGTGCACTCGATCGTCGCGAGCGCTCCGTCGAGCAGTGGCGCGCCTGCGGCGCCGGGCCGCCAGGCCGTACCGGCGAACTTGTCGCCGCCCGTCACCGCGAAGCGCCGGCAGAGCTCCTCCTGGTCGGCCGCGAGCACGTTCACCGCGAACCGGCCCGACGCGCGGATCCGCGGCCAGGTCGTCGAGGTGTGCGCCGGGCAGAAGCAGACCAGGGGCGGGTCGAGCGAGACGGACGAGAAGGACTGCACCGCCATGCCGACGGGCCGTCCGTCGGCCGGGTCGCGGGCGGTGATGACGGCGACACCCGTGCAGAAGCCCGCCAGTGCGGACTTCATGTCGGTGGGATCCGGATCCATGGGGCCTCCTGAGAATGTTCCTACTAGGTATATGCCTAACCGAAACACCTGTGATTGGATACCCGCCACGCTCGCACGTCAAGTAGGGAGGGTCAGTGATCAGCCCCCAGCAAGTGCCACAGCAACCCACGGGGCAACTACCCCGCACCATCGCCGAGTTGTCCGACTGGGCGGCTGCCGAGCACGCCGATCGAGCCCTTGAGGCGCTGGTCGGGGGCGGGGCCGGTGGAGTCGACGACGGGGTCCGCTGGGGCTTCGCGCGGCTCCGCGACGAGATCGCCGCCGCCGCGCGCGCCGCCCTCGCCCACGGCGTACGGCACGGCGACCGGGTCGCTATCTGGGCCCCCAACAGCCGCCGCTGGATCACCGCCGCCCTCGGCGCGGTCGCGGTCGGCGCCGTCCTCGTACCGGTCAGCACCCGCTACAAGCCCGCCGAGGCCGCCGACATCGTGCGCCGCAGCGGCGCCCGGTTCCTGTTCACCGAACACGACTTCCTCGGCACCGACTACGTCGCCGCCCTGCACGGCTCCGGGGAGGACCTCGGGGCCCTGCGCTCCACCCTCACCCTCCACGGACCCGACTGGGACGCCTACCTCGCCGCCGGCGCCGCCGTCCCCGAGAACGAGCGGATCGCCCGCGCCGCCGCCGTACGCCCCGACGACCTCTGCGACATCCTCTACACCTCGGGCACCACCGGCCGCTCCAAGGGCGTGATGACCACCCACGGCCAGACCCTGCGCGTGTACGCCGACTGGGCCCGGCTCGTCGGACTGCGCGCCGGCGACCGGTATCTGCTGGTCAACCCCTTCTTCCACACCTTCGGCTACAAGGCCGGGGTGCTCGCCTGCCTGCTGACCGGCGCGACCATGCTCCCCGAGGCCGTCTACGACGCCGACCGCGTCCTGGAACGGATCGCCGCCGAGCGCGTCACCTGCCTCATGGGACCGCCGACCGTCTTCCACGGCCTGATCCACCACCCGCGCCGCGCGGCGCACGACCTCTCCGCGCTCCGGCTCGCCGGGACCGGCGCGGCCACCGTGCCCGCCCCGCTCGTCCAGGAGATACGGGACGAACTCGGGGCGCCCGACGTCTTCACCGCGTACGGGCTCACCGAGTCCTGCGGCGTGGTCTCCGTCTGCCCGACGGACGCCGACGCCGAGACCGTCGCCCACACCGTCGGCCTGCCGCTGCCCGGCACCGAGATCCGGATCGCCTCCCCGCTCGGCGCGGTGCTCGGCCCCGGGGAGCCCGGCGAGATCCAGGTCCGCGGCCACCACGTCATGCGCGGCTACCTCGACGACCCGGCGGCCACGGCCGAGGCGGTCGTCGACGGCGGCTGGCTGCGCACCGGGGACATCGGCACCCTCGACGAGCGCGGCTACCTCGCGGTGACCGACCGGCTCAAGGACATGTACGTCGTGGGCGGCTTCAACGCCTACCCGGCCGAGATCGAGCACGTCCTCCTGCGCCACGAGGCCGTCCGCGACGCCGCCGTCGTCGGCGCACCGGACGAGCGGCTCGGCGAGGTCGGAGTCGCGTTCGTCGTGACCGACCGCGCCCTGGACGAGGGCGAGTTGACCACCTGGGCCCGCGAGCGGCTCGCCAACTTCAAGGTCCCGCGCCGCTTCGTCGTCGTCCCCGAGCTGCCGCGGAACGCCGGAGGCAAGCTCCTCAAGGGCGAACTGCGGCGCGCGGCGAGAGGAGAGGACGCATGAGGACGACCCCTGAGCAGGACGAACTGCGGGCGGCGGTACGGTCCGTGCTCGCCCACCACGAGGGCGCGGCGGCCTGGGCACCGCTGACCGGGCAGATCGGCGTGGCGGCCCTCGCCGTACCGGAGGCGTACGGCGGACTCGGCTGCGGGCTGCCGGAGATCGCCGTGGTGGCGGGGGAGTTGGGGCGGGCCCTCAGCCCGGTCCCGTTCCTCGGCTCGGCCGTCCTGCCCGTGACCGCCCTCCTCGCCGCGGGCGACTGGGACGCCTGCGCCCGCCTCCTGCCCGGCCTCGCCGAGGGCACCGGGTCCGGCGCGCTCGCCTGGGCGGAGGAGGGCGGCTGGGAGGCGGGGGCGCTCGCGACGACGGCGGACGGCGACACGTACCTCACCGGCCGCAAGGAGTACGTCCTGGCCGCACCCGAGCGCCCGGACCTGTGCCTGGTCTTCGCCGTCGACGCCCGCACCGGCCGCCTGGGCCTCTATGAACTCGGGGGCGATCAGTGGGAGTTCACCCTCGCTCCCACCCTCGACCGGACCCGCCCGCTCGCCCGGATCCGGCTCGACCGGGCACCCGCACGGCTCCTCTCCGCCGACGGGGAGGCCGTCCTCGCGCGCGTGCGCGACGTGGCCGCGACCGTCCTCGCCGCCGAGCAGGTCGGGGGCGCCGAGCGGGCCCTGGCGGACACGGTCCGACACGTCGGCGAGCGCGTCCAGTTCGGACGGCCCATCGGCTCCTTCCAGGCCGTCAAGCACCGCCTGGCCGACCTGTACACCGCCGTCGAGTCCGCCCGCTCCCTCGCCATGGCCGCCGCCCACGCCGACGCGGAACCCCTCGCCGCGGCGGCCGCGCGGGCGGTGTGCTCGGAGACGTACGAGACGGTCGCGGGCGAGATGATCCAGCTCCACGGCGGCATCGGCGTGACCTGGGAACACCCGGCCCACGACCACCTCAAACGCGCCCACCAGTGCGCCCGCCTCTTCGGACCGCCCGCCGAGCACCGGGGCCGTATCGCCGCCGCGCTCGGCCTCGACCCCCTGGTTCCCGCCCCCTGATCACGTACGCTCGGCATCCTCGTAATGGGGAGGGGAGCTGTCCGTGGCACTGAGTCTGCGCAAGGTCGAGGAGACCGCACCGGCGCTGGTGAGTCTGTACAAGTCGGCCGGGGTCTCGCTGCGCAAGCACGGGATGGACGGGCAGCGGGTGGCCGTCTACCTGGTGCTCGACTACTCGGGCTCCATGAAGCCGTACTACAAGGACGGCAGCGTCCAGGCGCTCGCCGACCGGGTGTTGGGGCTCTCGGCCAACCTGGACGACGACGGGCGGGTGCCCGTCGTCTTCTTCTCCACCGACATCGATGCCGAGACGGACATCGAACTCGCCGGCCACCAGGGGCGGATCGACCGGATCGTCGCCGGGCTCGGCCACATGGGCAAGACCAGCTACCACCTGGCGATGGACGCGGTCATCGACCACTACCTCGACAGCGGCGCGACCGCCCCCGCGCTCGTCGTCTTCCAGACGGACGGCGGGCCGATCAACAAGCTCGCGGCCGAGCGGTACTTGTGCAAGGCGGCCGAGCTGCCGCTCTTCTGGCAGTTCGTCGGCTTCGGCGACCCGGGCAGCCGGCAGTTCGAATTCCTGCGGAAGCTGGACGAGTTGGCGGTTCCGCAGAGGCGGTGCGTCGACAACGCGGGCTTCTTCCACGCCGGCCTGGACCCGCGTACCGTCCCGGACACCGAGCTGTACGACCGGATCGTCGCCGAGTTCCCGGCGTGGCTGGCGGCCGCGCGGGCCAGGTCCATCGTCCGGGCGTGACGGCGGTCGAAAACCTGTGGCCGGGTGGCAGTGGGCCCGTGATAGTGGGCCCATGGCATCTCTTGTGCGACATGTGACGATCGACTGCGCCGACGCGTACACCCTGGCGACCTTCTGGGCCGCCGCCCTGGACTCCAAGGTCTCCGACGACGACAAGCCCGGTGACCCGGAGGCGCTGGTCGAGACCGCCGCGGGCGCGCTGCTCTTCATTCAGGTGCCGGAGGCGAAGTCGGTCAAGAACCGCGTTCACCTCGACCTCCAGCCGCAGGACCGCAGCCGTGACGAGGAGGTCGAGCGGCTGCTCGCCCTCGGCGCCACGGTCTTCGAGGACCACCGGAAGCCCGGCGGTCTGGGGTGGGTGACGATGGTGGACCCCGAGGGCAACGAGTTCTGCGTCGAGCGGAGCCGGGCGGAGCGTGAGGCCACGGAGGCCGCGGCGGCTTCGACGGCCACGGCGGCGTCGGAGTAATCCAGACAGAGGATGTCCGGTTTCCGGTGTTCACTGGAGTCATGGGACACACCAGCACCGGATCCGGAACCTCCTGGGCGGCCTTCGCCGCCGCCGAGCCCGAACTCGCCTCGACCGTACGGGAGCGCTTCGGGCAGTTCACCCACCACGTGCTCGGCACCCTGCGGAAGGACGGCTCGCCCCGGCTCAGCGGGATCGAGGCGGACTTCCGCTGGGACGAGCTGTGGCTCGGCATGATGCCGAACTCCCGCAAGGCCCTGGACCTGCGACGCGACCCCCGCTTCTCGCTGCTCGCCAACCCGGGCTCGGGCACGGACATGGGCGGCGGGGACGTCCGGATCTCCGGCCGGGTCGTGGAGATCTCCGACCCGGTGGAGCTGGACCGGTACGCGGAGGCGGTCGGGATGCCGATGCCGTTCCACGTCTTCCGGGTCGAGCCGACGGAGGTCGTCCGCACGTTCGTCGAGGGCGACGACATGGTCATCCGTTCGTGGACGCCGGGGCGGCCGGTGCGGACGATCCGGCGCGGTACGGACGACAGCCCGCCGCGTGAGACGACGTCATGAACCGTCGTCGGCGTCGCGGTCGTACGTCTCCATGACCCTGGCTCGGCACCAGGACGGGGTGCCCCAGGCGTCCCGGAGCGGACGGGCCTTGCGCAGCCAGGCGGAGAGGTCGAGTTCCTCGGTGTAGCCGACGGCGCCGTGGATCTGCAGGGCGGTACGGGCGGCGGTGTACGCGGCCTCGCCCGCGGCGACCTTGGCGGCGGCGAGATCGGTGCTCCGGAACGTGACCGCTGCTCCGAAGAGGAGGGGGCGGGCGAACTCCAGGGCGATCAGGGTGTCGGCGAGGCGGTGCTTGACCGCTTGGAAGGAGCCGATCTCGGTGCCGAACTGGCGGCGCTGCTTGGCGTACGCGACGGTCCGGTCGAGGAGCGTGAGCCCGACGCCGAGGGCTTGTGCGGCGGTGGCGAGCATGGCCCATTGCCGGGCGTGCGCGGCCGCCGCGGTGACGGCGGGGCCGGCTGCCAGGAGCTCCCCGCCGGGGGTGGGGCGGGCGAGGCGTCGGGCGGGGTCCGGTGAGGTGCGGACCGGCTCGTGCCCGGGGGCCAGGCGGAGTTCGTCCCCCTGGACGACGAGGATCACGTCGGCGACGTCCGCGTCCAGCGCGTACCGGGGCTCCCCGGGTTGTGGGCAGTCGTTCCGCTGGGCGGAACGACTGCCCACAACGGGGGCCAGCGTGGCGATGGTCTGCCCCGTCGCAAGCCCCGGCAGCAGGCGCTTCGCGGGGGCCGGGTCGCCCCGTTCGGCCAGTTCCGTCAGGAGTGCCGACGCCGCCACCGTTTCCACCACCGGGCCCGGGACCCCGTGGCGGCCCAACTCCACGAACGCTGTGGTCAGTTCGATGGGGAGGGGGCCCACGCCCTCGTGGTGCTCCGGGATCGCCAGGGCGAAGACGCCCGCTTCCGCCAGGCGGGACCACAGGGTGCGGCCGGGAGTCGGGTCGCCCGTCGCCCAGGAACGTATCGCCGTCGGCGTGTCCGCCGCCGTCAGCATCGCGTCCAGGGAGCGCGCGAAGTCGCGCTGCTCGTCCGTCGGCAGGAATCGCATCAGCGCCGCCCCTTCGGCAGGCCGAGCAGCCGCTCGGCGATGATGTCGCGCTGGATCTCGTTGGTGCCCGCGTAGATCGGGCCCGCGAGCGAGAAGACGTACCCCTCGCCCCACTCCCCGTCCGCCGACTCCGTCTCGTCGTCCAGCAGATCGAGCGCCGTCTCGTGCAGCGCGATGTCGTACTCCGACCAGAAGACCTTGTTCAGGCTCGACTCCGCCCCGATCTCCCCCACTCTCGACTCCGCTCGAGCGGGGGCACCCCCATCCCCCGCCGCGAACCGCGACGCGCCGCCCGCCGTGAAGAGCTGGTACGCCCGCGCCCCGATCACCGCGTTCGCGACCCGGTCCCGTAGCCCGGGGTCCGCGCCCGTCGCCCGCCACAGCCCCACCAGACGGTCGGCCGCCGCCAGGAAGCGGCCCGGGGAGCGGAGCATCAGGCCGCGTTCGTTGCCGGTCGTGGACATCGCGATCCGCCAGCCCTGGCCGGGCTCCCCGATCACGTCCTCGTCGGGTACGAAGACCTCGTCGAGGAAGAGCTCCGCGAACGCCGGCTTCCCGTCGAGCCGGCCGATCGGCCGGACCGTCACCCCCGGCGCCCGCAGGTCGAACATCAGGTACGTCAGCCCCCGGTGCGGCCGGGCCGGGTCCGTCTCCGGGTCGGTGCGGAAGATCCCGAAGGCCCGGTCGGCGAAGGCGGCCCGCGAGGACCAGGTCTTCTGGCCGGACAGCAGCCAGCCGCCCTCCGTCCGTACCGCCCGCGAGGAGAGCGACGCCAGGTCCGAGCCCGATTCCGGCTCCGACCAGGCCTGCGCCCAGACGACCTCCCCGGTCGCCATCGAGGGCAGCACGCGCGCCCGCTGCTCCTCCGTCGCGTGGTCGAAGAGGGTCGGAGCGAGCAGGTTGATGCCGTTCTGCGAGACCCGGCCGGGCGCCCCCGCCGCGTAGTACTCCTCCTCGAAGACCAGCCACCGGAAGATGCCGGCGCCCCGGCCCCCGTACCGCTCCGGCCAGGACACCACCGACCAGCGGTCGGCGGCGAGTTCGGCCTCCCAGGCGCGGTGCGCGGCGAAGCCCTCCCGGGTCTCCAGGGACGGCAGCGGCTCCGCCGGGACGTGGGCCCGCAGCCACTCCCGCGCCTCCGCGCGGAACTCCCGTTCCTCCTCGCTGTACGACAGGTCCATCAGACCCCCGCCTCCTTCATCGCCGCCACGTCCATCCCGCCCAGCGGGTCCGCCGAGGTCTCCGCGTTGTGGGCGTGGGCGAGATGGTGGAGCCCGAAGACCGAGTCCATCCCGGCGTGCAGGCCCTGGAGGTCCTCCGCCTGGTTCACCGCCCGCTTGGTCAGGGCGAGTCCCAGTCGGGGCATCTCGGCTATCCGTAGCGCCAACTCATCGGTTGCAGACGGCAGCTCTCGCCGCTCCACCAGCCTGTTCACCATGCCGATCTCGTACGCCCTGCGCGCGCTCATCCGGTCGCCCGTGAACAGGAACTCCTTCGCGATCCTCGGCGGCATCACCCACGGGTGGGCGAAGTACTCGACGCCCGGGATGCCCATCCGTACCACCGGGTCGGCGAAGAACGCGTCCTCGCTCGCCACGATCAGGTCGCAGACCCACGCCAGCATCAACCCGCCCGCCACACAGGCCCCTTGGACGGAGGCCACCACCGGCTTGGGGAGTTCGCGCCAGCGCCGGCACATGCCGAGATAGACCTCGGACTCGCGGGCGAAGCGGGACTCGGCGCCGCGCTTGTCGGAGTGGTCCCACCACAGTCCGGCGCGGCGGTTGAAGGGGAGATGGGCGTCTCGTTCGGGGGTGCCGATGTCGTGGCCCGCCGAGAAGTGCTCGCCCGCGCCGGCGAGCACGACGACCTTGACCTCGGAGTCCTCGGCCGCCCGGTAGAAGGCCTCGTCCAGGGCGTAGGTCATCGCGGAGTTCTGGGCGTTGCGGTAGCGGGGGCGGTTCATGGTCACGTACGCGACCGGGCCGCGACGCTCGTACAGCACGGGCATCTGCATCCTTCGACGCTCCTTCCCTAACAAGTGTTTGGTAGGTTAACGTACGGCCATGAGCAGCGCCATGAGCAGCGTCGAGGAGTTCCGCACCGAGATACGGGACTGGCTACGGGCCCACCTCGGGGCTGAGTTCGCCGCCCTCAAGGGCCTCGGTGGACCGGGTCGCGAGCACGAGGCCTTCGCCGAACGCCTCGCGTGGGAACGGCACTTGGCCGCCCACGGCTGGACCTGCGTCGGCTGGCCGAAGGAGTACGGCGGGCGCGGGGCGAGCCTCGAGGAGCAGATCGCCTTCCACGAGGAGTACGCCCTCGCCGACGCCCCCGCCCGCGTCAACCACATCGGCGAACAGCTCCTCGGCCCCACCCTCATCGACCACGGAACCGAGGAGCAGAAGGCCCGCTTCCTGCCCCCGATCCGGGCCGTCGAGGAGCTCTGGTGCCAGGGCTACAGCGAGCCCGACGCCGGCTCCGACCTCGCCGCCGTCCGCACCCGCGCCGCCCTCGACGGCGACCAGTGGGTGGTGAACGGCCAGAAGATCTGGACCTCCCTCGCCCACGAGTCCCAGTGGTGCTTCGTCGTCGCCCGCACCGAGCCGGGCTCGCGGCGGCACGCGGGACTCTCGTACCTGCTCGTCCCCATGGACCAGCCGGGCGTCGAGGTCCGGCCGATCGTCCAGCTCACCGGCACCAGCGAGTTCAACGAGGTCTTCTTCGACGGCGCCAGGGCCGACGCCGCGCACGTCGTCGGCGCGCCCGGCGACGGCTGGCGGATCGCGATGGCCACCCTCGGCTACGAACGCGGTGTCTCCACCCTCGGCCAGCAGGT
This sequence comes from Streptomyces sp. NPDC026092, assembly GCF_040638605.1. Taxonomy (NCBI): domain Bacteria; kingdom Bacillati; phylum Actinomycetota; class Actinomycetes; order Kitasatosporales; family Streptomycetaceae; genus Streptomyces; species Streptomyces sp. NPDC026092. The sequence continues at coordinate 89,623 of NZ_JBEZYN010000026.1, forward strand.
CGGCTTCCGGCGCGAATGGGAGGGCCTCGTCGCGCTCGCCCGGCGCAACGGCTCCCTCGCCGACCCGCTGATCCGCGACCGGCTCGTCCGGGCCTGGACCGGGCTGCAGGCCATGCGCGCGGGCGCGCTGCGCTCCACCGACCCCTCCATGGCCAAGCTCTACTGGTCGCACTGGCACCGCGACCTCGGCGAACTCGCCATGGACATCTGCGGCGCCGCCGCCACGGTCGTCGCCGCCGAACCGTACGAACTCGACGAGTGGCAGCGGCTGTTCCTCTTCTCCCGCGCCGACACCATCTACGCCGGATCCAGCGAGATCCAGCGCAACCTCATCGCCGAGCGGGTGCTCGGCCTCCCGAAGGAGCCGCGCCCATGACGCCACCCCCCTACGTCCCGGGGCACGGCCTGCTCGCCGGCCGTACCGCCGTCATCACCGCCGCCGCCGGAGCCGGCATCGGCGGCGCCACCGCCCGCCGCTTCCTGGAGGAGGGCGCCAGGGTCCTCATCAGCGACGCCCACGCCCGCCGCCTCAAGGAGAGCGAGGCCGCCCTCGCCGCCGAGTTCGGCGCCGACCGGGTCGACGCCCTCGCCTGCGACGTCACCGAAGAGAGCCAGGTCCAGGCCCTCTTCGACACCGCCGTACGGCTCCACGGCCGCCTCGACGCCGTCGTCAACAACGCGGGCCTCGGCGGCACCGCCGCGCTCGTCGACATGACCGACGACCAGTGGGGGCGCGTCCTCGACGTCACCCTGGGCGGCACCTTCCGCTGCACGCGCGCCGCCCTGCGCCACTTCCAGGGCGCGGACCACGGCGGCGTGATCGTCAACAACGCCTCCGTCGTCGGCTGGCGCGCCCAGGCCGGGCAGGCCCACTACGCCGCCGCCAAGGCCGGCGTCATGGCCCTCACCCGCTGCGCCGCGATCGAGGCGGCGGAATACGACGTCCGCGTCAACGCCGTCTCCCCGTCCCTCGCCATGCACCCGCACCTGGTCAAGGTCACCTCCGCCGAGCTGCTCGCCGAGCTGACCGAGCGCGAGGCCTTCGGGCGGTACGCCGAACCCTGGGAGATCGCCAACGTCATCGTCTTCCTCACCAGCGGCTACTCCTCCTACATGACCGGCGAGACCGTCTCCGTCAGCAGCCAACGCGCGTAGGACCAGAATGGACGTGTGCCGAAGACAGCCAGCAGCGACAGCAAGAAGAAGACCCCCGTGACCGCCTCGCCCGAGCGGCGCCGCGAGCTCCTGGACACGGCGGCCGAGGTGTTCGCCGCCCAGGGGTACAACGCCACGACCGTCCGCAAGATCGCCGACGCCGCCGGCATGCTCGCCGGCAGCCTCTACTACCACTTCGATTCCAAGGAATCGATGCTCGACGAGATCCTCTCCACCTTCCTGACCGAGCTGTGGGAGGGGTACGACGCCGTCCTCGCCGCCGGACTCGGCCCCAGGGAGACCATCGAGGCCCTCGTCACCGAGTCCTTCCGGGAGATCGACCGGCACCGTGCCGCCGTCGCCATCTACCAGAAGGAGTCCAGGCACCTCAGCGACCAGCCCCGCTTCCACTACCTCTCCGACTCGCAGCAGAAGTTCGAGAAGGCGTGGCTGGGAACCCTGGAGCGCGGAGTGGAGGCCGGCACCTTCCGGGCCGACCTCGACATCCGGCTCACCTACCGCTTCGTGCGCGACACCGTCTGGGTCGCCGCGTCCTGGTACCGCCCGGGCGGACAGCACAGCCCGGAGGAGATCGCCCGCCAGTACCTGTCGATGGTCCTGGACGGGATCGCCGTACGCACCTAGCCCCACGTTCCACCGACGTCTGGAGGAGTTGTCATGGCCGAGGCCTACATCGTCGAAGCGGTCCGCACCCCGGTGGGCCGCCGCAAGGGAGGCCTGGCCTCCGTCCACCCGGCGGACCTCGGAGCCCATGTCCTGAAGGCCCTCGTCCAGCGCTCGGGCGTCGACCCCGCCGCCGTCGAGGACGTCGTCTTCGGCTGCCTCGACACCGTGGGCCCGCAGGCCGGCGACATCGCCCGTACGGCCTGGCTCGCCGCGGGACTCCCCGAGGAGGTCCCCGGCGTCACGATCGACCGCCAGTGCGGCTCCTCCCAGCAGGCCGTGCACTTCGCCGCCCAGGGCGTCCTCTCCGGCACCCAGGACCTGGTCGTCGCCGGCGGTACGCAGAACATGTCGATGATCCCGATCGCCTTCGCCTCCCGGCAGGCCGCCGAGCCCCTCGGCCTGACCGAGGGCCCCTACGCCGGCTCCGAGGGCTGGCGGGCCCGCTACGGCGACGCGCCCGTCAACCAGTTCCACGGCGCCGAGCTGATCGCCAAGAAGTGGGGGATCACCCGCCGTGACCAGGAGGAATTCGCCCTCCGCTCGCACGAGCGGGCGCTGCGCGCGATCGACGAGGGCCGCTTCGACCGCGAGACCGCGGCCTACGGCGACGTGACCGTGGACGAGGGCCCGCGCCGCGACACCACCCTGGAGAAGATGGCCGGCCTGAAGCCCGTCGTGGAGGGCGGCACGATCACGGCGGCCTGCTCCTCCCAGGTCTCCGACGGCGCCGCGGCCATGCTGCTCGCGAGCGAGCGGGCCGTACGGGAGCACGGCCTCACCCCGCGCGCCCGGATCCACCACCTCTCGGTCCGGGGCGAGGACCCGATCCGGATGCTCTCCGCGCCGATACCGGCGACCGCGTACGCCCTGAAGAAGACCGGCATGGCCATCGACGACATGGACCTCGTCGAGATCAACGAGGCCTTCGCCCCGGTCGTCCTCGCCTGGCTGAAGGAGACCGGCGCCGACCCGGCACGGGTGAACGTCAACGGCGGCGCGATCGCGCTGGGCCACCCGCTCGGCGCGACCGGCGTGAAACTGATGACCACGCTCCTGCACGAGCTGGAGCGCACGGGCGGCCGCTACGGCCTCCAGACCATGTGTGAAGGCGGCGGCCAGGCCAATGTGACGATCATCGAGCGGCTCTGAGGCCCTACCGCGCGGTATGTGACGTGCGTCGCCGCCTCGCCCTTCGGGTGGGGCGGCGTGCTAAGGTTCCCTGTGTTGCTAGTTGGTACCCATGAACTTTATGTGCGCCTGACGGGAATGTTCCTCAGGCGCAATTTTGTTTTCCGGACTCTCCGGGATGGGACCCTTACCTATTCAGGAGAAAACATGGCTACCGGAACCGTGAAGTGGTTCAACGCCGAAAAGGGCTTCGGCTTCATCGAGCAGGACGGCGGCGGCGCCGACGTCTTCGCCCACTACTCCAACATCGCGACCTCCGGCTTCCGTGAGCTGCAGGAAGGCCAGAAGGTCACCTTCGACGTCACGCAGGGCCAGAAGGGCCCGCAGGCGGAGAACATCCTCCCCGCCTGATCGCCGTACGCGATTCTCGCAGCCGGGGCCCGCACCGCGCAGGTGCGGGTCCCGGCTCGCGCTGTGCTCAGGCACTTGCCCGGGCGCACTGCCCGGGCGCACTGCTCAGGGCGTCTGCTCAGGCCAGGAAGGCATTTCCCATGACTCGCTCCGAACAGCGGCCCCGCCGGGCCGCCGAATCCCGCTCCGGAACCACGTCCGGAAATTCCCGCCGCGGCTCCGCCGCCCCCAGGGGCAACGGCAGGCCCAAGGCCGCCGGACGCGGCCGTGGACCGGCCACGCCTCCGCCGCCGCGCGAGTTCACCCTGCCTGAGACGCTGACGCCCGCGCTCCCCTCCGTCGAGTCCTTCGACGCCCTCGACATGCCCGCCGCCCTGGTCAAGACCTTGAACGCGCAGGGCGTCACCGAGCCGTTCCCGATCCAGGGCGCCACCCTGCCGAACTCGCTCGCCGGCCGGGACATCCTCGGCCGCGGCCGCACCGGCTCCGGCAAGACCCTCGCCTTCGGCCTCGCGCTCCTCGCCCGCACCGCGGGCCGCCGCGCCGAGCCCAAGGCGCCGCTCGCCCTGGTCCTGGTGCCCACCCGCGAGCTCGCCCAGCAGGTCACCGACGCGCTCTCGCCGTACGCCACCTCGGTGCAGCTGCGGCTCGCCACCGTCGTCGGCGGTCTGTCGATCACCAAGCAGTCGAACTCCCTGCGCCGTGGCGCCGAGGTCCTCGTCGCCACGCCCGGCCGACTCAAGGACCTCATCGAGCGGGGCGACTGCCGGCTCGACCAGGTCGCGATCACGGTCCTCGACGAGGCCGACCAGATGGCCGACATGGGCTTCATGCCGCAGGTCACCGCGCTGCTCAAGCAGGTCGAGCCGAACGGCCAGCGGATGCTGTTCTCGGCCACCCTGGACCAGAACATCGACCGGCTCGTGAAGATGTTCCTCAACGACCCGGTCGTGCACTCCGTCGACCCGTCGGCGGGCGCCGTCACGACGATGGAGCACCACGTGCTCTACGTCGCCGACGAGACCGACAAGAAGGCCGTCACCACTCGCATCGCGGCGCGTGACGGGCGCACGATCCTCTTCCTGGACACCAAGCGGGCCGTGGACCGGCTGGTCAAGCGGCTCCTCGCCAGCGGCGTCCGGGCCTCCGGGCTGCACGGCGGCCGCTCGCAGCCGCAGCGCAACCGCACCCTGGACCAGTTCAAGAACGGCCAGGTCACCGTCCTGGTCGCGACCAACGTGGCGGCCCGCGGCATCCACGTCGACGACCTCGACCTGGTCGTCAACGTCGACCCGCCGATCGACCACAAGGACTACCTGCACCGCGGCGGCCGCACCGCCCGGGCCGGCGAGTCCGGCAGCGTCGTCACCCTCGTCCTGCCCGAGCAGAAGCGCGACATGGGCCGGCTGATGTCCAACGCCGGGATCAGCCCGCGCACGGCGCAGATCAAGTCCAGCGACGAGGAGCTGACCCGCCTCACCGGCGCCCGCGAGCCCTCGGGCGTCCCGGTCGTCATCGAGGTCCCCCAGCCGACCCAGCCCGCGAGCGCCCGCAACGGCGGATCGCGCTCCCGCCGCGGCGGTGGCGGCTCCGGCGGCGGCAACGGTGGCGGCCGTTCCCGCTCCGGTGTCAACGCCCGTACGGGTGGTTCCGGTGCCAACGCCCGTACGGGTACGGGTGGTTCGCCCACCCGTACCCGCAGCGGAGGCGGCGGTCGTGGCCGCCGGTCCGGCGGCGCCGCCTAGGCGCTGTCCTCTAGTCGACGAGCCGGTCCTGGAGTTGCGCGAGGGTGCGCGGCTCCAGAGCCAGGCCGTCGGTGAGGTAGCGGAGCACGCTGCCGTAGCGGGTCTTCGCCTCGGCCAGCGCGGCGTTCAGGTACTCGGTCCGTACCTCCTGCATCGGGATGAGCAGGTCCGGGTTCTGCATCAGCCCGGCCTGCTTCAGGCCCGCGCGGAGCTGGGCGTCGTAGGCGGCCCGGAACGTGTTGGAGGCCAGGAAGTCCTCCACGGCGTACCGCTCGGGCACCCCGACCACCGTCAGCAGCAGGTAACTCAGCCAGCCCGTACGGTCCTTGCCCGACGTGCAGTGGTACAGCAGCGGTCCCGCGCCCGGGCGGGCGATGTCGCGGATCGTCGCGGCGAACCGCGCCCGGTTGTCGGCGCTGGTGACGAACGAGCGGTAGACCTCCGCCATGAACGCGGGCGCCCGGCCGCCGCCCAGCATCTCCTCCTGCTTCACCGGGTCCCGGGAGCCGATCGCCGCCCGGATCAGGGCGTTGAGACCGTTGTCGGTCACCGCCCGCGAGACCGGGACGAGCCCGCCGGGCAGCCGGTCGGCGCCGTCGGACTGGACCTCGAGCGGAATCCGGAAGTCGACCACCGTGGACAGGCGAAGCCCCGCGAGCGTGGTCACGTCTGCGTCGGTGAGCTTGCCCAGGGCATCGGCCCGGTAGACCAGGCCCTGGCGCACCCGATCGCCGGTGTACGTGAGATAGCCGCCCAGGTCACGGACGTTGACCGCGCCCTGGAGGGGGATGTGCCGGACGGCCGAGGCGCGGAGCCGACGGCGGGGCGCCGCGACGGCCGGAGAGGCGAGCGAGACGATGGCGGTGGCACCGGCGGTGCTCAGCAGTGCGCGTCTCGATAGGGGCATGACTGAACTCCCTGTGCTGGAACTCCCGTAGGGGGAGAGCGGGTTCACCCTGCTGTCGGCAGGGTGCGGAGCACTTTCTCTGCCTCGGACATGACGCGCAGGACGAGTTCCTCACAGCTGGGGAGGTCCTCGATGATCCCGGCGACCTGTCCGGACGCCATGACGCCGAGGTCGGTGCGTCCCTCGACCATGGACGCTTTGAGGAGCATGGGGGTGTTCGCGGCGAGCAGGACCTGGCTCCACGACAGGTCCTTGCCGTGCTTCATGGCGAGGCCGTCGCGGACCATGGCCGGCCAGGAGAGCCCCGAGAGCCTGCGGAAGCCCGCCGCCCGGCGGACCGCCTGCGTCAACGCCCGTACCCGGCCCGCCCGTTCGAGGGCGGCGACCATCTCCGTACGGAGCATCCGGTGCGGGAGCCCGTCGAGGGCCGTCGTCACCGTCACGTCCTTCACCGTGGCGGCGAGGTACTTCGCCTTCACGGCGTCGGGGACGGTGGAGTCGGAGGTGAGGAGGAAGCGGGTGCCCATGGCGATGCCCGCGGCCCCGTAGGAGAGCGCGGCCACCAGACCGCGCCCGTCGTGGAAGCCGCCGGCCGCGATCACCGGGATGGAGACCGCGTCCACGACCTGCGGCAGCAGGACCGTCGTGGCGACGTCGCCGGTGTGCCCGCCGCCCTCGCCGCCCTGCACGATCACCGCGTCCGCGCCCCAGGCCGCGACCTTCTCGGCGTGCCGCCGGGCCCCGATCGAGGGGACGACGACCACGCCGGCGTCCTTCAGCTCCGCGATCAGCCCGCGGGACGGTGCGAGCGCGAAGGAGGCGACCCGTACGCCCTCGTCGACGATGATCCGCACCCGCTCGCGGGCGTCGCCCGCGTCCGCGCGCAGATTGACCCCGAAGGGCCGGTCCGTACGGGACTTCACCTCGCGGACCGCCGCGCGCAGTTCGTCGACGGTCATCGTCGCCGAGGCGAGGATGCCGAGCGCGCCCGCCTCGGCGGTGGCCGAGACGAGGCGTGGCCCGGCGACCCAGCCCATGCCGGTCTGGACGATCGGGTACCGCACCCCGGTGAGCCGGGTGAGCGCCGTCTCCATCAGACCCGTACCTCCCGGTCCCGCAGCCCCTTGGGGTCGATGACCTCGCGGATGAGCCGCAGCTCCTCGTCGGTCGGCTCGCGGGTGTACGGGACGTCGTCACCGATCACGAGCTCGAAGCCGGTGGCCTGCCGGACCTGGTCCACGGTGACGCCCGGGTGCAGGGAGGCGAGCCGCATGGAGCGGTCGGGCGTCTCGAAGTCGAAGACGCCGAGGTCGGAGACGACCCGGGGGATCCGGTGGAACCGCTCCGCCCCGGCGGCCGCCGCCCGGTCGTAGCCGACGCCGCTCACCATGTCGACGCGCTCGACGAAGACCCGGGGCGAGTGCTTGGGGACCCAGTAACTCACCGGGTTGTTGAGGGTGTTGACGGGCGCGCCGCGGACGCCGAGGAGCTGGCGGGCGGGGCGGGACCAGTCGCCGATGCAGGAGATGTTCTGGTTGCCGTGCCGGTCGATCTGGCTCGCGCCCATCATGACGTGCCGCTTGCCGCCGGTGACCATCGTCAGGTGCCGGCGGTACGGCAGCCAGCCCTCGGGCTCCCCGTCGAGGCCGACGAGCATCGCCTCGCCGTCGGTCAGGAGCAGGTCGGGGGCGAAGGAGCGTTTGGCGAGCCGGGCGCCGAAGGAGGAGACGGGGGCCATCGCGGCCGCGAGGACCTCGCCGTTGTCGCGCCAGGCTTCGGCGCAGGCGACGATGCAGTACTCAGGGCGGGTGGGCGGGAGGAGGGGGGCGCGGGTCGTGGGCGTGGTCGCGGTGGTCACTGCTGCTCCTCGTGCCAGGTTCGTACGGCCTGCTGGTAGTCGTCCTCGCACTTGCCGGCGAGGAACCGTTCGGCGAACTCGGGCCAGGGGGTGGTCGCATACAGCTTCTGGAAGGGCTCGTCGCGGCCGTGGTCGGGGACGCAGGAGGTGAAGTGGGCGCCGTTCGGGGTCTCGACGACGCCGGTGACGCTGTGCCGGCTGACGAGCAGGGACTGCGGTGCGGTGTCGGCGTCGAATCGGTCGACGATCCGCTCGCAGGAGACGTACGCGGTGTCGGCGGCCTCGCAGAAGAGGTCGTCGAAGTACGGGTCGGGTCCGAGGTACTGGCCGTTGCCGAGCCGGTCGGCGCGGTTGAGGTGGACGAAGGCGGCGTCCATGCGCAGGGCGGGCACGGCGACGAAGGTCTCCCCGTCCTCGTACGGCGAGGTGACCGTGCGCAGCTCGGGGTTGACCGTCATGACGTCCGAGCCGATCCCGGCGCGGACGGGCATGAAGGGCAGCCGGTTGGCGGCTGCGTGCAGGCCCCACATGAACATGGCCTCGTCGAGCTCGGTGAGGGCGAGGTCGCCGCGTTCGCGGGCCGCGCGGTAGTGCGGTTCGAGGGGGATGGAGTCCAGGGTGGTGAAGGCGGCGACGAGCCGGCGGATCCGGCCGGCGGCGGCGAGCAGGCCGACGTCGGGGCCGCCGTAGGAGATCACGGTGAGATCGGTGATCTCGGACCGGAGCAGCGCTCTGACCAGGGCCATCGGCTTGCGGCGCGAGCCCCAGCCGCCGATGCCGAGGGTCATGCCGGAGCGGAGGCGGGAGACGACCTCGTCGGGGGTCATGGTCTTGTCGGTCACGGGGTGCCCTCCTTGGCCTTGTTGTCGGACCTGGCTTCGTCCTTGGCATCGGCCCCGGCATCGGCCCCGGCATCGGCCCCGGCCCCGTCCTTGGCCTCGCCCCTGCCGAAGGTGTCGCGGACGCGGTCGGCGACGCCGCTGAGGTTGGCCTCGAAGGTGAAGCCCTGCTCGAAGCGGTAGCTGCGGCGCACGTCCACGGGGTCGATGCCGTTGATGGCGGCCTTGGCGAGCCGGATCAGATAGCCGTCCTTGCGGGCGATCTCGCCCGCCAACTCCAGCGCCGCGTCGAGGAGTTCCGCGCGCGGTACGACCTTCCAGACCGAGCCGTGGGCGTGCAGCTCGGCGGCGGTGGCGGTGCGTGAGGTGTAGTAGAGCGCGCGCATCAGGTGCTGCGGGACGAGCCGGGCGAGGTGGGTGGCGGCGCCGAGCGCGCCCCGGTCCAGCTCGGGCAGTCCGAAGGTGGCGTCCTCGGAGGCGACGATCGCGTCCGCGTTGCCGACGAGCCCGATCCCGCCGCCCAGACAGAAGCCGCCGACGGCCGCGACGACCGGCACCTCGCAGTCGTAGACCGCCGCGAACGCCTCCGCGCAGCCGTGGTTGGCGCCGATCAGGCTCGCGTGGCCGGGGTCCCGCTGCATCTCCTTGATGTCGACGCCGGCGTTGAAACCGCGGCCCTCGGCGGCGAGCACGACACAGCGGGTCTCGGGATCCCGGCCGGCCGCGCGGATCGCGTCGGCGAGGTCGTACCAGCCCTGTACGGGAAGGGCGTTGACGGGTGGGAAGTCGACGGTGACAAGGGCGATGCCCTTGCCGGGGCTTGCGGTGGAGACACCCATGAGCGGATCAGCTACCTTTCCACCAAACATTTGTTAGGTGACTGCTTGGTCAGGAAAGGTAGCAGCCGATGGAGCTGGACGGGAGGGTGGCGGTCGTCACCGGTGGCACACGGGGGGTCGGCGCGGGCATCGCGCGGGCCTTCCTCGGGTCGGGCGCGCGGGTCGTGGTCTGCGCCCGCCGACCGCCGGACGAACCGGTGCGGGAAGCGGGCCGGGAGGCCGAGTTCGTCCCCGTCGACCTGCGGGATCCCGCGACGGTCGGCGACCTCTTCGCGGGGGTCGGTGAGCGGTACGGAAGGCTCGACACCCTGGTCAACAACGCGGGCGGCACGCCGTACCGGCTGCTCGGGGAGGGCGAGGCCGAACGGCACGCGCGGGTAATGGAGTTGAACCTGACCGCCCCGCTCACGGCCTCGCTCGCCGCCCACGGGCTGCTGCGGGAGTCGCGCGGCTCGGTCGTGATGATCGGCAGCGTCAGCGCGACCCGGCCTTCGCCGGGCACGGCCGCGTACGGCGCCGCGAAGGCCGGCCTGGAGAACCTCGCGCGGTCGATGGCCGTCGAGTGGGCCCCGTACGTCCGGGTGAACACCCTGGTCCTCGGGATGGTCCGGACCGAACTCTCCCATCTGCACTACGGGAACGAGGACGGGATCGAGGCCGTCGCCAGGACCGTGCCGCTCGGCCGGCTCGCCGAGCCCTCGGACGTGGGGGAGGCGGCCGTCTTCCTCGCCTCCGACCGGGCCGGATACGTCTCGGGGGCCGCACTGCTGGTGCACGGGGGCGGAGAACGCCCCGCGTTTCTGGATGCCGCGACTGTCAACAAGGAGAGCTGAGATGGGACTGCGCGAGGGACTGTGCGAAGGCCGGGTCGTGATCGTGACGGGCGCGGGGCGGGGGCTCGGCCGGGCGCACGCCCGGGCCTTCGCCGCCGAGGGGGCGAAAGTGGTCGTCAACGACCTGGGGGTCGGGCTCGACGGTTCGGCCGGCTCCGGCTCACCCGCCGAACAGGTGGTGGAGGAGATCCGTACGGCGGGCGGCGAGGCCGTCGCGCACGGCGGCGACATCGCCACGGAGGAGGGCGCGGCCTCGCTGGTGGCCGCCGCGCTCGACGCCTTCGGGCGGCTCGACACGCTGGTCAACAACGCGGGCTTCCTGCGGGACCGAATGCTCGTGAACCTCGGCGAGGACGACTGGGACGCCGTGATGCGCGTCCATGTGAAGGGCCACTTCCTGCCGCTGCGGCACGCCGCCGCCTACTGGCGGGCGGAGGCGAAGTCGGGGCGCGCGCCGGTGGCCCGCGTCGTCAACACGACGTCCGGCGCGGGGCTGCTCGGCAGCGTCGGGCAGGGCAACTACGCGGCGGCGAAGGCCGGGATCGTCGGCCTCACGCTGGTCGCGGCGGCGGAGATGGGCCGGTACGGCGTCCAGGTGAACGCGATCGCCCCGGCGGCCAGAACGCGGATGACCGAGCAGGCCTTCGCGGGCCTCGAGGCCGCGCCGGAGGACGTCTCGCCGCTGGTGGTCTGGCTCGGCTCGGCGTCCTCGGCGGGCGTGACCGGCCGCGTCTTCGAGGCGGAGGGCGGCCGCATCACGGTCATGGAGGGCTGGCGGGCCGGCCCTTCGGCCGACAAGGGCGCCCGCTGGACCCCGGCGGAGGCGGGGGAGGCGACGCTGAAACTGCTGGCGGCGGCGGAGGTCCCGGGGCGGGTGTACGGGGCGGCGGGCTGAGGGGCGCGTGGTGAGGGGGTTCGGGGTGTCGGCGTCTTGTCGTCGACGCTCATGGATTCGTTGCGGTGGACCTCCACCCCGT